>JAAZFX010000148.1 GCA_012511555.1 Alcaligenaceae bacterium | reverse complement strand
CGACATCACCGCGGGTGAAGTGATCGGCACTGTTGCTGCACCAGCTGAAGGTGAAACACTCAACGTGTCTGTAACCATCACTGATGCTGCGGGTAATGAAAGCACTCCAGGTACTGCGACTGCTGAGATTGTGGTTCTTGATGCTGCTGACGATACTGCAGAGCTGGATCTGGGTGAGTTGCTAGCCACCACGCATGCTCCAATATCCGATGATAACTTTAGTCTGCTCACGCTGACTGATACTGGAGCGCCAACCAATGGCTTCAATTTCACAGTGCAGCCAGGTGGTACAGGTGAAGTAACCATTGAGGTCAGTCAGACTTCACTGGTCGCTGTGGCTGATGCCATCAATATCGAAATCTATAACGAGCTTGGCGAACGCGTCTATATTGCTACTGCTGATAATCAACCCTTGGTTGGTGATGTAGCAGGTCTAGATGTGCTTGGTTTAACCAGTGATAACACCTTGGTTGCTACGGCGACAGGTTTAGAGCCAGGCAACTATACGATAGTGGTTCGTAAGGGTGATAGCGCACTAGGGACTCTATTGGATAGCAACGGTGATGGTATTTCGCTGCAAGAGCTGGGTGAAGGTGGTGTGGTGCTGGGGCCTGATAATCAGGGTCTTGTTTTAGATGCGGTTGAAGATGCGCTAAACGGTGGCCTCATCATTCCTGTCTTGAACTTACAACTGGGTACCATCGTTAAAAATATCCTAGAGCCGGTACTTGATACCACGACGGCGTTGGGTGCAGGCGAATTAGTTGGCGTTATTTCTGATGCTCTGAATGCTCTGGGGCTATCGGCACAGCTGGATAATGTCCTGGATGCAGTAGCTGAGGCATTGCTTAGCAATACTCTCTCGTTGCTACAGAGTGCCGATGTCACTGCAACGCTAACGGAGCTTAGTTTTGATGCTGATCCGCTAACCGGCAATGTGATCGATCCGGATGGTGATGGCTTAGGCACAGGGGAGGCTGGTGAAGATACCGTGCTTCCTGGCACCGTGGTCACTCAGGTCGAGAACAGTACTGGTGATGTCGAGTTACTTGTCGACGGTAGCGCAACCATTGCGGGTCTCTACGGCGAGCTGGTGATTCAATCTAACGGTGACTACAGTTACACCGCTTATGGCGATCGCAACTCGGTCGCTCAGTCTGAGGAGTTTACCTATACCATTTCTGATGGTACTCATAGCGATACGGCAACCCTGACTATCGAGATCAGTGGTGAGCGCCTAGCCGATGATACGGCCATGGCGGGAATTAAGTACGCTTATGTGGTTGAGGATGTTGCTGAAGAAAACCTGCCGACAGAAGTGAAATTTAGCTGGTCCTTGGGGCTTATTCCTGGTGTTGTGTTAGGTGATACTGAAAAATCCGGAGGAAACTTTGAGGTCGCTCAAAACACCACACAGGATATGCTACTCAACCTAAATATGAGTAGCATTGTTGGTCTGGCTGGTAATGCAACTCTGACAATTGAAACCGGTGGAGACGGAAACTGGACTGATTATGCTGTTTATGATGGAGGAGCTTTACTCAGTCTGTTAGGTAGTGGTGGAGCGGGCAAAATATTGGTGCCTGATATGCCAGCTGGCGAGTATCAATTCCACTTAGAAGTTGATCCAGGGGTTCTTAGTCTGGGAGGAAGCGCCAGCGTCTCGGTAGAATCGGCCACAATAACCCATCTGGACCAGTACCTAACCGACAAGGTGCTAGCAGTTGAAGGTAATCTATTCGAGAACGACGTTTTCGATGTGGTTAATAACTTAGAGACTCTATGGATCTCCACTGACAGTGGTGCGAACTTCACCGAAGTAAGCGCGTCCACTACAGTGCAAGGCGAGCATGGTGCGCTAGTTGTGGAGAGTGATGGCAGCTACACCTATACGCCAAATGTTGCTTCGAAGCACTTAACTGCACCGGTAGATGATCTATTCACCTACCAAGTGGAGTTTGTTGATGGAACAACCGAGCAGGCTGATCTGACGGTAACGGTCACGCCTTCTGGAGCAGGCATGCCTGATACGGAAATGAATTCAGCAGGCTTTGACTTCTCTAACCTAGAAACATTTGCAATGGATGATGGTCAGGACGATGAGCCATTAACCTTAACCCTTGAGGATGTGCTTGGAACTGACGACGGTGAGGAGTTTGTCACCTTGCCTGAGCCAGAAGAAGAGCAGACATTTATAGCTGCTAATACTGAAGATCCTGCTTTTGATCTGGCGGCATTAGATGTACAGCCAGTGGTAGACCCATTAGATGATCAGTGGGATCAAAACTCTTCATTTATCTAAGCGTTAACTAAAAAAGCACCGAGCCTAAGCGCTCGGTGCTTTGTTTTAATTAGTAGAAACTAGTTATAGATTTAGCTATTTGCCTATTTATTAAAGTACCTAAATCTATATGTAGATCATCTATTGGAAATTGACTCGTGAGTGAAAAAGAAGAAATAAAGCCATTAAACGCGGCATCGGTTGTCGCGGATAGAAGTCGTAACGACTATAGCGCGTGGATAGAAGCCATTTTAATGGTGGCTAAGCATTATCGTTTAGAGTGTTCTGAAGAAAATATTTCTTTAACCAGTCAGTGGTTGCAAGACAATCCTATCAGTGATGTGTTGCGTGGTATGGCGCGTCAGGCTGGGTTGACCGTAAGTGTTATTAAACTGAAAAGAAATGAATTAACCAGTTGGCGTTTGCCTTTGGTGGTGCAGTTTAAAGACGGTCAAATTGCGGTGATTGACACCATGGACCAGCAGGGCAATGTAGGCATTACCTATAGTGGTGATGAGGGTGTTAAAAGCAGTATTACCGAACAAGAATTACTAGATAACGTGAGCTTGGCTGTGGTTTTACGCCCTTCGCATACAGTGCCAGATGCACGTATTGATGATTATATTAAGCCACATGACAAAAACTGGTTTAGGAAAATCGTCCTCAGAGATTGGCGTCCTTACAGCCATATTTTTATCGCCTCTTTTGTAGTCAACGTATTGGGTTTAGCGGGGATTTTATTTACTCGTCAAGTCTACGATAGAGTGATTCCAGCCGAGTCCTATCCAACACTTTATGTGCTGTTTTCCGGTGTGATTGTTGCCATTGTTTTTGGTTTTATCATGCGGAATATGCGTGCCAGAGTCACGGATTTAGTAGGGAAGCGAGCTGATTTAAGAATTTCAGATCGGGTGTTTGGTCATGCGTTACGTATTAAAAATTCGTATAGACCACGCTCTACCGGGACTTTTATCTCGCAAGTGCGAGAGCTAGATAGCATTCGAGAAATGCTCACCTCAACAACGGTGACGGCGTTTGCGGATATGCCGTTCTTCTTCTTATTTTGTTGGGTTTTTTGGTACTTAGCCGGCTCGTTAGTCTGGATACCCATTGCTGCTGTGATTTTGATGGTAATACCTGGCCTGCTTGTGCAAGGTAAATTACGTGAATATGCCAACTCTGCTATGCGCGAAAGTTCACTACGTAATGCCATGTTAGTAGAAGCCGTACAAGGCAATGAGGACATTAAAACACTACAGGCAGAGCAACGTTTTCAATCACAATGGAATAACTACAACGCAGTCTCTGCAGATGTAAACCTACGTCTACGCTCACTGACTAACAATTTAAACTCCTGGACGCAAAGTGTGCAAGGCTCAGCTTTTGCCGTCATTGTGTTGTTTGGGGCACCCATGGTGATGGAAGGGGACTTAACCACGGGTTCATTGATTGCTGCCTCTATTTTAGGTTCGCGCATGATTGGTCCAATGGCAGGATTAACTCAGGTTTTAAATCGTTGGCAGCAGGCCAAGGTTGCTTTTAATAGTATTAATCAGGTGATGGAATTACCGGTTGATAATCCTGATGGAGCCAAAAAAGTTCATAAAACAGCTATTAATGGCAATTATCGTATTGAAAATGCTGCATTTTTCTATGCAGAAGACAGTCCTTCCCCAGCGTTAACAGTCAAAAAATTAGAAATCAAACAAGGTGAGAAGATTGCACTTTTAGGACGAAATGGCGCAGGTAAATCGACTTTATTGCAGGTTTTATCAGGTTTGTTAGAAGCAAAAAGTGGTGTGGTAACAGTAGATGGCGTTGGTATGGCCCATATTGATCCAGCTGATGTGCGCCGAGATATTGGTTTAATGAGTCAAAATGCGACTTTATTTCATGGCACTATCCGTGAAAACTTAATGCTTGGTGCACCCATGGCAGGTGATGATGATATGTTAAGAGTCCTAAGTATGACGGGGGCTTTGAGTTTTATTCAAAAACTGCCTTCGGGTTTGGATCATGTGATCAGTGAAGGCGGTGGCGGCTTATCAGGTGGGCAGCGCCAATCATTATTATTATCACGTTTATTAGTGCGTAACCCTCATGTGGTATTGCTGGATGAACCTACGGCCTCTATGGATGACACCACAGAAAAACAGTTTCTCAGCCAGCTTAAGCCTTGGGTTAGCGATAAATCATTAATTGTAGCGACGCATAAAATGAGCGTAGTGAAATTGGTCGATCGCATTCTTGTGATCGATAACGGGCAGGTCGTGTTGGATGAGCCGAAAGACATTGCGCTCGCTAAATTGTCCGGCAACATAAGAAAATAAAAGGACTACGTATGCGTACAACAAGTCACGATGATCCTGTTCTTCTATTGAACTATGAAGAAGATAGGCACCGCTATAACGATCAGGTGAATGAGGCTGAAATCGTTAGGTCTTCTCGCATTATTTGGTGTGTTTTGTTATTACTGATTGTGTTGGTGACCTGGTCTTATTTTGCATCCATTGTTGAAGTTTCCAAAGGCACGGGTAAAGTCATTCCGACCTCAAGAGAGCAGGTCATCCAGTCGTTAGAAGGTGGGATTCTTTCAGATTTATACGTGCGAGAGGGTGACATTGTTGAAGAAGGACAAACGCTTGCACAATTGGACTTGACCAAGACGGAGGCGACGGTAGAAGAGAGTGCCGCGCGTTATCGAGCCTTAGTTGCCAATGTCGCACGCTTACAAGCCGAAGTGAATCAGACTGAGCTGGCTTTTCCGGAAGAGTTGGCTGATTACCCTAATCTTATGATTGCCGAAACGCGTTTATTTGAAACCAGAAAAGCGGCATTAGACGAATCGTTAGCCGGCTTACAAGAAGGACTTGCACTAGTTAAAAAGGAATTGGCATTAACGCAAGCCTTGGCTAAGCAAGGGGCTGCAAGTCATGTGGAGGTGTTAAAACTCCAACGCCAAGTAAATGATTTGAAACTGAAAATAACGGATAAACGCTCTGAATATATGGTG
>JAAZFX010000147.1 GCA_012511555.1 Alcaligenaceae bacterium | reverse complement strand
GCATTGGTGCTGACGTTACCGCCAATACGGCAGCTACCACGAGCACCTAAATCCAATGGAAAATACCAGTCTTTAGACTCCACTAATTGACATACTTCCTCCAGTACCATACCTGATTCAACACAGAGTGTGCCGCCTACCTCGTCGAATTCAACAACCTGATTCATTTGTCCAAGGTTGATGATAACCTCGCCATCTTGCACCGTAGCGCCACCAGCTAAACCGGTCAAACCGCCTTGTACGACGGCTTTGATATCATATTCAGTACAAGCGCGCATAATACCGGCAACTTGCTCGGTGGTTTTTGGACGAAAAACAGTTAGAGGGTTGCCGGCCTGGGTATCGGTAAAGTCAGTTAAAAACTGGCTGTGTAGGCTCTCATCAGTAATTTGTCCAAACTCAGCAGTAGCCTGGAGGAATTGTTCTTGTTGTGTCATGAATTAATCCTTTTGTATTGCTTAATGAAAATCATTTTACTAAGTTCGTAGGACAAAAAATCTTTTTAAAGGCTTATAGATAATTATCCAGAATTACAGCTAATTGATCTACATCAAGGTCCATGAATGTTTGTGAGTAAAAACCCTTAAAACTAGATGGTTTCATCTATAGCGTGTTAGGAAATGGCTATAGGCAGGCGAGTAGTTCTTGATTAGAATTAAATCATGCGGAGAGGGGGATCGCTCAAGAGCCCTCGCAACATGACTCTTGAGCCGGTGAATCTGATAGTTCCCCCTGGAGGGTTCGCCGTTTTCAAGGCCGGTTGATTCTAATGAGTTGACCGGTTTTTTCTTTTTGAGAGCTTCTTTCATTGCGAGATAACCGCGTGATGCTATGTAACGTCATGTTAAGGTAATGTGTAATGATTTCACGTAAGTATTTAGGGGATAAAGAGTTATCTTGTAATAAAAGTAATAGGCGATCTACCTTATCAATTGCTAAAGCTTGCTCGGTAACTGGGTCGGTCAGGTGATGTAGTGTGTGTTTTTCAGAAAACTTAAATATAGTCCAGAAATCATCGCCTGATACTCGCCACTCCGGTACAGGGGAATAAATGACCACCCTAAATCACGCCAAAATACCTCAATAAGGTCAAACTCACAGCCATCGTCGGCATTGCACCAACCGTTGTGATGCCAATAATATTAGCAGCGGCGACGTCGTTGGCACCCATGGCTTTTGCCATCACATAACTGGCGGCAGCGGCAGGGGAAGCGGTCATTAGCAACATCACACCCATGCTCATACTATCTAATCCAAAAGCCACGCCCACGAGTACTGCCACAATGGGGGCGACGATTAAGCGGCCGATGCTGGACCACATAGCAATATCCGTCGCACTGAAGATCTTTTTAAAGTCGAGCGTAGCACCTGCACAAATCAAGGCGAGTGGCAACGCCAGGGCAGACACGTAACCGCCTGCTTCTGCAACAAGCAACGGGATGGGTACGTGTAACCATTTACACGCAAGTGCTAAGAGAATCCCGATAATTAATGGGTTCGTGATGATTTGGCGAGCCATTAATACAGGGCTGAACTTTTTATTACCAGACGCTTTACTGAGGGTAATAACGGCTAAGACATTAAGCAGTAGCGTCAATACTCCACCGAAAATGGCGCCAACCGCAACACCGGCAGCGCCATAGGCGCTAGCGACAAAGGCCAAGCCGATAATCATCATATTGGCTCTAAAAACCCCCTGTACAAAAACACCGTGGTCGCGAGGCTCCTTAACCATCTTGCGAGCAACAAGCTCAGCGCCGATGTAGAGCACCATAATCGTTACAGCACCAGCCAAGACCAGATTGAGATTTTCCATCAGGTCAGTATCGCTGCCGTAGATACTAAAAAACAATAAGGCGGGAAGGGAGTAGTTAAAAACGATTTTTGAGGCTTGATCACAGAATCGTTGATCAATCTGTTCAGAGCGTTTTAAATACCAACCTAAAACTAATAACAAGATACTGGGGAGTGTGACGCCCACAGAAAAAAGTACCGCATCAAAAAACGACCCAGCCATAAAAAACCGCCACAGAAAAGAGAAATCGAATTATAAAATCTTGCCACGAGTGAGCAAAATTCCATATAACAGCCCATTCTATCAGGCAATTATTAGCAACTAAGCGATGGATAAGAAAGGTAACAATTTGTCTATGATATATACTAGTACAAGTTTTATTTTTTGGAAAAAAACAATGACTTTTTTAACTGGTTTTAGCCGTTTTGTACAAAAAACCTTTGCTCTTTGGGTATTGGTTTTTGCAGGCATCGCTTTTGTAAGCCCTACCTTGTTTAGTTTTGTAGGTCCCTATGTTGCGATTATCTTGGGTATCATCATGTTTGGTATGGGTGTGACTATGACCGTTGATGATTTTAAAGGTGTCTTAAAACAGCCCAAATCTGTGCTGATCGCTACTTTTGCGCAGTTTACTATCATGCCGTTATTGGCTTATGCGTTGTGTGTGATTTTCCAGTTACCTGCAGAAATTGCCGTTGGTGTGATCTTAGTGGGTTGTTGCCCAGGTGGTACTTCCTCTAATGTGATGACTTATTTAGCGCGTGGCAATACCGCGCTATCGGTCAGTGCGACCGCAGTTTCTACCATCCTGTCTCCATTCTTGACGCCGGCTATTTTCTATTTGCTGGCAAGTGAGTGGATTGATATCAATGCCGTTTCGATGTTTAAGAGTATTTTACAAATCGTTTTAGTGCCGATTATTTTGGGTTTAATTGTGCGTTCGGTATTAGGTAAAAAAGCAGAGTCTTACGGTGAGGCCATGCCGTTGGTATCAGTGATTGGTATCGTGCTGATCGTGGCGTTCGTAGTAGGTGCTTCAAAAGACCGTATTATTGAATCTGGTTTAATTATTTTTGCCGTAGTGGTTTTACATAATGGTCTAGGCTATTTGTTGGGCTTTTTCCTGGCTAAGCTCTTGAAGCTAGATTATGTGGACCAAAAAGCAGTGTCTATCGAAGTCGGTATGCAGAATTCCGGCTTAGGTGTGGCGCTTGCCGGTGTACACTTTGCAGCTAGTCCGGTAACTGCAGTGCCAAGTGCAATTTTTAGCTTCTGGCACAATATCTCAGGTCCTTTATTAGCGACTTATTGGGCTGGTAAAGCGGACAAGGCAGATAAGACGGAGCAAGCAGCGACCGCCAAGCTCGCTAACTAATCCGTAGCCTAGGTTGCGAGCGTTTAATCTAGCTAAAGCGGTCGCTATTACACGTTTAATAGTGACCGCTTTGTCCTTGCTTGTTATGATCAATTAACTCGTACTTATTCAATCACAAACATTTGGAGTTAAATAGTGACTCAATCCATTCGAATTGGCATCGTCGGCTACGGCAATCTTGGCCGTGGTGTAGAAACGGCGATTAAACACAATCCTGATATGAGCCTTGTGGGTGTATTTACACGTCGTGCGCCAGAGCAGCTTGAAACGGTCGATGCTGCGACCCCAGTTTTTGCCATCGCTGATCTCAAAAATTTTCAGAACAAAATCGATGTGTTAATTCTCTGTGGTGGTTCCAAGGATGATTTGCCTAAGCAAACCCCAGAGTACGCCGCTTTATTTAATACTGTGGACAGCTTTGATACTCACGCCAAAATTCCTGAGTTTTATGCCAGTGTGGACGCAGCTGCTGCACCTGCTCAAAAAACAGCTCTTATCAGTGTGGGTTGGGATCCGGGTTTATTCTCGCTCAGTCGCCTCTATGCTGAAGCTGTGTTACCTGATGGTGAAACCTACACCTTCTGGGGTAAGGGCTTAAGCCAAGGCCACTCTGACGCGGTGCGTCGTGTAGCGGGGGTTAAGGCCGGTGTGCAATATACCTTACCGTCTGAAAAAGCCATGGCTGATGTACGTACAGGCTCTCGTCCAACTCTAGCGACGCGTGATAAGCACACACGTGAGTGCTATGTCGTATTAGAAGAAGGGGCGGATGCTGCAGTGGTTGAGCATACTATTAAAACCATGCCTAATTACTTTGCAGACTACGATACAACTGTGCATTTTATTGATGAAGAAACATTACAGCGTGAGCATACAAACATGCCACACGGCGGTTTTGTGATTCGCAGCGGCAATACGCGTCCTGAGCATAATCAAGTCATTGAGTACGGTTTACAGTTGGGTGATAATCCTGGTTTTACTTCCAGTGTGCTGGTAGCCTACGCACGTGCAGCTTATCGCATGAATCAACAAGGTCAATACGGTGCAAAAACGGTCTTTGATGTGGCACCGGGCTTGTTGTCAATCAAATCGCCAGAGCAGTTGCGTAAAGAAATGCTGTAGTTGTTAAGTGCCGAATATTGAGCATGGGTTAGTACATGGTATTCGGTGCTTTACCTCAAGTTTTCGGCAGTGATGCTCTTGAATCCTGATTTTTAGGGCCTTGATGAGAAAGAGTTGATTGCGTTTTTAGGTGGCAGACCAATTTGTTAGCGATGTCGCTCGTGCGCTATCCATTCTCAGTCTAAGCAAATTAAGGAAGGGAATTTTTACTGTTTTAAATAAAACAACACGTTTTATAATAAAGCGTTATAAATCCTTGATCTACAGAGAAAAAGTGCGTATACTTTTAGATTCACTTAAATAAAAGTGGAAATTTATCCAGAAATTTCAACCCAGGGTGGTTTAAGTTAACTGCCTGACGGGGCCAATACTGGTTATATTCAAGGTTTTACTCATCATCTCAGCATGCTTTCATGTATTTTTTGAGTTAATTCCTTAAATGGGTTCGGCATATGTCTTTATAAGAAAAACACATATGCCGTATATGTAACTAAGTTGGAACAGGAACTATCATGATCCAAATGCAAACCACATTAGATGTGGCTGACAATACTGGTGCACGTAAAATTCAGTGTATCAAGGTGTTAGGCGGCTCTAAGCGCCGTTATGCTGAAGTCGGTGACATTATTAAGGTTACCGTCAAAGAAGCAGCACCACGCGGTCGCGTTAAAAAAGGCGAAATTTACAACGCAGTTGTTGTTCGCACGGCTAAAGGCGTTCGCCGTAAAGACGGTTCATTAGTCCGCTTCGGTGGCAATGCAGCCGTATTGTTAAACACAAAATTAGAACCAATCGGAACTCGTATCTTTGGTCCAGTAACTCGCGAGTTACGTGGCGATCGTTTTATGAAGATCGTTTCATTGGCTCCAGAAGTTATTTAAGGGGGTCAGTATGCAACGTATTCGTAAAGGTGACGAGGTCATCGTATTAGCAGGTCGCGACAAAACTCGTCGTGGTGTTGTGTTGTCACGTGTAGGTGATGACAAAGTAGTTGTTGAGGGTATCAACGTTGCTAAAAAGCACGTTAAACCTAATCCAATGCTTAACAACACAGGCGGTATCGTTAATAAAAACATGCCAATTCATATTTCGAATGTGGCTCTCATTAACCCTGAAACCGGTAAGGCTGACAAAGTTCGCATCAAAGAGGTGGACGGTCGCAAGGTTCGTGTTTTCCGCTCAAACGACAAAGTCGTTGGTGAGAAGTAATAAGGGGTAGATGAATGTCTCGTTTACAAGAATTATATAATAGCAAAGTCGCTGCCGACTTAACTGAAGAGTTTAAGTACAGCAGCTTGATGGAAGTGCCTCGCATTTCTAAGATCACTCTTAATATGGGTGTGTCTGAGGCAGTCGCAGATCGTAAGGTAATTGATCACGCGGTTTCCGACCTAAGCAAAATAGCAGGTCAAAAGCCAGTAATCACGAAGAGCCGTAAAGCAATTGCCGGCTTCAAGATTCGTGAGGATTACCCAATCGGTTGCATGGTTACTTTACGTGGCCGTCGTATGTATGAGTTTTTGGATCGTTT
Organism: Alcaligenaceae bacterium; assembly: GCA_012511555.1. Classification (GTDB taxonomy): domain Bacteria; phylum Pseudomonadota; class Gammaproteobacteria; order Burkholderiales; family Burkholderiaceae_B; genus Oligella. The sequence continues at coordinate 1,423 of JAAZFX010000147.1, read as the reverse complement.
GATTCACGTAGCTCTACCTCGCGTTCGTGACTTCCGTGGTATTTCTGGCCGTTCATTCGATGGTCGTGGTAACTACAATATCGGTGTAAAAGAACAAATTATTTTCCCGGAAATTGAGTACGACAAAATCGATGCTTTACGTGGCTTGAATATCAGTATCACGACCACTGCTAAAACCGACGCAGAAGCCAAAGCTTTATTAAAAGCTTTCAGCTTCCCATTCCGTAATTAATTAGGGGCAACGTTGTGGCTAAATTATCACTTATCAATCGCGATGTTAAGCGCGCTAAGTTGGTTGAAAAATACTCAGCAAAACGTGCGGCCTTAACTGCGATTATTAATGACACATCAAAATCAGACGAAGAGCGTTACTTAGCTCGTCTGGAAGTTCAGAAGTTACCTCGCAATGCAAACCCAACTCGTTTGCGTAACCGTTGTGCGATCACTGGTCGTCCACGTGGTGTGCTAAGCAAATTCGGTTTGAGCCGTCACAAAGTACGTGAACTTGGTAACAAGGGTGAAATTCCCGGTTTGACTAAGTCTAGCTGGTAGGGAGAAGAATTATGAGCATGAGCGATCCAATCGCCGACATGTTAACTCGCATCCGCAATGCGCAGATGGTCGAGAAAGTATCGGTTTCTATGCCTTCTTCAAAGCTAAAAGTGGCTATTGCTACCGTGCTTAAAGACGAAGGTTATATCGACAGTTTTGAAGTAAAAGGCGAAAAAGCTAAACCTGAGCTTGAAATCGCTTTGAGATATTACGCAGGTCGTCCTGTAATCGAACGTATTGAGCGTGTATCACGTCCTGGTCTTCGTGTATACAAAGCCAGTAATGATATTCCTCAAGTGATGAACGGTTTGGGTGTGACAATCGTTTCAACATCGCGCGGCGTTATGACTGATCGTAAAGCACGTTCAGAAGGCGTTGGTGGCGAAGTTCTTTGCTACGTAGCATAAGGAGTAATTATTATGTCTATGTCTCGTATTGCTAAGAACCCAGTCGCTGTACCAAGCGGCGTTGAGGTAAATATCACTAATGATAATATCCGTGTTAAAGGTCCTTTGGGTGAGTTAAACCAAGCCTTAACAGGTGACGTTATTGTTAAACTTGAAGAAAATGAATTAACGTTTGACGTTGCTAACCCGACTCGCTTTGCTAAAGCTATGTCAGGTACTATGCGCGCTTTAGTAAACAATATGGTTACTGGCGTTAGCAAAGGTTTTGAGCGTCGCTTATCTTTATTGGGTGTTGGTTATCGTGCCCAAGTACAAGGTAACGTAATCAAAATGGATTTAGGCTTCTCTCACGATGTGCTGCATGAATTGCCGGCAGGTGTTACGGCAGAAACGCCAACGCCTACCGAAATCGTACTTAAAGGTTACGATAAGCAAGCAGTAGGTCAGCAGGCAGCAAAGATTCG
>JAAZFX010000021.1 GCA_012511555.1 Alcaligenaceae bacterium | reverse complement strand
TCCAAGTTTTGTAATTTGCCACGCTCATCACTAGAGACCGCCGCCACTGGAATACGTGCCATTTTAGCGATCGTCATCTCAATTTCAGGTTTACCCAACAACTTTTTCTGACGTGATTTAGGCAATAATCGCTGTGCGGCACCGGCCTCATCAAGCACATCAATAGCTTTATCCGGCAAAAATCTATCGTTTATATAACGCGCTGCCAATTCAGCTGCCGCTTCAACTGCCGCCTGGCTATAACGTATTTCGTGATAAGCCTCAAAGCGCGGTTTTAACCCTTTGAGAATTTCAATGGTTTCTTCTACTGTCGGTTCGTTCACATCGACCTTTTGGAATCGACGTGACAAGGCATGGTCCTTTTCAAAAATACCACGGTACTCCTTGTAGGTAGTGGCCCCCATACAGCGCAACTTACCTGACGACAAAGCAGGTTTTAATAAATTACTGGCATCCATCGTACTACCGGAGGTAGAACCCGCACCAATCATGGTGTGCACCTCGTCAATAAAAAGGATGGAATTATCAATGGTCTCTAATTGCTTTAATAAAGCCTTGATTCTTTGCTCAAAATCACCGCGATACTTGGTACCTGCCAATAAAGAACCCATGTCTAATGAATAAATTTTGGCTGTCTTTAAAATATCTGGTACCTTAGCACTGACGATGCGTTGAGCCAAGCCCTCAGCTATCGCTGTCTTACCAACTCCGGCCTCGCCTACCAATAAAGGATTGTTTTTGCGACGACGGCAGAGTACCTGAACGACCCGATCCAATTCATGCTCTCTACCGACAACGGGATCGAGCTTACCCTGCTTGGCTAATTCATTTAAATCAACAGCCCATTGCTGCAAAGGCGTACTCGCCTCCTCTTCGGGGGCCTCACTAGACTCATTGCCAATAGTTCGTGGTGCTGGTGCCTTTACCTGCTTGTCCTTGCTCGTACCGTGTGATAGGTACTCAATAATATCGATGCGGCTAATCTCTTGTTCTTGTAAATAATACACCGCATGAGCGTCTTTTTCTGAGAAAAGTGACACGAGAATGTGCGCCCCGGTTACCTGTCGCTTAGAGTTATCAGCTCCTGCAGAGCCTTGTGTCGCATTGACATGCATGACAGCTCGCTGAATAACTCGCTGAAAACCCAACGTTGGCTGTGCATCGCCATGATCCTCTTCTGCTACGATAGGCGTATTATCCTCGATAAAGGTCGAAAGCTGCTTTTGCAGCAAGGGAATATTGGCGTGGCAAGCGTGCAGCGCCTCTACCGCCTCATTATTGTCCAACAAGGCCAATAGTAAGTGCTCAACTGTCACGAACTCATGACGTCGCGTACGAGCCGAGACAAAGGCTAGGTGAATCGTCACTTCGAGTTCTTGGGAAATCATAATCGTACCTCTGTTAAAGTCAGCCGAAGTAGAGCTTCTTAACTGACTATTCTACTAGTAATTGCATTTAAACTGGTTCACAGGAACAACGCAAGGGATATTCGTGTTGCCTAGCATAATCCCTAACTAGCTCCACCTTGCTCATCGCGATATCGCGACTAAATACGCCACACACGGCCTTACCCTCGTGATGGACCTTAAGCATAAGAGCAATTGCACGCTCAATATCAAAGGCAAAGAAACGCTGCAGAACCTCGACCACAAATTCTGTCGTGGTGAAATCATCGTTGTGCATAAGAACTTGATAAAAAGAAGGAGGTTTCAATTTAGCACTTTGCTTCTTTTTTATCGTACCAATTTCTGTTTTAGTAGACATTTTTTATAAGATAATAAAATTAAAAATCGGTATAAGAAAAATTATATAACCCGATATATTACTAGAGTAATCTATTATTTTTAAATATTGATTAAACTGAGTCCGAACAATAATAATTCAAGCCAATCCTTTAAAATCGATCAATATTGTAAAACTCTTAATGAGCAATGTTTATGCTATATTTTCTGCAACTATTCTTTGGACTTAGTCTTAGTATAGTTATTTTTATAACACCAAGTGCTAGCTTAGCGCAGTTCCGCAATTCGGAAGTAAATACCTCTCTAGAACTAATGCCTTTTCGCCTGGCTGATACAACGGTCTTAGCAGAAATTGCTGACACCAATCGTAGCCGCCAAATCGGTTTAATGCATCGCCAATTCATGCCGGAGCACCGGGGAATGCTATTTGTCTTTGCCGAACCCCAACAACTTTGTTTTTGGATGCGCAACACCCTTATTCCGCTCAGTATTGCATATCTTGATGAAAATGCTAAAGTGATTGATATTTTTGATATGCAGCCTCTTGATGAGAGTAGCATTTGCTCAACGGCGCCGGCACAATTCGCCTTAGAGGTAAATCAAGGGTGGTTTGAACGTCACCAAGTCGACGTTGGTGATCAGCTTACAAGCGGTGACTGGCGTAACACAGAGGAAGCCGAAAAAGCTTGGCAACTACAACTACAGCAATCTCGTTAATCAATCATCAATATCTTTTATATTCAGTAATTAGAAATCAACCATTTGAAAGCAGAACATTATGAAAAAACTTTTACTACTTGGAATTTGTGCAGTTAGCAGCATTGGCCTGAGTGCCTGCGGCTCTTCCGCCATTAAAACGGTTGGTCAAGAGAGTTATGTCAGAACCTTCGATCAAATCACAGATAAAGCGCCAACAGACTTAGCCCAATGCATTGAAATCAATCTTAAGGCATACCAAGCTAGCGCTTATATCCGCCCTGAGACGATCGATATTTGGTCCGGTGCCGTACCGAGCGCTGACGGTAACCAACCCCAAGCAACGATTGAAGTCGCCATGCCAACCCACGGTAGAGGAGCTATTCATGCCCACCTAAAGGTCTTTCAACGTCAACCGGCTGTTGAAGAAATTAACGACGCCATTAAAAAGTGCTTATAAAAAGACTGAAATGCAAAAAGCTCCTTGGATTTTTAGATTCAAGGAGCTTTTTTTATAATATGATTAAAGTGATTTAACATCTACCGTGGCACGACCACTCGCGAACTCAAGCTGAAGTTCCTGGCCCACATTTAACTGCTCAGCCGCCTGAACGACTCGACCATCAGCATCATAAACTATTGAAAAACCACGTTGTAAAACCTGCTTTGGATTTATATTGTGCAATACTTGTTGATACTGCAAATACACTTGTTGATGTGCCGATAACTGCTGCTTGATAGCTCGATTAAGGCGCTCCTGCCATTGTGACAAGCGCTCATGCTCCATCACTATATTAGGCTTTTTAGCCTCCAAGCGCAAAGTCAAGCGCTCTAACTGCGTGACTTTATCTATATACTGCTCCTGCCAATTACGATCCAGCATTTGCTGGAGCTGCAGGCGCCTTTCCTCATACTGATTAAGTAAGCGTTGAGGCGCTACTAAACGCGGTTTTAGCTCATCAAAGCGCATGCTTTTATCTAATAATAAGCGCTCCATCTGACGGTTCAAACGTGGTGATGCATCGACAAAACGAGCCTGACTATCGCTTAGCAGCTTGCTCATTACCCTGGTAATTCGTTGAGTAAACTCATCTAAAATAGCGGGTAATGCATAAGCTGCTTTACTGATTAACTCTGCAGCTGCAGTTGGTGTAGCGGTGCGTAAATCGGCAACATGGTCGGCAATCGTAGTGTCCGTCTCATGACCTACACCACTGACAACAGGAATACTGCTGGCAGCAATCATACGTGCTAGGCGCTCATCATTAAAACACCACAGGTCCTCTAAACTCCCCCCACCACGTACTAATAAAATAACGTCAACTTCTTGACGTAACTCGGCTTGCGCTAACGCTCTCATCAATTCATCAACAGCATCAGTACCTTGAACCAGGCTGGGATAAATAGTAACGGAGAACTGCGGCGCGCGCCGTCGTAGAGCAGTTAATACATCTTGTAGAGCAGCTGCCTGCAAAGAAGTTACTATGCCAACACGGCGAGGATAAGAGGGAATAGCGAGTTTACGCTCTTCATCAAATAGTCCTTCTTTTTTTAATTTATCCAAAATACGCAGATATTGCTCAAAAAGTGTACCGACACCGGCACGGCGCATCTCATCAACTTGAATCTGCAAAGAACCGCGAGCAGCAAATAAAGATAACTTGCCTTGTAGCTCAACCATATCCCCCTGTTTAGGTTGAAAATCCAAATTATTAGCACGACCTCGGAACATCACTGCACTCATGGCGCTCTGTTCGTCTTTAATCGAAAAATAATAATGCCCCGATGAGGCTTTAGTCAGTTGAGAAATTTCCCCCTCTACCCTAAACATCGGTATTTGATAGTCCAAGGTCTGACTTATCAAGTGACTTAATTCTGTAACAGAGAGTACTTTTTCTTGGCTCATAACAAATATTTAATTAAAAATCCAGTGAAATTCCAAAATATGTTTAATACTTTTCCACAATCTAGAAACAAACAACTTTTCATTAAGGAAAATCCTTTTTTAGCGGCGACATCTTAAGACTTACTTCAACAAACAAGCATAAGTAATTGATTTATTTGAATTATATTTATTTCAATAATATTGCACTAATTTTAAGCAACACCTCGCTTAGTACGTAGAAACACGGACATCAACAAGTTTATTCACAAAGTTATCCACATCTTTTGTGGATTAATATTTATTTACAAACAAAACACTAAAATACCTAATAGATGTAAGCACTTAGTCTACTTTCTTGAAAAAAAACTTAAAATCGGCCAATACATCTTACAAGATTTCTTCCTAACTAGTTAATCTAGTCATCTTTTATAAAACTAATTAATTTTTATACCTCACTTGAGTTCCTAACAAAAAGTGAGTCTAAAAGCTAGTCCAAATGGCAAATAAAAAATCACTGTTGTCCACACGTCGAGAACACATTGATTCTACAAAGAAAAAATGATATTTACGGCATCACTTTAAAGTCAAACATCAAAAAATAAACATAAACCATTGATATTAAAAGAATTTATATATTTCAATAAAATTGCATCGTATTTGAGCAACACCCCTACAGATACGTATAATGACAGACACACAGTGATTTATTCACAAAGTTATCCACAACTTTTGTGGGTAAGTTCTTCAGATGATTGAAACAGCCATGATGAGTCAGAAGCAAAACAATAAACCTCTTTCTAAAAAAAGCATAAGTGAACGACTGCAAGAACAATGGCAACATGGCGGTTGTTTAAGCAGAAGCTTAAGCCCTTTGTCTACACTCAACGGCTTAATACAAAGCATCAGAAAAGCACTTTATAGAAAGGGTATCAAATCATCCTATCGTGCACCTTGCCCCGTTATTATCGTCGGCAATATTTATGTTGGTGGCACCGGCAAGACACCTGTAGTTGCCGCTCTTGTTCGTGCCCTGCAAGATAAAGGCTATCACCCGGGGATTATTTCTAGAGGCTATGGCGTTGACATAGGTAAAGAAGCCAAAGTAGCAAAGGGAAGCGATGCTGACGCCACACTAATCGGTGATGAGCCAGCACTACTCGCTCAGTATGCGGCAATTGGTGTGCATCCTAAACGCGCCTTAGCGATTAAAGCGCTTTTAAAGCACCATCCACAAACCAATGTGATTATTGCTGATGATGGTTTACAGCACTTGGCTTTACAAAGAGATGTTGAAATCATTGTGCAGGATGAACGTGGTATCGGCAATGGACTGTTGTTGCCGGGAGGGCCATTAAGGGAGTCCGCGGACAAACTCACCACAGTGGATGTAATTATCACCAACCGTAATCATCAAGATTTTCAAAATAACAAGATAAGGGACTTTGCTACCCCACCATTGCTTGTCGATATGCGTCTTCTACCCTCTGCTTTTGTTAATCTTCAAAACAATCAAGAACTGAGGCCTGATGAATGGCTATCACACCATAATGACAAATCAATTATCGCCGTGGCGGGCATCGGCAATCCGCAACGATTTTTTAATACTTTAACGGATTTAGGTCTTACAACGGATAAGCAACAAGCTTTCCCTGATCACCATGCCTTTAGCGCAGAAGATTTTAGCCAATTCAATCAAGAAGTTATTTTAATGACTGAAAAAGATGCGCTCAAATGTCGTCATTTTGCTGATGAACGCTTTTACTGCTTAAAAGTCAGTGCAGAATTTTCTGATAAGAATTTCTTTGACAAGATAGAGCAACTATTAAAATTATGACTTATACTTAATGCTTTATCAGTTATATCTTTGGGAAAAATATGCACGAGTTAATTACCAAAAACCTTGTTTGCCCAACTTGCAAAGCCCCCCTTAAACTTAGTGACGATCGCAATTACTTAATCTGTGAGCAAAACGGCAAAGCCTACCCAATTGAAAATGGCTTACCAATCTTATTACCTGAGCGCGCAGTTGATAGTGCCACCTTAAAAACCACCCCTTAAGCCGCACGTTAAAAGCCCAACCCATCGTTAAGCCTTCACTCACCATGCAATCAATAGCAAGCGCAGATCTTAATTTTATCGCTGTAGTACCGGCTCGTGCCGCCTCTACCCGCTTACCGGGGAAGATGCTGGCAGATATAGCCGGCACTCCGATGGTTGTTCACACAGCCCGACAGGCCCAAAAATCGAAAGCTCAAGAGGTGTATGTCGCGACAGACGACCAAGCGATCTTTGAAGTAGTTAAAGCTCACGGTTTTAAGGCTTTAATGACCGACCCCAATCACCCTTCCGGCACTGACAGATTATCCGAAGTGGCTGAGCAATTGGCTTTGCCTGCAGACACAGTGATAGTTAATGTACAAGGTGACGAGCCACTCATCGATCCCGAGTTGATTGATCAGGTGGCCGCTACCCTACTAGCTAACCCTGAGGCTGCTATTGCCACTGCTGCCTACCCCATTCACGAGCTAGAAAAACTTTTTAACCCCAATGTGGTCAAAGTAGTTTTAAATCAGCATGGTCAAGCCTTGTATTTTTCCAGGGCTCCTATTCCATGGGCTCGCGATGCTTTTCAGGCTGAACAAAAGCAATTACCTACTAATATGCAGGCCTACCACCACATCGGTCTCTATGCCTATAGAGCTCACTTTTTGAGCATTTTTCCAACATTACCCCAAGGTCACCTGGAGCAACTGGAATCTTTAGAGCAACTAAGAGCCCTTGAAAATGGTCATAAAATTCAGCTAACGATCACTGATAATGCACCTGCCCCAGGAGTTGATAGCGCAGAAGATCTGGCAACAGTCCGTAATTTTTTTTAATATCCTGAGATAGATCACAATCTTTTATTGGCTCTTGAATTAAACTTGTGCACTGAAGCATTCTTTTAGTTGCAATTATAATTATATTAACTCAGAGGAAAACTTATGCGTTTAATTCTATTAGGCCCTCCTGGCGCAGGTAAAGGCACTCAAGCCAACTACATCACCCAGGAATTTAATATCCCCCAAATATCAACCGGCGACATGTTAAGAGCCGCCATTAAAAACCAAACGCCATTAGGCATCGCTGCCAAAGAGGTAATGGATCGTGGTGATTTAGTATCTGACGATATTATTATCGGTTTGGTACAAGAGCGTCTCAAAGATGATGATTGCAAAAACGGTTACCTGTTCGATGGTTTTCCTCGTACGATTCCACAAGCCGATGCGCTTAAAGAATCCGGTGTCGCTTTGGACTTCGTCGTTGAAATTGATGTACCTGCTGAGGATATCATTGAGCGCATGAGCGGTCGTCGCGTACACCCTGAAAGTGGACGCTCTTACCACACTAAATTCAATCCGCCAAAAACTGAAGGTATAGATGATGTGACGGGCGAAGCTTTAGTTCAGCGTGATGACGACAAAGAAGAAACAGTTCGCAATCGCTTGGAAGTTTATCAAAACCAGACACGTCCACTCGTTGACTATTACTCCAAATGGGCTGCTGAGGCTGATGAAAACGCTCCTAAATATGTTCGTATTGAGGGTGTTGGCAAGGTTGAAGACATTACCAAACAAATCATGGACGCCTTAAAAGGTGGCAAATAATTCAAAACCATAATTAAACACAAAACAATAGCGGTTTAGGCAAGAAACTTAAATTTCACCCTAATACCGCTATTATTTTTTGTAAATACCAAGGAGGAACAACAATGGATATAAAAAACAAAGTATTTATCGTCACCGGCGGTGCTTCCGGCTTAGGGGCTGGTACCGCAAAGATGCTGACAGAACATGGCGCTAAGGTAGTACTGGCTGATCTTAATGACGAAGCCGGTCATGCACTTGCCAAGGAACTTGGTCAAAGCTACGTCCATTGCGACGTAACTCAGGAAAATGACGCTCAAACCGCCATAGATGCCGCAATTAACTTAGGCCCTTTGTATGGTCTAATTAACTGCGCAGGTATCGCACCTGCCGAGCGACTGGTTGGTCGCAACGGTCCTCACTCACTTGATAACTTTCAAAAAACCATCAACATTAATCTGATTGGTAGTTTTAACATGATTCGCTTAGCCGCCGCTAAGATGGTCGACAATGACGCCTTGGAGACTGGTGAGCGTGGCGTCTTAATCAATACCGCCTCTATTGCTGCTTATGAAGGCCAAATTGGTCAAGCAGCTTATGCCGCCTCCAAAGCTGCCATTGTCGGCATGACACTGCCTATTGCTCGTGACATGGCCAGACATGGCGTGCGTTGTGTAACCATAGCACCCGGCATTATGGCCACCCCGATGATCTACGGTATGCCACAAGAAGTACAAGATGCTTTAGCTGCGGATATTCCATTTCCCTCACGTTTAGGCGTCCCCGAAGACTTTGCCAAGTTAGTACAAAGCATCATCACTAATGAGATGATTAACGGTGAAACCATTCGCTTAGACGGAGCCATTCGTTTACAACCAAAATAATGAGTTTATTCAAATCTGCTGCCACTATTAGTGGCTTAACTTTTTTATCTCGTATCACAGGACTGGCTCGCGATATCATTATTGCTCGCGCCTTTGGTGCAAGTGCCTTAACTGATGCCTTCTGGGTTGCTTTTAGAATCCCCAACCTGCTGCGTCGACTCTTTGCTGAAGGGGCTTTTTCACAAGCTTTTGTGCCTATTTTAGGTGCTTATAAAGAGCAATATGAAGAGGAAGAAGTTAAACATCTAATTGACCATGTCACTTTAATTCTAGGCGCAACCTTATTGTTGGTCAGCCTGTTAGGGGCACTCTTTGCTCCTTTGATAGTGAGTATTATGGCCAGTGGTATTGCCCGTGATGGTGGTCAGCCTTTTGAGGCAGCAGTTTGGATGACTCGCGTCATGTTCCCCTATATTTTCTGCATGTCTTTAGTGGCCTTAGCTTCAGGGGTTTTAAATACGTGGCGCAAATTTGCCATACCGGCTTTTACACCGATACTATTGAATTTATCAATGATCGGTGCCGCTATATTTTTAGTCGATCAATTTGAACTGCCAATCTATGCCCTAGCAGTGGGCGTCATGATCGGGGGCTTTTTGCAGCTTGCCACACAATGGGTCGCTCTAGCAAAAATTGGCATGTTACCGCGCCCAAACCTGCGCTTTAAAGAAGCCTGGAAAAACAGTACGGTACGCCGCATCATCAAGCTCATGGGCCCTGCTACCATTGGCGTTTCCGTTGCTCAAATTTCCTTATTAATCAACACCAATATTGCGACCTGGTTGCCAGGTGGCAGCGTCAGTTGGCTCTCATTTGCTGACCGTTTAATGGAGTTTCCCACCGCGCTACTTGGTATTGCCCTTGGCACCGTACTTTTACCCAGTTTAGCAGCAGCGCATGCCAATGACGATCATCAGCGTTACAGTCAACTGATGGATTGGGGTTTGCGTTTAATTTGTTTGTTAGGTTTACCATGTATGGTGGGCTTAGCTCTACTCTCAGATGGCCTAGTCGCCACCCTCTTCAACTATGGTGCCTTTGGCAGCCACGATGTAGCTCAAACTCAAGTGGCCGTCATTGCTTATGGTTTTGGGATTTTGGGAATTTTAGCTGTAAAAATATTAGCCCCGGGCTTTTACGCCAAACAAGATATTCGCACACCAGTCAAAATCGCCATTACTGTCTTGATTCTCACTCAGTTGATGAATATCGTTTTAGTACCACTACTAAAGCATAGTGGTCTGGCGCTCTCAATTGGTCTAGGCGCAACGATTAATTCCTTGTTGCTATACCGCGGTTTACGCCGTCGCAATATCTACCAACCTAGTGGCGGTTGGCTCAAGTTTTTTATCCGCTTGCTGCCGGCTCTAGCGCTTATGGGCTTATGGCTGGTGCTATGCGGTAGCGTAATCAGCTGGAACCAGGACAGCACGTCGGGCTTAATTTACTCTTTAAGCCAACATTGGAATATTTTTGGTTCGTCCAGCTTTGTGATTTGGCGATTAGTAGCACTCTTTGGAGTTCTCGCAGGAAGTGGAGTAATTTACTTCTGCGGTTTATTTATCAGTGGCTTTAGAATTCGTGATTTTCTTAATCGCTAAGCATGACAAAAGACTCACCAGACAAAGTACTTTTGTAAAGATTGTTCCCTTATACCTACAAGGATTCACTAAAAAACAGATTAATTAGTATAAAATCAACTAATTCATTGAATTTATTTACTAATGTGCTAAAATCTTTTGCTTACCGTTAGCATAATACCAAGATATATAAGTATCTATAAGTGGTAGCCAGTCCTTTCGCTACTACCAGTTTATTCACGAAGAGAAGAATTCTAGGAAAGTTTTACTACTATGGCAAATACCAATCAAGCTCGCAAACGTGCACGTCAAGCAGCAGCACGTAACAAACACAATTCTAGCTTACGCTCTATGATGCGTACTGCTATCAAGCAAGTGCGTCACGCAATTGACGCCGGCGATCAACCTAAAGCTAACGAAGCATTTGTTAATGCAACTAGCATTATCGACCGCGTTGCTGATAAAAACATCATTCACAAGAATAAAGCCGCTCGTCAGAAAAGTCGTTTATCTGCAGCTGTTAAGGCTATCTCTGCCTAAGAGATTTTAAGCCTTCTCTTCCTCTAAAGGCGCATCAAATGATGCGCCTTTTTGCTTTTGAAAACAGCGTTAAGCAGGACTTAAAATTTCGTTTATTTCAAACTATTTTTAAGCAGTTATTCTTTTGCTTATGTTAAGCTTGAAGATTATGACTATTTAGAGATTTGTTCACAATGAGCTCAAAGCAAAGTAATAGTACGATCCGCCACTTCTTACAGTTGACCGACCTTACTTTAGAAGAACTAAAGTACGTCCTCAAGCGCGCGCAAATTATCAAAAATAAATTTAAGCGCTATGAACCACATATGCCACTCAACGATCGCACCTTGGCGATGGTATTTGAAAAGGCCAGCACCCGCACCCGCGTCTCTTTTGAGGCCGGTATGTATCAGCTCGGCGGCGCAGTGATCAACCTAACATCAAATGACTCCCAGTTAGGCCGTTCAGAACCCATAGAGGACACAGCAAGAGTCATTTCACGCATGGTGGACTTAGTGATGATTCGTACCTTTGGCCAAGAGCGTCTAGAGCGCTTTGCACATCACTCTCGCGTCCCTGTAATTAACGGTCTGACCAATGAATTTCACCCATGCCAGATCCTCGCTGATGTACTGACTTTCATTGAAAAGCGTGGTGACATCGAGGGCAAAGTGGTGACATGGATTGGTGATGCCAATAACATGGCCTATACCTGGCTACAAGCTGCGCAAATGCTTAAATTCAAGCTTCATATCTCAGCTCCCAAGGGCTATCAGCTAGACCCCTCTCGCATCCAGGGTGTTCCTCAGGAGTTCTATCAAGAGTTTGACAACCCGGTAGACGCATGTGTCGGCGCTGACTTAGTTACCACTGACGTATGGACCAGCATGGGCTACGAAGAGGAAAATGAAATCCGTCGACGCGCTTTTGCTGACTGGCAAGTAGACAATCAGCTAATGGCACGCGCCAAGCCCGACGCACTCTTTATGCACTGCTTACCGGCACACCGCGGCGAGGAGGTCACCGCCTCAGTAATTGATGGCCCTCAGAGTGTAGTCTGGGATGAATCAGAAAACCGTATGCATGCCCAAAAAGCATTGATGGAGTTTTTATTACTAGGTCGCTTAGACGAAGAAGAAAGCGCTTAAGTTAATATTCCCTAGTAGACAACAAACAAAAAGGCTTACAGTTTTTCTGCAAGCCTTTTTCCGTTATAACAATACGCTCTAAAATCCGAATTTAGTCTTAGAGAAAATGATAGTAAAACGAGTACCTTCAATCTGCGGCCTAGTTAGCAGAGTCAACTCCGCTCCGTGCGCTCTAGCTATTTCCTTTACAATTGCTAAACCCAACCCCGCTCCCGTCGTGTCATTGCTGTTAGCCCTAAAAAACATTTCAAAGGGTATCTGGTTATCCTTAGCCTCAATCCCAGAACCATCATCCTCAATAATCAGACTAGGCGGATCGGCCCTGACCGCAATCGTTACTAATTTAGCATCTTTAGCATATTTAAGAATATTGTCCAGCAGATTGGCCAACAACTCTTCAAGCAATGTAGGATCAGCCTGAATAAGAAGTCCATTAGCAGCCAATTGACGCCCTATCGCCGTTGATGAAGCACTACCCACCACCGGACCTACAAACTGCAGCTCTAAGCCCGCACGACGCATCCTTGGCACCCATTTCGAACCAACCTCCATCGCCCAATCAGCCAAATCAATACGAATAAAACTATCTTTGATACGCTGACCGGAATCTGCCTTAGCTAAAACCAAGAGCTGCTGGCCTAAATGAATTAAACGATCAGAAATTTGATGGATACGCTCAGCACGTTGGCGCACGTCATCACTATAATCCTGACCCAGCATAAGTTCTGACTCCATGCGTAAAGCGGTCAGTGGCGTACGAAATTGATGTGAAGCATGATAAACAAAACGGCTTTGAGCCTGCATAGCTTCTTGTAAGTCAGCCAATAATAAATTAGTGCGCTCCACCAAGGGCTTCAATTCAGTGGGCAAATTCTCTACCTCAATTGCCGACAAATCATCATGACTACGCTCAGATAGCTGTTGACCCACCTGTTCGATTGTGTTTAAAGCCTTGCGTACAAAATACGTAACAGTAACCGCACCAATTAAAAAGAGGAATATTTGACTAACCACAACCAATAAAAACAGGCTATTGTCATCGACCGTGCTATTTGAAACAGTCCTCACCAAACCCCAAGTCAAGAGCCAGTCAACAAAAATCACCAAAATAAGACTAACAGCAAGAAACTTGATCAACTGCCCAAATAAACTCTCACTTTTAAAAAAAGACCTTAGACCTTTTGTTTTTACAGGCGAATAACTCTTAGAAGAATCAGACATCGCTAAGTATTCGCAATACTATCTAATAAATAACCAAAACCGCGAATGGTGTGAATTTCCACATTAACGCCCTCTAAACGCTTACGCAGTCGGTAGACATAGACCTCGATGGCATTATCACTGACCTCACCCTCCGAAGCAGACAGCGTCTGCACCATCTGTTGCTTGGTCACCACATGACCAGCTCGGGCCATGAGCCGCTCAAGTAGAGCATACTCTCGCAAAGATAAGCTGAGGTGTGCACCCTTATAAAGAACTTCGCGATTAGTCAAATCAAGACTTAAGTCACCCACTCTGAGTACATCACTAATCTGCCCCTCAGCACGGCGGCTTAAAGCCCGCAAACGCGCGGCAAGCTCTTGTAACTCAAAAGGCTTGGTCAAATAGTCATCAGCCCCTGCATCTAAACCCTCTACTCTATCAATAAGGCTATCGCGCGCAGTCAGACTCATGACAAACATCTCCATTTTGTCATGATGAATTTTATGCAAAACATCTAGACCACTCATATCAGGTAGATTCAGATCAAGAATCATCAAGGGATAACTTTTTTCATAGGCCAACTCAAGGGCCTCACTACCGCTCTGAGCCCAATCAACATCATAACCCTCATGACTTAAAAATTCGCTTAATGAACTGCCTAAAAAAACGTCATCTTCGACTAGCAATAATCGCATAACCTACCTCATGATTAAGATAAATTTGATTATACGCTGTAAATGTGATTAGAGAAAACTACGGAGAAAATCAGAAGAGGCTAGCTGACCACTCTAAAAAATAGACATAAAAAAAGCAGCTATCTAAAAACTAGACGCTGCGATTTTTTTAGAGCACTAGATGGAAATCTTGGTGGGTGCTACAGGGGTCGAACCTGTGACCTACGCCTTGTAAGGGCGCCGCTCTACCAACTGAGCTAAGCACCCATCTGTGCTAAACCAAAGATAAGATTATATTTGTACTTCGACGCTTTGACAAGCTACTTTTGTAATTAACTCGTAATTTGTTGTTCACATGACAGAAAAGCTACAAAATACTAATAAACAAGCTTCTAACCACAATCAGTGTACCAATTAAAAAAGCTCGATAAACAATATCGAGCTTTTCAATAAATACCAAATGAATTACTTAGTATTTACAGCATCTTTAAGTGCTTTACCTGGACGGAACTTAGGAACTACCGCTTCAGGAATTTGAATCTCATTACCAGTTTGTGGATTGCGACCAGTACGAGCAGCACGAACTGAAGTATCAAAAGTACCAAAACCGATCAACGTCACTGGCTCACCAGCTTGTAAAGTAACTTTTACTTGGTTGATCATTGCGTCTAATGCGCGGCCAGCAGCAGCTTTAGAGATTTCAGCTTCGTTAGCGATTGCTTCGATTAACTCTGTCTTATTCATTCAGGTAACCCCTTATTTAATTAATATTGTGAAATAGTGAAAATTGCGACAGCTATATAAATTATACATATATATGTATGTCTACCGCGACTAGCACTATATTCGCTAGAAATCAGCGGCTTGTCAAGAAAAACTTGCTATAACAAGCCCTATATACGGTAATCACAGAAACTCAACCACACTTAAATGTGACACCTTGACTTATGGTCTTAATCTTAGATCATTTGCAGTCTTCAAGCTATCTATAATAATTCAAAGCTTGCGCAAAATCACTAATTAAATCGTTTTCATTCTCAATTCCAAGGGAAACCCTTAGCAAACCGTCAGCAATACCCATCGCTTTACGCTTTTCAGGACCCATTTCGTGGTAAATCGTCTTGGCAACAGGCAAACTTAAGGTACGTGTGTCGCCTAAATGTGTTGCTAACAAGACAATTTTTAAACGATTTAAAAAGTCAATACAATCAATCTGTGGTTGCAATTCAAAGGATAAAAGACTACCAAAACCTCTATCAGCAAACAAAGCTTTTGCTCGCTCATGTTGTGAATGAGACACTAAGCCGGGATAGCTGACTGAGACAACACCGGGATGATCTTCCAGGAATTCAGCCAATGCCAAGGCATTGGAACAAGCACGCTCCATACGCACCTCGAAGGTCTCCGCGCCAATAGCAATACGTTGTGCCGCATCAGCACTTAAGGTAGCGCCCATATCACGCAAACCCTTTTTACGAACTTGTAGTAAGCCCCAACTCTTAGGATCGCCCCCCTTATAGTCATCGTAAATATTAGGGTATGCAGACCAATCAAATAAACCCGTATTAGTAACTGCGCCACCAAGCGCATTGGCATGACCACAAATCATTTTAGATAAGGAATTCATGACTAAAGCCGCCTTAACATCTTTACCCTTAAGTAAATGCGGTGTGGTCATCGTGTTATCAAGTACGTACAAAAGCTTCTGCTCTTCACACAAATCCCCAATCGCTGCCAAATCAACAATTTGCGTACCGGGGTTAGCAATGGTTTCCATAAAGACCATACGTGTATTAGGACGAATTGCTGCTTTGACCTGCTCTATGTCACGAGCATCCACATGCGTGACTTCAACACCTAAGCGCGCTAAATTGACTAATAAACTATTGGTATTACCAAAAATAAACTGACTGCTAATTAAGTGATCGCCCGCCTTTAATAGGGTGTAAAAAATCGCTGTCAACGCGGCCATACCCGTAGCAAAACTACAAGTGCCTATGCCCCCCTCCATCTGGTCAATGGTCTTTTCTAAAGCCGCAGTCGTCGGCGTACCTTGACGTGCGTAAGAAAAGCCGGGGCGTCCCTGGAATACGGCTACTAAGTCATTAGCGTCTTCATAGGTGTATTGACTTGAGGTGTAAATAGGTTTGTGTACAGCGCCATTTTCTACACCTTGACGACGTTCTGAATGAACCAGTTGAGTGGTTAATCCATATTCTTCCATAATTCTTCTCTGGGTCTAAATAAATAAAATTTGCTAAATAATTAAATCAACTTAATTAAGCCTTGCGCTGACGTACCGTCTCATACAGACACACAGCACTTGCCACGCTGACATTGAGACTTTCTACTGTACCAGCCATCGGGATGCTGACAAGCTCATCACAAGTTTCTTGAGTCAAGCGACGCATGCCCTCGCCCTCAGCACCCATGACCCATGCCATTGGCCGCTTAGCTTCAATCGAGTGCAAATCACCATCAGCCTGATCAGAAGTGCCCACTAACCAAATATCACGTTCTTTGAGGGCACGCATCGTGCGTGCCAAGTTAGTCACCGTGATGTATGGGACAGTTTCAGCTGCACCACAAGCCACTCGCCTAACCGTGGCATTAAGTCCGACTGCTCGATCCTTGGGGGCAATCACTGCATGAACGCCTGCAGCATCTGCGGTACGCAGACAAGCACCCAGGTTATGCGGATCAGTCACACCATCTAAAATTAATAAAAGTGCAGGTTCTTCCAACACATCCAAGACCTCATCAATCGTCACTGCCAATGGCGTATGGGCAGCAAAGGCGAGTACGCCTTGGTGACGCATACCCTTGGCCAGCTCGTCTAAACGCTCGTTTGGTACGGCCTGTAATTTGAGACCCACTGATTGCGCTCGGTCCACCAATTGTTGCATACGTTTATCACGACGCTTTTGATCAAAATAAATCTCTTTAATGGACTCAGGATGATGACGGACGCGGGCCTGCACTGCATGGAAGCCCGCTAAAATTTGTTGTTCACTCATATGATTTTTGATACTTCTTAAATTTAAGCTTTTTCTAACTCGTTAATCATAATGCTATTAACATTAACGTGATTTACGTGCGGTTTTTTTTGATTTTGCCGCCACCTTTTTCTTAGCGGCTTGCCTCTGTGCCGCTCGACGTTGCTTGGCTGTAGTGCCTCTCAAGGACTCTGGCTTTGGTTTAGCCGCCTTTTTATAGTGTTTAGAAGGATCCTCAACGCCACGTTGAATCTCGCGCTGAACTGCATCATAACTCAATGGGTTTTTGACTAAAGCAAAGTCAATACGACGCGCTTCTAGATCAACTCGGGTAATTTGCACATGGACCTCGTCGGTTAAGCGATAACGTTTACCAGTACGCTCTCCACGCAACTCGTGCATGGATTCGTTGTATTGGAAATACTCACTACCCAACTCAGAAATATGCACTAAACCCTCAACATATAAATTATCAAGGGTAATAAATAAACCAAAACTGGTCACACCCGTGACCTTACCACTAAAGACCTCGCCTATATGCTCACGCACATACCAGCACTTCAACCAAGCTTGTACGTCATAAGAAGCTTCATCGGCACGCCGTTCATAAGCAGACAGAACAACACCTAAACGCTCCCAAACACTGTGCTCATACTCTTTGAACGGTTCATCTTTAGCCCGCTCTATGCCCTCAACCTTAGGAGTATACTTACGGCGTTTAAGTTGGGCTTTAATCACACGGTGATTTAATAAATCCGGATAACGCCTAATGGGTGAGGTGAAGTGAGTGTAACTCTTATAGGCTAAACCAAAGTGTCCGGAATTTTCAGGGGTATAAATCGCTTGCGACATCGAGCGCATGATCATGGTTTGAATCACCTCAAAATCATCACGCGCCTTAACTGCATTAAGCAACTTGGAGAAATCCAGACTGCTCGGCTCATCGCCCCCGCCTAAAGTTAAGCCCATGCCACGCAAATACTCGCGTAATTGGCCTAATTTCTCCGGAGTAGAACCCTCATGTACACGATACAGACCCAGTCGATTTGTGCGTGTCAAAAAGTCTGCAGCACATGTATTGGCTGCCAACATAAACTCTTCAATCAAGCGGTGGGCATGATTGCGATGTAATGGCACGATACTCTCGATTTTGCCCATGTCATTACAAACAATTTGCGTTTCAACTGTATCAAAATCCAAGGCCCCACGATTAACTCTTTGCTGCGCAAAGAGTTGATACAAATCATAGAGCTCTAAAACCTGATCTTTAACCACCGCTAACTCACGCGCAGTCGGTCCTTCTGGTTGTTGAATAATGTCCCAAACCTGTGTATAGGTAGTACGAGCATGTGAACAAATAACGGCCGGATAGAACTGATAGCCCTGGACCGTACCTGCATAGGCTCCAGTAGCATGCACCAACATATCGCAGACCAGGACCAAACGGTCCTCATCGGGATTTAGAGAGCAAATACCATTAGATAGACTCTCGGGCAGCATAGGAATCACACGGCGGGGGAAATACACACTGGTTCCGCGCTCTATTGCATCCTCGTCAATGGGCTGGCCTGGTTGTACGTAATGAGACACATCGGCAATGGCTACTAATAAGCGCCAAGCTTGTTTAGTACCCCTGCCACTTGGTATTTCAGTCAATTCACCATAAATTGCATCATCAAAATCGCGTGCGTCCTCACCGTCAATCGTGAAAAACGGCAAATCGCGTAAATCGACCCTACCCTCCAAATCAGCTGCCATAACCCTCGCTGGCAGCTTTTTAGCCTGCTCCAACGTAGCCTCAGAAAATTGATGCGGCACGTCAAACTTGCGTACTGCAATCTCGATTTCCATGCCAGGATCATCAATCTCACCAAGCACCTCAATAACTTTACCTTGCGGCGGCACATGACGACTCGGCTGACGAATAATCTCGCATGTCACTACCTGACCGTGCTCAGCACCAGCTAAATCACCTGGGGCAATAGACACATCGTGTTTAATACGCTGATCTTCAGGCACCACGACATAATTACCATTTTCGTTGAGCACACGCCCAACTAAGGAACTGGTACTGCGCTCCAACACCTCAACAATACTGCCTTCGAGCTTACCCTTGTAGCTGCCGGTAGGATTTACTCGTACACGATCGCCATGCAACACCTTGCGCATTTCAATCGGTGGTAAATACACATCCGGGAGCTCTTTATTGTCTGGAATAAAAAAACCAAAACCGTCACGATGGCCCTGTACCCTACCTTCTAAAATCGCAGGATTGGATTTAATCATATGCAAAACGCCGGCGCGGCTAGCTATCTGACCATCACGCACCATGGCAGTAAGACGGCGTTTAAGTCCAATTAAAGTGGCTTCACGCTCGATCTTAAAATGCTCAATGAGCGCTTCCATCTCTACGCCATCGCTCTGAGCCCGGAAAAAGGCCAGAATATCTTCACGCATAGGCACATCAGGATCATAAGCGGATGCTTGATCACCAGGCACTAGTAAAATAGGAATTTCGGCGTCTGAATCTTGTCTACGGCTGCTCACAATAATCCTTGTGGTTTATTTATAAAAGATAAAACATTAATCTCTATGATAAGTGAAAAGCCGCAATGGTTGAACGCTAAGACACTGTATAGCTAAGAAAAATTAAAATTTGTCCCATAGATAGCGAATAACCATCAAAAAACAAACCGTCACAATAATGGGTCGTATTAATCTTGCGCCATGACTAATCATCACCTTTGAACCGATGGTTGCACCAATCACCTGTCCAACCATCATAGCTAAACCCACTGACCAAACAACCTTGCCACCTAAGATAAAAACCACTGCCGAGGCGATATTACTGGCAAAGTTAAAGGCCTTAGCCTTGGCAGTAGCCTGCACAATTTGCTCGCCACGCAGGGCAACATTGGCTAGCGAGAAAAAAGAACCGGTGCCCGGACCAAACAGCCCATCATAAAAACCGATCACGGGTACTACGGTTGTATTAAATGGTTTCTCTGCCATACGTGGCTTGCGTTCTACTGCGCCCGCCCCTTTGACCAATAAAAAATATAAACCAATCAATACCAAAACAACAGGAATCACCACATCCAGTACAGCCACATTAAGCTGCTGCACTAACAAGGTGCCGAGCGCAGCGCCAATTAAAGACATGATAAAAGGTAGGCGAATACTTTCCAGCTTAATTAAACGCCCACGAAACATATTTGCTGTAGCCACCATCGTCCCAAAGGCACTTTGGATTTTGTTAGTTGCCAATGCCTGAATCGGTGGTAAACCACTTAACAACAAAACAGGCACAGTAATTAGGCCACCGCCTCCGGCAAGCGTATCAACAAAGCCCGCCAGCATTGCTATGCCGAACAACAACAATAACAACTCCCACGACAATACAAAATCCATTTAATCCTACCTAAATATGAAGCGGTATAAAATTGCAATCCTACCATTAAAAAAGGACCAGCGCCTTTGAAACAAGGCTTGGTCCCTTTGTGCAAACTGCTTAATAAAAAATCTAAGCCTTTAACTTAGCCGCAATAGACAAGGTTCTACGGGCCTGATGCTGTACTGATGCTTTGAGCTCATCTGTTAGGCCATTACCATCAGCAGTTGCTGAAGCTCCGTAAGGATTACCACCCGACGCATAAATCACACTATCGCTGTAGCCAGGCGGCACAATAATCGCCCCCCAGTGCATCATAATAGTATAGAGGGACAGTAAAGTAGCCTCCTGACCACCATGAGCGTTTTGTGCAGAAGACATCGCACTGACTACCTTATTGACTGTTTTGCCAGAAGCCCACAAGCCACCCTGCTCATCAATAAACTGCTTCATCTGCGCAGCCAGGACACCAAAACGAGTAGGCGTGCTCCAAATAATAGCATCGGCCCAATCCAAATCATCACGCGTAGCAACAGGAACGTCTTGCGTTGCGTTGACATGTTCACGCCAAGCCGGATTAGAATCAATTGCCACATCAGGAGCTAACTCTCTAACCTTGACCAAACGCACCTCAGCACCCTCTGCTAGAGCTGCTTCTTCAGCCCAACGAGCCATCTGGTAGTTATGGCCCGTGGAGCTGTAATACACAATTGCTAACTTTGTTGTAGACATAAGTAGTCCTCCGCTTTTGCTTGTTGAAAAGACATCAACTTCTGGATAGCCATTCAACTTTATTTTACACCTAGCTTATAGCAATTAATAGCCTAAAAACTAAGCTTCACCCTTAGTTTCATCACAACCAGGAATCGCTCGACTCCATACCTTGTCAGAAACCTCTTTTAAAGCTTCTTCACAAGTTTGCATGTACCAAGTCGCGTCTGCCGAAAGATTTAAAATATGCGAGTGGTGTGCCAATAAGGTACTGCGGTGACCAACACTAATTAAGCGCATCTCCGGTAAACGCTCACGGATAAGCTTGTACATATAATACTCTAAGCCCTCATCCATCGCTGAGGTTGCCTCATCTAAAAACACCACATCAGGCTTAGTCAATAGCATACGTCCAAAGGCAACGCGTTGCTGCTCCCCGAGCGATAAGATATGCATCCAGTTATTGACCTCATCAATACGGTGTACCAAGTGTCCTAGATTAACCAACTCAAGCACCTTAATCGCTTCTTCATGCGCATTGTCCGGCGAGTGGAAAGGATAGTAGAGAACGTCAATTAAATGACCTTCGGGCAAATACGGTTTTTGTGAAAGGAATAAAGCATCTTCTTTAGGACAAGTAATATCACCCTCAGCATAAGGCCATAAACCTGCCACCGTACGTAATATGGTGGTTTTACCCGTTCCGGAAGGACCACGGATTAATAAAGCCTCACCGGGTTGTACATCAAAAGCAAGATTTTTTACTAACACGCGACCATTGGGTGTCGTGATAGTGACATTATTTAATACAACCTCATCGCCTTTTTGCACGACCTCCGGATGCGGCAGCTCTTCTGCCTCATCAAGGGCATCCATAAACTCGGTTAAACGGTCTAGCACTGCTTTAAAGCCGGCAAAGTCGTCATAGGCAGTACGGAAGAAGGATAAATTACTTTGCAAATTACCAAAAGCGTCGGCTGTTTGAATCATTGCACCCAAGGTTATTTGTCCCGAGAAAAAGCGCGGCGCTTGCAGGATAAAAGGGAAAATGACCGCTGTTTGCGACACAATAAAGTTAAAGCCCTGGAATTTTAGAGAACGAAAGACGATATTCCAAACGTTTTCAATCACTCCCTTAAAGCGCTGCGTTAATTTAAAGCCCTCAACCTTTTCGCCACCATAAAAAGCGACACTCTCGGCATACTCACGCACTCGGATTAAAGAATAACGATAGTTCGCATTAAGACGTTCATCAAGAAAATTCAATCGAATCAACGGTCGACCAATTTTGAAAGCAAAGACGGTGGCAATCAACACATAAACAAAGAGGATAAAAACGAGACCTTTAGAAAGCTCCACTCCAAAAACATTCATTGGTCCCGACAAGTTCCAAAGAATCACCGTAAAGGCCACCACTGAGACCATGCTGGTAATTAAACCTAAAACCAAGCTCAGGGAAATGCCTACAAAACTCGCCACATCCTGTTGAATACGCTGGTCCGGGTTATCGACCTGATGCTTTAAAAAGAACAAACGATAATAGTTTTTATTGCGTAACCACTTACCTAGCACACGTTCGTTGAGGTCCTCGCGCCAACGAATGGTAAAAGCCTGCTGCATGTACAAGGCAATTAGTGAACGGAAAATATGGATAATCGCCAAGACGCTAAAGACGAGCATCTGTAGCCAGAAGGTTGACTCATCTTTTTCCTGAAGTGCGGTATACATATTGTTATACCAATTCGAAAACAGCACACTGACACGCACACCGAATAAACTCAAAAAGAGAATAACGGCAAAATTCAGAATTGCTAAAGGGTTTTTTATCGGATTAAAATAAGTATAAGCAATCTGCCAAAACTGGCTTGCCCACCGCGTCGTGCGTATCAGAAGATAGCCAATAACAATCATCAAAACAATAGAGATTGCAAAGGCTGACCCAACCCACGTCATGCTATCGATAAACTCTTTATACCAATTCATTTTTTCCTTCTGTACTTAAATTCGGACACTCAAATTAACAGGCAAGTAAAAATTCTACCTTATTTAAGGCGCACTAAGCCCCTAAGCGTTAAAATCAGATAATGTCATTAGTCAAATTTAACATTTAAAAGTTTCAGAACCACTATGAGCCAAACAAAATGTTTACGTGCACAGGCATTAGATGCATTGATACTACCCGATCCCTGCTCCAAAGTTGTTGCCGTTGAAAATATTGATCTAAGCGATGATTATTTTATTGATGTTAGCGCTGACTATCAGGAAATAGCTGATCGCTCGTCAATTCCCGGTCGCCCCTCCAAACCCGAGCTGGTTGATCCGAAGACTGTTGCGATGCGCTCAATGCAAACTGAAGAGGGTCGTGCCATTCTACTCCATGCCATTGCTCATATTGAATTTAATGCCATTAACCTGCATTTGGATATTGTTTGGCGTTTCCCCCATCAGTCTGAAGCCTTTTATCTAGACTGGATTAAAGTAGCCAAAGAAGAAGCGAAACACTTTCGTCTCTTAAGGCAACGTTTAGGTGCCATGGGTTACGATTATGGCGCTTACAATGCACATAATGGTTTATGGGAAATGGCTGAAAGAACCAATGACGATTTATTGGCTCGACTCGCTTTAGTACCGCGTACGCTAGAGGCTCGTGGTCTTGATGTCACACCGGCCATACAAAAACGTTTAGCACAGGCAGGTGATGACAAAAGTGTCGCTATACTGGATATCATCTTGGCAGAGGAAGTCGGCCATGTTGAAATAGGTAATCGATGGTATCTGGCTGAGTGTAAACTACACAAACTGAACCCTATCGAAACTTATGCTGACTTAATCAAAAAATATGCGGTTAGCAGTCTACGTGGTCCTTTTAACAAAGAAGCCCGTAAGCAAGCCGGCTTTAGCGACGAGGAACTCGTTTGGCTTGAATCATTGGAACAAAGTGCCAAAAAACCCTCAGCATTTTAATTATGGAATCACTATGCAAGAATCAACATCAGCACAACAAAACGCCCTTATTTTAGGCGCAGGTATTATCGGTTTATGTAGTGCTTATTATCTGCAGCAGGCTGGGTTTAATGTCACCGTCATTGATCAGGAAAATGAGGTTGGTCGCCAAACCTCTTATGCTAATGGTGCTCAACTATCCTATTCCTATGTTGCTCCTTTAGCAGCACCGGGAGTACTCAGCCAAGTACCCAAGTGGCTGTTAAATCCCGATGCGCCGATGCGTTTAAAACCATCACTTAATCCGGCAGACATTTGTTGGGGCATTCGTTTTGCCAAGGCCTGCACCGCAGAGCAAAACCTTCAAACCACTAAAGAGCTGCTCAGTCTATCTTTCTTAAGCCGTGATTTATTTCATGAGCTGTTTGAAGAAATCAAGGATGTTGATTTCGACTGTCCCGGTAAGTTAGTTGTACACCGCAACCGCGCACATTTTGAATCTGCTGTTAAGCAATTAGAAATTCAACGTGCCCTAGGTTGTGAGCAAGAAGCTTTAAACACGGAGCAATGTGTTGAAAAAGAACCCTCACTTGCACCACTTCGTTCACAAATTGTGGGCGGTATTTGGACTCCAAGCGAAGAGGTGGTTGATAGCTATAAATTAAGTGTCGCTATTAGAAAAAACCTTGAAGCTAAAGGCGTCAAATTTTTATTGGGAGAACGTATTCGTTCCCTTGAAACCGTGCCTGGCAGCACCGGCCAACAAGACGTAGAAGTTGTCTTGGCCAACGGTCAACGCCTGACTGCCGATGCCATCGTGGTGGCTCTGGGCTCTTTTGCCAATGAACTATTAGGCCCTGTCCAAGTTAATGTACCTGTAGGCCCGCTTAAGGGCTATAGTCTGACCTTGGACATTGAGGATGAAAAGCAAGCGCCCTATGTCAGTATCACCGATTATGAACGCAAAGTAGTTTATGCACGTATCGGTAATCGCCTGCGTATTGCCGGTATGGCAGATAGAGTGGGCTTAGATAGAAGCCTTGACCCTAAGCGTATTAAGACCTTAGTGGCTGAAGCCAAACGACTCTTCCCCGGTGCCGGCAATTATGCTGATGCAACACAGTGGGCTGGCTTAAGACCTGCGACGCCAAAAGGTAAACCCATCATTGATAAAACAAAGTATGGCAATCTTTGGCTCAACGTCGGTCATGGTGCTTTAGGCCTTACTCTTGCTAGCGGCTCAGGAAAACTATTAGCTGATATGATGAGTGGCAATACGCCAAGCATATCACCTACCCCATTTAGACAATCTGAAGCCTAGGCTTAAGGAATGATCAATCTATGTTAAGAAATATTTTACTGAGCATTGTTATCTTTGCGGTTGTACTGATCGCCCTCACCTTTGGTGAAACCACCTTTAATGTCTTTGCCGAATGGCTTTATGAGTTGACGGGTATTGCGGTCATCAATTTACAATCTCTGTACACAAGCATCAAGGGCTATGTGATGGACGATCCATTTAAAGTAGTGGTCGCTCTAATCATCACAGCAATTATCTGCTTTTGGCTCTTTAAAAATAACAATGCCAAGCTCAACGAAGAAGGTACGCCACGTAAAATAGCCATTATCCTGGCAATCTTTTTAGGTTGGTTAGGCGTACACCGCTTTTATCTAAATCAAATCATTACGGGTTTATTGTATTTAATCATTTCCCAAATATTTTTACCTCTAGCTGTAGTTCTCAGTCTAATTGATGCAATTCGATACTACTCAATGGACGAAGTCGCTTTTCAGCAAAAGTTTAAACCCTAACGTGTCTCAAGGAGTAAGTACCGATGTCTACAGAAAAAGCCAATTTCACGATTAGTGATATTACCGTTGCTCACAGCACCATTAGTAAAACCGAATTATTTAAAGCCTGGACCTGGTTATTACCTGAAGAGTTAGAACCTATTTTGGTGACGATTTTTGGGGACGCTTTTTTAATTAACCCCGAGTCGTCTGCAGTCTATTTCTTGGATACAGTCGATGGTGATCTAGAGCCTATCGCCGATAATTTAGAGGAATTTACAGAGCTGCTGGAAGGCAATCTCGACTTCGTCAAAGACTATTTTAGTATCGCTCCATGGCTATTACATAAAGACGAAATTCTTGATGGTCAAGAAATGCCGAAGGGCATGGTTTTTAACTACCTGACACCCTTTGCCCTGGGTGGTGAGGCAGAACTGGACAATATCGCTCTCTTCCCGATACAAGAACATTTTGATATGAGTGGTGAGTTTTGGGAGCGCATGCAATATCTTGAAGAAGCGGTTGCAAAGGAGCTTGAAACATCTGAAAACAATGATAACTTTCAAGCTTCACAAGAACCTGAAGAGCCGGATAATCCAACCAAACACTAAACACACCACATCTACAAAGCTCAAATCACATCCAAGCCAATATCTAGTATCGGTGCACTATGTGTAATCCAGCCAATGGCTATTTGATTAACCCCTTGTTGCGCTATTTTTACGGCAGTTTCAGGGGTTACTCCACCACTTGCCTCACTAATCGCGCGACCATCAATCCGGCGAACTGCTTCAGCCAGTTGCTCTAAAGACATATTGTCCAATAACACCACGTCCACACCAATTGCCAAGGCTTCATCAAGCTGTTCTAAAGTATCAACCTCGACCTCAATTTTTACTAAATGACCCAC
>JAAZFX010000020.1 GCA_012511555.1 Alcaligenaceae bacterium | reverse complement strand
CGCTGACTGTCTAAAAGTGAGCGACTTTGTGCACGTTGATTCCAATCCTCACGAATTTGTTCTCGCAAGGTGCGCAAAGCGGCAAGGCTGTCAAAGTCGATATACTTTCTATAGACAAAGGGAGATTGAATACTCAAAAACTGGTGAATATAGTATTGATCCTGGCTATTTTTAAACGCTTTGACATCAATAGCACGAGCTTTTAGCCAAGCATAACGCTCCCACTCGCGACCTTGCTTCAGTAAATATTCATTAAGTCCCTCTAAACTCCAGGCTAAAGCACTGCCTCCACCATCAGGACGTAGCCGCAGATCGGTCCTGAAAACGTAGCCATCAGCGGTTTGATCTGACAAAATATTGGCTGTGCGTTGAGTCAATTTGGTGAAAAATTCAACATGACTAATTGAGCGTTTGCCATAAACCTCACCATCTGTTTGGCCCTCACATGGATAGAGCATAATCAAATCAATATCGGAAGACACATTAAGTTCTTGACCGCCTAATTTACCCATGCCCAAAATAAGCATCTCCAACGGTAGATTTGTTTCAGGATCTATGGGTAGTCCATGGCGTTTTATTAATTGTGACATCGCCGCTCGGTAAGCATGTCTGACCGTCAGATCGGCAAAATAACTCATTGCGCTGAGAACCTCTTCAAGTTCTGCTATCTGGCAAATATCCCGTACAGCTATGCAGCAAAAAACTCTTTTTCTGAGTTTTCTAAGAATGGTTTTGCAGTTGTCGATAGAAAATAGTTGCTCTAATTCTTGATGTTCTGAGAGCTCGCGTAAATCACCCTGCTTGAAAAGGTGAAGACTGGATTGAATGTCATCTATTGATGATGGCAGCAGTTTCAAAACCTCTTCATCAAAAAAGCTTTCAATGCGGCCTGGTGACAGGGCAGACTGAATATCAAAGGCTAAACGATCCTCGAAACCAGCTTCAGCTGATAAGCGATTGTTGAGGTATTGAGACCAATTGGCGGCTTGCTGTATTAATGCCTTGGGGTCTTTGGAGAGCTTGTTTTGCTGTGCTGCCATGTCGATGCGTCTTAAGTTAATATTGTCACTAGCATATAATATTATCTGCAACTTAGATTTGAAGTATCATTGTTGCTGCGATTTTAAATTACCGTGGAAGTCTTTGTGCCAAGTCTGAGCAGAATTTTTTTTAAATTATTGCGTACCGCCAGTTATCTTGTTTTCTTGATGCTGGCTATTTTTGTGGCTCTGGCTTTGTTGTTGGTGTTTTATGTAAGCCCTCGATTAGACCAGTGGCGTGAGCCTATACAGCAAATGGTACAAAAGCAGACTGGTATGCCGGTCGAGTTTGGAACTCTTGAACTTAACTGGCAAGGATTGCAGCCACAACTTATTGTAAAAGATATTGCTTTCCAAGAGTCAGAACTACCTACACCGACCAAGAAACTTCCTCGCGCTTCTATCAATGAATTACGTCTTTTTTTACAGCTTAGCAAAAATTTTTGGAAAGATGGTTTCATTAGTGTCGATATTAGCAACGCTCAACTGCCTTTATTAATTGACCCGGAAGGTGATGTGTGGGTAGGACAGCATCGTTTGCCGATGGCGGATGTGTCCTTTAGTCAACTTCCGGATGCTAGCGATCATGCGTCAAATGACGTTAGCTTTATTGCAGCCTTGAGCAATTATTTAACGCAGGATTTCGGCGAACAAATTGATTTGCTTCGAGACGATGAGTTGTTTGCCTGGATTAGCCGTCTTTCCATCGAGAACTTGCTGCTTAGTGTGAGAGACGCTTCCAGTCTATCGACGGGTGAGTTGTTGAGTGAAATTGAACAGCAGGCGCAAGAGGAGAGCGGGATTATTTATGATTTTGCTTTAAATTTTAAAAAAGCCATCATTAATAGTTCTGAAGATCGTATTAAAAGTGATGTATTGCTACGTTCTGAAGTGCTCTCTGCGAACGATATTGTGATTGATAATTTAATTGATTACAGTCAAGTGGATGAGCAGGGTCGAACTAAAGTTTCAGGGCATTTAAAACTGGGTAGCAGTTTTATAGAACCCAGACAGCTTTTTGCTAATAGCCTTGATAAGCTTAATATAGATCAGGTGGTGATTGAACAATTTGATTTTCATGCCGAATTAAAAGATGGGCATT
>JAAZFX010000146.1 GCA_012511555.1 Alcaligenaceae bacterium | reverse complement strand
TTAACTACTGCCGCCAAGAAGTCTTCTTTGGGGAAGCTGCGCTCTTCCTCGGTTACTAAGCTAGCTAGACTATATGGGATTGCCACTGGTTGACGTAGCATACGGCGAAGTTCCAAGAGTCGTTTTTTGCCCTTGGAGTAGCTGTCAGGTTGTGTAGGATCAGCATAAACTAAGAGGTAGGTACGACCGATCACATTATCAACAATCACCGCTTCATCAATATGCATCAACATGATATCTGGTGTGCCTTCGCCTTGACCATGTGGAAATGGTTTAACCGCTGGACCTAAGCTGGGCTCCATATGACGCACTGCATCGTAGCCGATATAGCCTGCCAGGCCACCGGTAAAACGTGGGACCCCAGGACGGTTAGCGACATTAAAACGATCCATGTAGTTACGAATAAACTCAAAGGGATCGCCTTCGTAAGTTTCTACAACCTTATCGTCCGTAATTAATTCAGTTGTCGTTCCTTTGTTGCGAATCACTGTGCGCGCTGGTAAACCAATGAAAGAGTAACGACCGGAACGCTCACCGCCCACGACAGATTCCAGCAAACAAGTCATTTTGCCGCCTTTTTTATCGTTATGAGCAAGTTTCAAATAAATGCCTAAAGTTGTGTCTAAGTCAGCATAGGTCTCTTGCATCAGAGGTATGCGATTGTAACCTTGGGCTTTCAGTGCGTTGAATTCAATTTCAGTCATTTTGTTTACTCTCATTTAGGTGGTTTTTTTATTGACCGGAAGTTAGTGTGTAAAAAACAAAAAAACCCGGTCACGTGAAATGTACCGGGTTTAATACCTTAGTCTCTAAGTTTTTGGCTTATGGTCTGAATAAGTTTATTTAACTTTAATTCTAAAAGACACAGCCTCAAGACGCTATTAACCCAGCACGCAGCAGCCACCAACGCCAGTAATAGGCGATGTTGTTATAGGCATAAGCGACAGGATTAAATTGCTTCATGGTAAAAATTTAGCTTGTCTAAGGACAAATATTAAGATTATTGAAAATGGTAACACAGATTTGTTAAAAAAGTATGACAGTTTTGGGCTTTCAATTCAAAACTTGTCTAGTTGCCCATTCTTTTGGCGTTTTCTGTATTAATCCAATCTATTGTCGCGTGCAGATTATCAATCAAGGCGCCGGTCTCAGGCTCACTGATAACTTGACCCTCGTTGTAACCGTAGGGCAGCATCAGGCAGGGTAGGCCTGCAGCTTTAGCAGCTAGTGCGTCATTAAGTGAATCGCCAACGAAAACCGTTGTATCGGCAGAACTGTCAAGTTTTTTCAGCGCAAGAAAAACGGGTGCTGGATGTGGCTTTTTTTGTTCACACGAGTCGCCGCCGATCACTACATTAAAGTATTGATTAAGACCTTTTTTCTCTAATAAAGGCAGAGTAAACTCAAGCGCTTTATTAGTAACGACAGCGAGTTTGAAATTGTTTGCCTTTAGCTGCTCCAAGGTCTCGATGACGGTAGGATAAAGTTCGCTAAAAAGGCCATTGTTAGCATGATAGTGGCGACTAAATACCTTCTTGGCTTCTTTTAAGAGCTCTGGCTCCGCAGCCGTTGCATTGATATCATTGGCTAAAAAGCGGATGATAAGGCGCTCTAGACCTTTGCCCACGAAAGTGCTCAGCGTTTCGATGGGCAGAGGCTCTCGGCCCATCTCTTTTAGACTTTGATTTGAGCAATAAGCGAGTTCAGGCATGCTGTCAATTAAAGTGCCATCTAAGTCAAATAGCACGGTGTCGATAGGAAGCTGAGTCTCTTTAGTCATATTATGTGTTGATTAATTTACCGTCGGCCAAATCGATTTCTTGGCGCATTTGCTGGATTACCTCTTGGTAATTATCAGCGCCGAAAATAGCTGAGCCAGCCACAAAGGTGTCTGCACCGGCGGCGCGGACAGCGCCAATATTGTCGGCTTTAATACCACCATCAACCTCCAGGCGAATCGGTTGGCCACCAGCGGCAACCCAGTCGTCAATGCGCTTGCGGAGTTGCGTCACTTTATCCATGGTTGAAGGGATAAATTTTTGTCCACCAAAACCGGGGTTCACAGACATTAATAGCACCATGTCAATTTTGTCCATGACGTAATCCAATACACTTAAGCTGGTGGCTGGGTTTAAGACAAGTCCCGATTTACAGCCCAACTCGCGAATTAAGTTTAACGAACGATCGACGTGCTTTGAAGCCTCGGGGTGGAAGGTAATAATATCTGCTCCTGCCTTGGCAAATAGCGGGATGATACTATCCACAGGCTCTACCATGAGGTGTACATCAATTATGGCATCAGTATGTGGACGAATTGCCTCACAGACTAAAGGACCAATAGTGAGGTTCGGTACATAGTGATTATCCATCACGTCAAAGTGGATCCAATCTGCACCGTCCGCAATGACCTGCTTAACCTCTTCGCCTAAGCGAGCAAAGTCAGCTGATAATATACTAGGAGCAATAATGGCAGGAAGCTTATTCATGGTAAAGCCTTGTGTTAATAGAAAAAGATTAGAAACAATCACCGGGTATATGGACCCGGCCACTCATTAAAATACGGGCGCTGCGGCTCATGATAGCCTTTTTGACTTGCCATTGACCATTGTCCAGGACTGCTTCGGCGCCCACGCGCAAAGTACCTGATGGGTGGCCAAAGGTTACGCTCTCACGATCGCCACCGCCAGCTGCTTGGTTAACCAGGGTGCCAGGAATAGCAGAAGCGGCAGCAATGGCAACCGCAGCCGTACCCATCATGGCGTGGTGTAATTGACCCATGGAGAGGGCACGCACATGTAAATCAATCGCATCAGCTGTAATTGCTTTGCCACTTGAGGTAATGTAGTTTTTGCTGGGAGCAACGAAGGCTATTTTAGGTGTATGCTGGCGGTCTTTGGCTTCTTGAATGTCTTTGATGAGACCCATGGCTTTGGCGCCATACGCTCTAATGGTCTCAAAGCGTTCGAGTGCTTCTGGATTGCCATTAATATCACCTTGTAATTCTATGCCACTGTAACCGATGTCGGCCGCGTTTAAGAAGATAGTAGGAATGCCGGCGCTAATCATGGTCGCGGTGAAGGTGCCAATACCAGGAACCTCTAACTCATCGACCAAATTACCGGTGGGGAACATAGAAGCACCCTCTTCGCCATCATCATCCGAAGGATCAATAAACTCTATCACTACCTCAGCAGCAGGAAAGGTCACGCCATCTAATTCAAAATCACCAGTTTCTTGTACTTGGCCGTTAGTGATAGGGACATGAGCAATAATGGTTTTTTGAATATTGACTTGCCAGATTTTAATGGTGCAAATGCCGTTGTCCGGAATGTTGGCAGGATCGATTAGCCCGGCATGAATAGCGAAAGGACCGACTGCAGAGCTAAGGTTGCCGCAATTTCCGCTCCAATCAACGAAATCATTGCTAATGCCGACTTGACCAAATAAATAGTCCACATCGTGAGCGTCCACGGTGCTTTTGCTGACAATCACTGTTTTGGAAGTTGATGAGGTGGCTCCGCCCATACCGTCGATTTGTTTGGCATAAGGGTCGGGGCTACCAATTACTCGCTTTAAGATGGCGTCACGCGCTGCTCCGGGTTGTTGTGCAGCCTCCGGTAAATCAGTGAGGCTAAAAAAAACCCCCTTGCTGGTGCCGCCACGCATGTAGGTAGCAGGGATTTTAATTTGTGCAGCGTGACTCATACTCCATCTCCAATTTGACTGTTTTTAGATATTTTGTGCGTAATTTAATTTACTTTAACGATTATAACGCCTTTGGATCAAAAAATGCCGGAGCAGTCTTTTACTGCTTCCGGCATTTTTTTAAGTTACTACCGTTGCGATTAATCGCATCAGTTGTATTTTAGTATGGCATGCGCTCTGTTACTGCACGGTTAACTCTTTCGATTAACGATTTGCTGTCTTTGCGAAGCTTGCGGCTTGGGCGAATACCATCTTGGTTGGCGCTGACGTTGGCAGGAGCTGAGTCACGATCACGACTGCGTGAGCGCTGTGGGGCTTGTGCAGAACGCTGTTGGCGACCTTGTGCGCCTTCGCCATTGCGGTGGCGTGGGCGATCACTGCGATCTGCGCGTTCTTCATAGCGGCGCTCACCACGTTCTTCATGGCGACGAGGGCGTGCATCAAAGTTGCTCTCAGGACGAGAAAAGTCGTTGTCTAAACGGTCGAAATCAGGTCTTCTTTCACGGCTTTCGTGACGTGGAGCATTTTCGCTGCGCCCGAAGTTGCGCTCTTGGCGATCACCGCGCGGTGCACTATGACGTCTGGGAGCCCCACCGGCACCATTGTTAGGCTTGCGACGACGATTAGATGAAGCGCTTTTTGGCTTGCTGCTTTGGCGTACAGGCTCTAAACCTTCAATGGTTTCAACATCAATGGTTTGACCGGTGAAACGCTCAATTTTCTTTACTTTAAAGCTTTCAGAGAAAGTAGCGAAGCTGTAAGCTCTGCCGTCACGTCCAGCACGACCAGTACGGCCAATGCGGTGTACGTAGTCCTCAGCTTGCATCGGTAAATCGAAGTTGATTGCGTGGCTAATGCCCTGTACATCAATACCGCGAGCCGCTACGTCAGTCGCTACTAAGACGTGCAATTTGCCGTTTTGTAATAAATTGATAGTGCGAGTGCGTTGACGCTGATTCATATCGCCGTGTAAAGCAGCGGCTTTGTAGTCATTGTCTTTTAGACGCTCGGCTAAATCATCAGCACTGCGCTTAGTTGCAGTAAATACGATCGCTTGGTAGACCGGCTCGTTATCTAAAATATGCTCAAGTAAACGGAATTTGTGCCCTGCATTGTCGGCGTATAGTAGAGACTGCTCAATGTTCTCATGTCTCTGGGTTTGGTTGGCAACGTCGATGCGTACAGAGTCTTTCAGCATGCTGGCTGCTAACTGAGCTAAAGTTTTTTCGAAAGTTGCCGAGAACATAAGGGTCTGACGAGAATCAGGTGTATGCGATACGATTTCTTTCATATCATCTAGGAAACCCATATCAAGCATACGATCTGCTTCATCAAGTACTAGCGTTTCGATGTTGTTCAAGTCAACGCGACCGGCATTGAGGTGGTCGATTAAACGACCGGGAGTAGCTACTAAAACGTCCACACGGCGTTTTAACGCATTGATCTGGGGGCCATAAGGCATACCGCCAACTACCGTGGCTACACGGATACCTCTTATTTCAGAGCTGTACTGCTTGGTAGCTTCAGCAACTTGCATTGCTAATTCGCGAGTTGGTGTTAAAACCAATAAGCGAACGTTTTGTTGTTTGCCGGCAGGCTTAGTGGCCATGCGATGTAAGGCAGGCAAAGTGAAAGCAGCTGTTTTACCGCTACCGGTTTGCGCACTAACAATTAAATCCTTGCCTTCAAGAGCTGCAGGGATGGCTTTGGATTGTACTTCTGTAGGTTGAGTGAAGCCGGCTTTATTTAAGGCGTCCAGTAATAATGGCGCCAATCCTAATGATTCGAATGACATAGTTTTCCTAATAAATAAATCTCGTGTCGGTTTATATCGTGCCGACCGGATCAACGCATAGGTGAAACTACGTCAGGGGTGGTCGCGATAGTATACAAAAACGATTTGTTTATAATTAAAATAATCGCAATTGTTTGATTGGATTATGCATGTTTGTATATGCATAAATTCTGAATAAATCTTTTGTTGCGATATGCTTTGGCTCATATACCTATATGAGCAGCCTGTAGAGGCTTAAGAGTCCAGTAGATGGATATCGTGCTTTACAGATAAGATTAGTAATTATATAGGATTTCTCTTGGAAGTCAAGTGTTTACCCTAATTTTTAAAGAGTAGAAGAGATTGTCGAAAAAATTGTTGTTTTATGGTTTTGTGCCCTGTGTTAAATGATTGTAATTTGAAGCGCTCAAAGCACTGTTGTTTTTAATGAGCCGTATTTACTTTGTCGTTTTGTACGTAGTTGACGGTATATCTTAAAGAGTAATTTCTCTTTAAACTTATAAATCCACTTGGTATGAGGGATAAGATTAGCGAGGGTATTTTGATGAGGCAGACACTTGATTGCGCTATTTTGCATTTTGGTCGACAGTTTGATTCCGGGGTAGTAAGCCAGCTTGAGGGGCTCCAGGTTAAGCATCGGCGTTTGAGGTTTCATGAGCTTGATTTATCCTCTATGCTGTTGATGGCTGATGATTTGTCCTTTAGAGAGGAGGATAGGCAGTTTTTGTTGATGCAGCTGTTACGCTATGATGTAGCCATTTTTATTTTAAGCACAGAGAGTTTAAGTTTGGCCAGGCGTTTTTTGTTTTATTTACATAGCGCAGAGGAGTTGAACAAGGGGCTTTGTCCAATTCTTGGTTTAGCCGCCGGTGTACAGTC
The DNA here is from genome assembly GCA_012511555.1 of Alcaligenaceae bacterium. Taxonomy (GTDB): domain Bacteria; phylum Pseudomonadota; class Gammaproteobacteria; order Burkholderiales; family Burkholderiaceae_B; genus Oligella. Next base: position 1,784 of record JAAZFX010000146.1, on the reverse strand, counting down.
AGTTGCTATGATTGATTTGATGCGACTCGGATTGAGCGATTTTATGCATTCTCCTATCGATCATGAGGAGCTCAGAGTGCGTTTATTTGCATCTGTGAATAAGCCATTGTTGAGAGCGTCCACTGAGTCTGCGCTTTTGGATAGTACAAGATCTGGTCCTTGCACTACCTCCTTATCCTATCTTCCACAGCATAATCCCAAAAGAGAGTTTTTTGAGGAATTGCTGCGCGATGCAGAGCAACACACCGGCAATTATGCCTTTGCCTTTAGTGATCAGCACGCCACTTACTTTACTGAGAGTTTTAAAGCGGCCAAACAAAACGTCGTGGATCGCTTTGAGCATGGTTATTTAAGTTATATGCTTCGCTCGACTCATGGCAATATTGCCCAAGCAGCCACGCTGGCCAAGAAAAATAGACGTTCATTTTGGGAGCTTATGCGCAAGCACAAGATTGATGCAGAGCAGTTTCGTCCAGAGCTTTAAGCGAATCGGTTTGTTTAAACAGGGGCAGTCGTTTATAATTTGTCATCAAAAAACAAATTAAGTAGCAGAAAAGCCAATAAAGTTCAAGGTTTATCTCGGGATGTTCGTTTTTTAACATCTCTTGCCTCTGCTCTGTCCCATAGCTTCTGGAGGTTTAATGTTCCCTACCTTACAAAATGATGTTTTTTTACGCGCTTTGAAGCGTGAGCCTGTTCCCTATACACCGTTGTGGTTGATGCGCCAAGCCGGGCGTTATTTGCCGGAGTATCGTGAGTGTCGTGCTACAGCAGGTTCATTTATGGGCTTAGCTACTAATCCTGAGTACGCTTGTGAGGTTACTTTACAGCCGATTCGTCGCTTTGATTTGGATGCCTCCATCCTATTTGCTGATATCTTATTAATCCCTGATGCCATGGGTCTGGATTTAGAGTTCATCACAGGTGAAGGACCTAAATTTGCTAAGCCGGTTGATAGCGAAGAGCGTGTTGCAGAGATCCGGGAGCCTGATATGGAGAAGCTGCGTTATGTATTTGACGCTGTGACCCTAATTCGTAAAGAGCTAGGCGGCAAGGTGCCTTTGATCGGTTTTGCTGGTAGCCCGTGGACCGTTGCCTGCTATATGGTTGAAGGTGGCTCTACTCGCGAGTATCGTAAGATTAAGACGATGATGTATCAACGCCCTGATTTGCTTAAGCAGATTCTTGAGATCACGGCTAGTGCGACGGCTACTTACCTGAATGAGCAGATTAAAGCAGGAGCCCAGGCGGTTATGATTTTTGATAGTTGGGGCGGTGTGTTACCCGATGGTTTATTCCAACAATTCTCTTTAGCTTATACTCAAAAAGTCATTGATCAATTAAAGCGTCAGCACGAGGGTGAAGATATTCCTGTGATCGCCTTTACCAAGGGCGGTGGATTATGGATTGACGAAATTGCTAATACCGGTGCAGATGCCGTTGGTTTGGATTGGACTATGAGTTTAGCACGCGCCCGCCAGGTAACTGGTGACAAGGTTGCTTTACAAGGCAATATCGACCCAATGGCCTTATTTGGTACCGAGGCTAGCTTACGTCAAGAGGTTCGTCGGGTTATTGATGACTTTGGTCATGTCGGTCAGGGTGGTCACGTATTTAACTTAGGTCATGGCATTAATCAGTTTACTAATCCGGAGCAAGTTGCTGTATTAGTTGATGAGGTGCACAATTACAGTAAGCAGTATCATAAGTAATATCTTTTGTTTCTGTAGCTAATTATCAGAGCCCATTTTTCTTCGGATTAATGGGCTCGTTTTGACTGGAGA
>JAAZFX010000145.1 GCA_012511555.1 Alcaligenaceae bacterium | reverse complement strand
GGGCTATCGTGAACTAACCGTTGATGACTCAGTATTACGCCTATTGGCTGTACGTGGTTTACGCTTACTAGATGCTTTAGATCGCCGTGGCCATGCGGCCCAAGAACGCATACAACGACATGATGCAGATTATAAAAGCTGGCAAGAAGAAGCGCTGCCACGTCCGCTGAAAAACGCCCGCTCCTACCCAGAATGGTCAAGCCTCAACAAGGACTTCAAAGATAGTCGAACTAGAGGCGAGGAAATTAGGGAATTGAGCCAGACGCTCAACCCCTAATCTAATTTCTCAAAACAAAAGCAAAAGTAAATGCTTAGAGAATGACCGGTTCATTGGGTAAGTAATCCTTACCATCATCACTTTCAGCACCTTGAGGGCAAGCTGTTTTAAGCACCCCCTCAATGAGCTTCACAGCTTCAACTAAGCCCTCACGAAACTGTTTATTTTTAAAATAAGTGACCAAGACATTGCTAACCTCTACCCATTGCTCATTGTCAACGACAATGCCACGGTCAGCAATAATTTCAATGGCCTGTTTATCTAAAGATAAATACAGTAGAAGTCCAGTTTTTAAAGGCGTATCCCACACCTTAAGTCGACCAAAGACCTCAAAGGCGCGGTCTCGCGTCATCTCTAGATGCTCAGGAAACTTTCGTTCAATCGCCACTACCAGCTCAGCCTGATGATCCCGCTCAGACTCGGTAATCAGCGCAGAAATCTCCGCTAAAAACTCTTGCGTAAAATAGCGACGCCCAAGGTATTGGCCCTTTAGCGTATCAATACCTGTTAATTTTGTTAATGTATTACCAGCCACCTGATGCTCCTCCTCCGCCACTGGAGCCACCGCCCCCGCCGCCAAACCCACCACCGAAGCCGCCTCCGCCGAAACCTCCGCCACCACCAAAACCACCCCAATGATCATTGTTGCGTTTATGACGATTAGCGCCAGAAGATGAAACACTATTAGCAGCCTCTAAACCGGGTGCCAAAAACTTCTTAACCAGTAAATTCCATACTAAGGCCAATACGGCCGCTGCCAAAGCAAACCCTATCGAACCGCTAACAACCAAGATAAAGAAGCCCGCCACGATAGGGGCAAGCCAGATAGGCCAAAACAGCACAAAAACTGCCATAAAAAGAAGCAGCTCCATCGGCAGTACATCAGCAAACCCTGACTCTTCACTTGTCGTTGCGCTAACCCCTGGCAACTCCTCGCCTTGAATCAATAACGTTAAATTATCGACCGCCTTTTTAATACCGCCATAGTAGTTGTTTTGCTGAAACGCTGGCGCCATATCACGATTGATAATATAAGAGGCTTGTACGTCGGTTATCGCTCCCTCCAGTCCATAACCGGTTTCGATGCGCATGCGACGGTCGTCTTTAGCAACTAAAACCAACACCCCATCATCGATTTTGGCCCGACCAATACGCCACTCGTCAAAGACTCGTCGAGCATAGGTTTCAACCGTGTCATCTGGTTGTACCGTCGGCACTATCAGCACCATGATTTGCGAACCTTTTTCTGCTTCAAGCTGAGCAATACCCTGATTCAGCTCGTCTAACTGAACTGGCGTCAAGGTACCGGTCACATCCACTACGTAATTAGTCAATGGTGGTACCGGCACTTCTGCTCGCGCCGGTATAAACAATGTGCCCAACACCATCAGCATAGCCAATAGTAGCAACTGCATAGAGCGTAGAGTAATAGGCTGTTTAAACAGCGTCATGACCCTCTCCCAAATAATCTTGAAAGACCATCAACTGTTATTGAGCAGTTGCCGGACGTGGATTATCAAACTGAATGGTCGGTCGTTGCATAATGCTGTCCTGATTCTCCACGCCAAAGTTAGGCAATACCTTGTAGCCAAAAATCTTCGCGGTAATTAAGGTCGGGAACTGACGAATATAAGTGTTATAACCCTGAACTTCTTTAATATAACGACCACGTGCAGTAGCAATACGGTTTTCAGTACCTTCTAGCTGCACATTTAAGTCTCTAAACAAACCATCCGCCTTTAGATCCGGGTAATTCTCAGATACCGCAATTAAACGTGATAAAGCTGAACTTAACTGCGACTGTGCTGCCTGGAACTGCGCCATTTCCTCTTCGGTGGGTAAACGATCCGGTGATACATTGATCGATCCAACTCGAGAGCGAGCAGCGGTAACCTCTGCCAATAACTCACGTTCATGCACCATATAAGCATTAACACTTTCAACTAATTGCGGTACTAAATCTGCGCGACGTTGGTATTGGTTTAAGGTCTCGGACCAGGCGGCCTTAACACCTTCATCCAGACGCTGAATTTCGTTATAGCCACAACCGGCTAATAAACTGGCTAATAAAGCAGCTACAAATAATCTAAAGAATTGACGCATAACAGGGTCTCTAAAAGTTAATGAATATCAAGCTATTTTAAGGTCGCAGTAAAAATTACTCTACCCTAAGGGATAACTGATTGTAACTTAGCTAAAAGTCTATAATTCTCTGTCAGCGCGATTTATCGTGCTATTTTTATTCTCGCAGATTTTTTTTACACACTCTCTTTATGGTTTTCTCCGTCTGGTTGGCCTTGTTTTTAGCAGCATGGGCGATATCTATTTCTCCGGGCCCGGGCGCAGTAGCCTCAATGGCTGCCGGTTTACGCTACGGCATGTGGCCTGGAGCAGCCTTAGTCTGTGGTCTAATTGTTGGATACACGATACAGTTTATTATTAGTGTCGTTGGCGTTGCCGCAGTGATTAAAACATCACCTCTTTTATTTGAAATCATTAAGTGGGTCGGCGTTAGCTATTTGATTTACCTGGGTATTAAACAGTATCGTTCACCAGTCAGCATGATCCGGGTAGATGTCTCAAATATGCCTTCGGCTACTGCCGGAAAACTATTTATGCAGGGCTTTTTGGTTGATATAACTAACCCCAAAGCCGCTATTTTCCTACTCGCGGTGATTCCCCAATTTGTCGATCCAACAGGACCGTTGATGCTGCAATATGTGCTAATTTGCCTAACACTCTGTGCCGTGGATTTAGTCATCATGTTAGGCTATGTGGCATTAGCCGCAAATTTAGTCAAGTTACTCAAAAACCCACATATCACCGCAAGGATTAATAAAATCTTCGGAGTGTGCTTTATTTTAGCCGCTCTCAGCATGGCCTTTATGAACGTTTAGATTACTTCAACTCGTCTAAGCTCATGATACAATTGACCAATTTCTATTTACGCTCAAAAATACAATCTTATAAAAAGCATGTCCAGCAACAGTAAAATTTCTCAAGAAGTCGCCAGACGGCGCACCTTTGCTATTATTTCTCACCCGGATGCGGGTAAAACCACGTTAACTGAAAAACTCCTTTTATTTGCAGGTGCCATTCAAATTGCCGGTAGCGTCAAAGCACGTAAAGCTGAACGTCACGCATCCTCCGACTGGATGGAGATTGAGAAGCAACGTGGTATTTCTGTCGCTTCCTCTGTCATGCAGATGGAGTATAAAGACTGCGTTATCAATCTACTTGATACCCCGGGACACCAAGACTTCTCTGAAGATACTTACCGTGTATTAACGGCCGTAGACGCGGCAGTGATGGTGGTTGATGCAGCTAATGGTATTGAGCCGCAAACCGAGCGCCTACTCCAAGTTTGTCGTGCTCGCAACACACCTATTTTGACCTTTATTAATAAACTTGACCGCGAAGTGCAAGAACCTTTAGATCTGATTGGTGAAATTGAATCACATCTTGAGATGGACTGTATTCCCTTTACCTGGCCAGTCGGTATGGGTCGTCAATTTAGCGGTATTGCTGATTTGCGCAAGGATCATATGCGCATGTTTAACCGTAATAACCCGTCAAAAAGCGGCTCTGACGCTGATGAGTTTATCAGCGGTTTAGACAATCCCCTGCTAGATGAACGTTGCCCGGAAACTATAGAAAAAGCCAGAGAAGAAATTGAGCTAATTAATATCGCAACGCCGGACTTTGATCATGAGGCTTTTTTAAAGGCTGAGCAAACACCGGTATTTTTTGGTTCCGCTGTTTATAACTTCGGTGTACAAGAGCTTCTCGATACTCTAGTCGAATATGCTCCACCTCCCGGAGCCCGTGAAGCCTTAGAGCGCACTGTTGAACCTGATGAAAGCAAGTTCACCGGCGTGGTGTTTAAAGTGCAAGCCAATATGGACCCTGCTCATCGTGACCGAGTGGCTTTTGTCCGCGTAAGCTCAGGCAAGTTCGAGCGCGGTATGCGCTTAAGAGTTGCCCGTACCGGCAAAGACATCCGCCCTAATAACCCCGTGTCATTTTTATCACAACGTCGTGACATCGTTGATGAAGCCTACGCCGGCGACGTCATCGGTATTCCTAACCATGGTGTTTTACATCTTGGTGATGTACTTACTGAAGGTGAAAAGCTACACTTTACTGGTTTACCGTTTTTTGCCCCAGAACTTTTTCAAACCGTTGAGGTCAAAGATCCATTAAGAAGTAAGCAGCTTCGCACAGGCTTGACCCAATTGGGTGAAGAGGGAGCGATTCAGGTATTTAAACCACAAATTGCCGGTGGCGCATTATTACTGGGTGCGGTCGGTCAATTACAGTTCGAGGTAGTAGCTCACCGCCTCAAGACTGAATATGGTGTAGATGCTTTACTAGGCCCATCTCGCTACAATATGGCCAGATGGTTCACTAGTACCGACCCCAAAGCCTTGCGTAAGTTTATGGACACCAACATTGCAAATATTGCCTATGATGTGGTTGATGCGCCGGCGTTTTTAGTCAGCTCACCCGCGCAGCTAAGAGTAGCGCAGGAACTACATCCCGATATACAATTTCATGTAATGCGTGAGCATGGCGGCCAGATTTTTGCTGACAGTCACTAATTAACTCAAAGGGTTCACCCTCCTACATATTATGTCTTGGCGTTTATTAATTTTTACCATTATAGTTTTTGCCGGTGTTGCCACCGCCCTAGGTTTGCAAGCCGGTGATTACTTGATTGGCCGAGTGCCGGTTCAGGCTAATATCCCTAACGTCACTGAGCTGGATCCTCCTGCAGAGTATGACGATCAGGGCCGTTTAATTATCCCGCAGCCGATGCAACCACTACTTGACGGCACTCAGGGACTCGCTTCAGCAAGCCCTGCTATTGATTGGGAAATCAAAGAGTCTTATCTCGATGAGGCCTTAAAAAATGAGGAAGGTAGCGCCATGTATGCTGAAGAGAACCTGCGCTTAAGTGGTGTGGTGACTCAGGGCTCTACCGGTGGCTCACAAAACTTCCAACCTCTTCAACGACAACGTCCTACTCAAGGCAGCTCCGGCGGTGATAACTTAGCTTGGGTTGGCGCCTTTAACCAGGCGATGGCTCAATGTCGCGCCCTGGGCTTTAATGATCGTCCTTCGTGTATCAGCCGAGTTCGTAATCAATATTGTGGTGCAAACAACGCCTGGGGCCGTGTAGCTGATTGCCCTTCCCGTTAATTGCTCCTAAGGTGGTGAGGCTAGTTAAAAATCGGTAAAATGGATTTTCATTTATTACAGATTGAAGAGAACTAGCCATGAACCCCAAAAGCTCTGACTACAAAAGAGATATTAAAGTCGTAGATAGCACCCTTTTAAACTTAATTAAGGGTCGTTTTTTTATGTTGATAGCTGTCAGCGTACTGATCTTAGGCGTGCTGTACTTTGTCGCCAAAAAAATTCTTAGCTTTGGTAAAACTATAGACTACTCCCTCTTAAACGACACCGCAGTTGACTCCATCATTGAGTACCTGGAAAGGTACGACGTCTACTTCTGGTGGGCTATTGTCATCATCATCACTCTCTTTGTACTATCTTTTATCAATAACCTAGTCCGACAAAGTCTCGATAGCTTCTCCAAAACCAATGTTCCTATGCCTGTTGCACGTCATCTCTTCGACACACTTTCGCCGATGGCTCTTGAAGTTTTGGCCTGGGTCTGGCATGAGCGTCGTGAGCCACTCAAAGTAAATGACCTGAAGCTGCTAAGCCGCGAGCTTAAACAAGGTAGATTTAGCCGCATTGAGGAAGCTAAAGAGCAAGAGCGTCTTCTTCATAAAGGCCTCCACGGCTATGCTTACTCAGAAGAAAATGAAGTACCAATGGGTCGTAGAACGCAGCAATCTGAAATCAATCAGGTTGAGCCGATTCTAAGACAAAATGATACAGATCAGGTCAAAAATGACCCACTAATCATCAAAGAGTAGACTAAAGCTTGATAAATTAGTGCAATCATGATAGAAATAATATCTATGGATACTCAACAGGAAACTTTCGCTGTGCCTAATACGCACTTAGTTGGTGGCTTAGCCTCAACTAGGGTGGATTTTCCTGTCTCAATTTCTACCGCTGCTAATTTATCAACTCAAACCACAGGTCTCCTCCTCGGTTTACTCCTCCTATTGATCGGTTGCCTAGCCTAGAGCCTAGGTGGTGCTATGCAGCCGACCCCATTGAGCCACCCAAACTACTCCCCTCTTGAGGTGTGTTTTTCTCAATACAGTTTTTTATTTTTTATATATATAAAATCTATATCAAGACGATTTATAGAAAAATCCAGGCCACAAGCCTCTTGAATAGAAAGAAATAGGTGCCCATCATGCTATCAAACCCAGCAACTAAATACGTCCCTTTTAAACCTTTTGCGCGCGACTTTTCTGAACGTACTTGGCCTTCTAAAACAATCACTGAGCCGCCAATCTGGATGAGTACCGACTTGCGTGACGGCAATCAGGCGCTTATTGAGCCGATGAGCATTGAACGTAAATTACGCTTCTTTAAACACTTAGTTAAAATCGGTTTTAAAGAAATCGAAGTCGGCTTCCCTTCTGCTTCCGACACGGACTTTGATTTTGTACGCTACATCATTGAAAACGATCTTATTCCTGATGATGTAACCATCATTGTACTTACTCAAGCACGCCAAGAACTAATTGCCCGTACTGTTGATTCATGTGCCGGCGCTAAAAATGCCATGGTCCACTTGTACAATGCATGTGCCCCTGCTTTCCGCAAAATTGTCTTTGAAATGAGCAAAGAAGAAGTGCGTGACTTTGCTGTTGCCGGCACCAAGATGGTCATGGCTGAGCAAGCTCGTTACCCGGAAGTTAACTGGCGTTATCAATACTCACCTGAAGTCTTCTCTACCACCGAACCTGAATTTGCGGTTGAAGTGTGTAATGCGGTAGCTGAAACTTATGGCGCGACTGTTGATAAAAAAATTGTTTTTAACTTACCAGCCACCATTGAAGCGACTACGCCTAATCTTTACGCGGACCAAGTCGAGTACTTCTGCAATAGCGTTAACAATCGTGAAGCATGCATTGTCAGTGTTCACCCACACAATGACCGTGGAACGGCAGTAGCTGCCGCTGAGTTAGCACAGATGGCGGGAGCTGATCGAGTAGAGGGTTGTTTATTTGGTAGTGGCGAGCGCACTGGCAATGTATGTTTGGTGACCCTAGCGATTAACCTATACACTCAAGGAATTCATCCAGGCTTAGACTTCTCCGATATCGATTCAGTACGTCGTACTGCCGAATACTGCAATCAATTACCAGTACACCCACGCCACCCATGGGCCGGCGATTTAGTATTTACAGCTTTCTCTGGTTCACACCAAGATGCCATTAAAAAAGGCTTTGCTGCCCAAAAAGCAAATGCCGTTTGGGAAGTACCTTATTTACCGATTGATCCGGCCGATTTGGGTCGTAACTATGATGCTGTAATTCGTGTAAATAGCCAATCAGGTAAAGGTGGCGTGGCTTATCTACTTGAAGAGGAACATGGCTTAAGCTTACCGCGTCGTTTACAGATTGAGTTTAGTCGTGCCATTAAGCGTGTGACTGACGAAACAGGTAAAGAAGTCAATGCCCAAATGGTTTACGATATTTTCGAAGACGAGTATTTAAAACAAAACACCCCTTGGCAACTAATCGATCACCAAATCACTAGCCACAACGAAGCAGCTGAAAACGAGCGCTTCTCAGTAGTTGTTCGTATGAACTACAACGGCGAAGAAAAAACCTTTAGTGGTAAGGGTAATGGCGCTATTTCAGCATTTATCAATGCCCTGGGTATGCCGATTGAGTTTATGGACTACTCAGAGCATGCGATTGGTAGCGGTGAAAGCAGTAAAGCAGCGAGCTACATTGAATTACGCTTAGGTGACTCTCAATCGGGCTACGGTGTAGGCATGCATAAAGATATCGTCACTTCTTCATTCCTGGCGGTGATTAGTGCAATTAACCGCCACCTACAAACAGTTGACGTTGAAGCAGAAGAAGAAGCTGAAACTGTTTAATTATTAGTAAATTTCAGACAATTAAAAAACCGAGCTACTTTTTGAAGTGCTCGGTTTTTTCTTGGGATAACGACTAATTACCAGCCGCTACCACTTTGCCAGATCACCTCATCGTCGTGCTTTTGTGCATTTTCAAACATATTCAGGAGCGGATAAGCACGTTGACTAAAACTCACGCCTTCTAGCATTGGATGCTTCTTTTCACGCTCTTCTTCTTTGCGCTCTTCCTCTTCTTTGTCGTGAACAGCGTAACTATGCATATCTTTATTTTCATCCTCTTCAACCGCTTGACGTAAATTAGCGATCGCATCAGACAATTGCTCTGCGGTAAAAACACCCTCTGCCGGTAACTGCTCGCCATAATCACGTCCGGCAACTTTTAGCACGGCAAGCGCATGCTTATCAAGCATAAAAACTTCGCCACTATTTTTTGATTTAAAGGTAATCAGCATTTAATTCTCCTGTAGTTACAGACATTATCCATTCTATTTATAATGCCTAGAATAGCGAATTTAGGCAATTACTAATACTTTTTATAACATGAACTAAATCTTTAAAGTTATAAGAGTCCTCAATAACTTTAAGCTATAAAACTACTAATATCCAATTAAACAATAGCTTAGAAAGACATTAGTAGTTGAAATATAAAATGCTGCATAAACAAATGACAAAATAGTATTTTTAGCTATATAGACTTCACACCTATGATGTACCCCATGCATCTATCAATAGACGCTTAAAAACATCTACATTATAGGAATAACAAATGAAAAGCTTTTTACCTAAAACACTTATTGCTACAGTATCTGCCCTAGTTACAGCACCGGTTTTAGCTGCCACAATCAACTTACTTAACGTATCTTACGATCCGACCCGAGAGTTTTACCGCGAATATAACGCAAGTTTCGCCAAACATTGGAAAGAAAACACGGGGGACGATGTCGTTATTCGCCAATCACATGGCGGCTCAGGCTCTCAAGCGCGCTCTGTGGTCTTTGGTTTAGAAGCTGATATGGTAACACTCGCCCTCGCTTATGATATCGACGCCTTACGCTTACAAGACGAATTAATTCCTGAAGACTGGCAGAGTCGTCTTGAGAAAAACAGTTCACCTTATACTTCCACCATCGTGTTATTAGTTCGCAAAGGCAATCCTAAGAATATTAAAGATTGGAATGATTTAACTCGCGATGATGTAGAAGTCATTACTCCAAACCCTAAAACCTCTGGTGGTGCACGTTGGAACTACCTTGCCGCCTGGGCTTATGCTTTAGAGAAAAATAACGGTGATGAAGACAAAGCCTATGAATTTGTACGTGATATCTTCGGCAATGTATCAGTCTTAGACACAGGCGCTCGTGGTTCTACCAATACTTTCGTACAGCGCGGTTTAGGCGATGTGCTTATTGCCTGGGAAAATGAAGCTTATCTCTCTATTCAAGAGCTGGGTGATGATAAATTGGAGATTGTCGTACCGTCTCTAAGCATTCTAGCCGAACCGCCTGTCACCGTTGTTGATAAAAACGTTGACAAAAAAGGCACACGCGAAGTGGCAGAAGCTTATTTAGAGAATCTCTATAGCGACGATGCCCAACGACTGGCTGCCAAACACTTTTACCGTCCAAGCAATCCGGAAATTGCCGCAGAGTTTGCTGACAAATTCCCTGAAATTAAACTAATTACGGTTGACGAGGTATTTGGCGGTTGGACCAAAGCACAAAACACTCACTTTGGTGATGGCGGTATATTTGACCGTATCCAGGCTGATTTATACAAAAAGAAATAGTTTTTGATAGTGTGAGACTCACTGCTCCGGTGGTGAGTTTTTAAACAAATAGTACCTGGACAAATTTAGCTCACTTCGATCTTTTTAATAGTATTCTCAATAACAATGAATAGTTTCTTTATTGTCTTGGGAATAGCTTTATGAATCTAGGAATTCCGTCGGCTTTTGCTGTTTTAGTATTATTTAGTGCTTTGGCTTTACCTGACCCCGCTTCGGTACAAGCTGCGACAAGCTCTGGTTCTGAGTGCTCAGCCCCCTCTACCGGCAATCCCTGCTTTGGCACAGGCAATAATCCCGGACAGAATAGGGCTGCAGCAAATCCCATTAATTTGACCAATGGCAATAAGTACCAAGAGGAGTTGGACTATTGGGGTGACGATGATTATTCCGGTCTTGAGTTCCTTAGATATTACAACTCAACGCAATTAACCCCTGCTCTAATCGGTCAGGGTTGGCGTCATTCATATAGTCGCAAACTCTATTGGCGGGGACAACAGGCGCAAATCCTGCTTGATGACAGCACACGCATCATGTTTGACCCTTTACAGGGTGATATTGCGCAGTCGCGTTTCAATGAATATGGCTTTTTAAAAAAGGTCAAATTAAGTGGGGTGATGGAGCGACTTGACTGGTCCAAATCCACTAGTGGTAGAAAGTCAGTCAATGACTTTTTCTCAAAAAACTATTTACGCACCTTACAGGGGGAGCTTTGGCTCTGGCAATATCCCTCCGGAGCCATTGATGTGTTTAATGCTCATGGCCATTTGGTGATTAGTCAAATGCCTTTTACTGAGGCTATTTTTATTGAAAGAGAAATTAAACCAGGCCCCACTTATGAGGCCATCCTTAAGGTACAAAACATCAAACAACAAAGCATGGATTTTCACTATGCTATTTTGGGTAACCGTGCTCGCCTAAGTCAAATTGATACGCCCGAGGGTAGTTTAGAATTCAAGCATGATATTCCCAGAGGCTTTGATGAACCACGCCTTCTCGCTGCCCATCATGTAAATGGCGCGAAAATCACCTATGAGCATATCGTTCGAGATGTTGAAGCGGAGGAACCGCTATCACCATATTTAATAGCACGCGCCAGACATTACGAACTTGACGACAAGGAGCCTTACCGCGATGTAGCTTGGGCTTATGACACGTGGGGCCGAGCCACTAAGACCGTGATTCATCAACACGAGCAGCTTAGTGAGCCGCTATCCATGCAGCTTAACTATGTCAAAACCCCTCAATACAACGGTGACACGGGGATTACCGATGTTACTCAAACACAAGGCACCAAGAAGAGTCTTAGCCGTTTTCATACAACCATGCTTGGTAGTCAGTATTTACTCACAAAAGTCGAGGGTGCCCCTTGCTTTGCCTGCCCGGTTCCAGGCACAGAGGTCAAATACAATGACGATGGCCAAATCATCGGCATTAACGGTCTTAACATCAGACGTCATGCAAATGACAACAGCATTGAGAGCATAGGGATAGACCATAGGGGATGGCCCGGCTTACGCATTTATTATGATAAAGACGGCACACCTCATGGCTGGAGCAGCTTACATACTGGTAAAACACTTTATGAACTGGACACAGATACTTTATTTCCAAAGTATAAGAGCTTCGCGAATAAGACGAGAATGTATAGTCGACACTATGAGGATGATGGTTCTAGGCGAACCAGATATGGCGGCTTGTTAGGCAGTTACGATCCAACGGCGCCAAGGAGCTTATTAACTAAGTTTAATCGTTTAACATTTATTTTAAGTGGTGAAGACGATAGAAAAAACCTGAATATCAATAATCGTAGCCAAAGTATTAACTTGAGAACAACACGCTGGTGGGCTAACCATAAAGAATCACGTTTAAATGAATTTTTCACACCCTTCGCAACCGAGAACTTAGCCGAGCATCAACTGCCTGAACGGGGGTTCCTCTTTTATCAATATGATGATAATAAGCAGCTAAAAGCCATCTATTGGCAAGCAGCAAATGCCGCTAAAGAAGATAAGTGGAAATTAGTTTATGAGCGCTTAAGCAACCAAGAGCGAAGATATGGCAACAACTTCAAAGCAATTGCCCGTCAAAATCCTAGCTTTATTAAAAACAGTATCAAGTTGCAACTACTCAAAGAGGATGAAGCTAGCCCTATTTGGCAAGAAATTCGCTACTACCATGATGATGGTCTCTTGGCTGCAGAACATCATCTATCTACTACTTTAGATATCAATAAGTTTAGGCAATATGAATTCAACCCTAACGGTCAGCTTATACGAGTAGATACTGATCAACACGACCGTCAAAGCACGGCTACTGATTTATACGCTTGGCAACTCGGTGGCGCTTCCTTTGCTCGTCAACATAAAAGCAAAACAATCAAAGAAGATGATATTGAAAAACAAGACGAACTAATCATTAAAAACATCCAAAGAGATAAATCTGGTTTTATACATCATATGGATAACTTAGAGTTAGTCTACGATGAAAGAAATTTACTCACAGAAATCAAAAAGGGTGGCAATACCATTGCAAGTTATATTTATGACGCCTTAAATCAGCGCATTAGAAAAGTCACCGCCAAGGGTGAAACTCAATATTATTATTTAAATCAGCAACTAGTTGCTGAAGCTTTTATACCTACTACTGCTACAGAAGTAAACTATGGCGACTCAATGAATAAAAAAGCATTTATTAGTCGTCGCTACATATACGATGGTGTACTTCCAGTCGCACTCATTGATTACTCTGAAGATACCAATGGCCAACTGTTCTATATCCACAGTGATGGAAGCGGCCAGCCCTTTTTAGTGACAGATGAGTTTCAACAAACAGTATGGTTAGCTGACAATGAGACCTTCGGCAAAAGCCAAGTTATTATCGAAGATATTGAGTTTAATCTGCGTTTACCAGGCCAATATTATGATGCAGAAAGTGGTTTACATCAAAACCTCTATCGTAATTATGATCCCGAAGTAGGTCATTATCTGGAACCTGATCCTTTGGGTCCCATTGCCAGTAATGATGTCTTTGGTTATGCCAATCAAAACCCACGTCAATTTATAGATCCCTTAGGCCTGTTAATGTTTGTCTTTGACGGCACCACAAACACCCCAAGCTCACAAAGCAATGCCTATAAACTGGGCCAACTTTATGATGAAGGCCCTGTAAATTACCTGGAAGGCATAGGCACCAAAGAATCTCAAAACAAGGT
>JAAZFX010000144.1 GCA_012511555.1 Alcaligenaceae bacterium | reverse complement strand
TAATTCGCGAATCTGAAGAGGAAGCTGGACTAAGTCAAAGCGATCTGAAGCTACGTACGCCAATTCGTTCTATTTTACGGATGCGCCGTAGACTACCCGAAGGCTATCAACTAGAGGATATTTTAGTTAGTGACTGCATCATTCCATCTGACACTCAACCACAGAACCAGGATGGCGAGGTTGAGCGCATTGAAGTCTTCAAACCCAAAGAAGTAGTACAAATGATCAAGGATAAGGTAATTACGATTGAAGCGGCCATTGTACTCTTAGATAGTTTAATTAATTCACATGTTAAAAGCTTGCATCAACAAGCCCAAACGACGCCATAAGTAAAGAGCCCTAGCACCTCGAGGAGAGCAAAATGAGCAACGATCCTTTTAACTTCAACTTCCCTTTTGTTAACATGATGCCAGAAGATATAGGCGACCCTAATCTCATGCTTAACAGCATGAAAATGATGGGACAAGCATGGCAAAACTTCGCCACTATGGCACCACAGGCATCAACCATGGCCATGGATCCCAACGAACTTGATAAACGTATTGAGGAATTAAAAGCCGTAGAGTCCTGGCTCAAACTTAACCACTCCATGCTGAGTAGCAGCATTCACAGCTTGGAAATTCAAAAGGCCAACCTACAAAACTTCAGTAGCCTGATGGAAATGATGAGCGAACCAATCAAAGCCGCTCAAGCATCATCAGAAGCTGCAGCAGAACAGTCAAAAAGCAAAGTAAAGACCAAAGCTGCTGTTGAAGAAGCTGGTCCTGCCCAAAGCGAAAGTACTGCCGAAACAACAGAGGCAGCTGATAACAACGATGAGCAGACAAGCTTTGCCGAAACCAGCAGTCTAGTTCAAGAACAAGCTCTAAACTGGTTCAATCTACTTGGTGATCAATTTAAAAACATCGTCGCCTCAGTGGCTTCAGCCACTCCGGTTGAAGAGCCAACAGAAACCGCTACATCAGCAACTGAAGATGTAAAAGCTACAGCAAAAAAAGCCACCAAAAAGGTAGCGAAAAAAGCAACTAAAAGTGCTGCCAAAAAAACACCTGCCGTAAAAAAAGCGGTGACAAAAAAAAGCAGCCCTGGCACAGCCTCGAAAAAAACCACAGCCACTAAAAAAGCGGACAATTAATACCGTTGAAACATCAAACAGATAAAACTCACATTACATTTTAATTATTTACTAACTAACATAAGAACCATGAAATTAACCATCGTAATATTAGCTGCCGGCATGGGTAAGCGTATGCAGTCTGATCTACCCAAAGTGCTTCATAAACTTGCAGGTAAATCAATGCTGACTCATGTCATAGATAGTGCAAAGCAATTAAACCCTGCACAAATTGCAGTAGTTGTTGGTCATGGTGCTGACACTGTAAAAGCAACCTTTGAGCATCAAAAAGACTTAGCTTTTGCTCTACAACAACCCCAATATGGTACAGGTCATGCAGTGCAACAGGCAGAGCCTTTATTTGTCGGCAATAACGACGAAGATAAAACCCTAATCCTTTATGGTGACGTACCCTTAGTACAAGCCGATACCTTAAAGCGCCTTATTGAGGCCTCAGCCAATGGCGTTGCCGTCTTAACCGAGTTCCTTGATGACCCCACAGGTTATGGTCGCATTGTTCGAGACGATCAAGGCAATGTAAATCGTATTGTTGAGCACAAAGACGCCTCTCCTGAAGAACATGAGATTAAGGAAGTTAATACAGGCATTCTTTGCGCCCCCACCAATCAACTTAAAAAGTGGTTAGCCAATATTAACAATAACAATGCTCAAGGCGAGTACTATCTAACCGATGTCATCGCCCTGGCAGTCAATGACGGTGTTACCGTCAGCGCAGCTCACCCTGATGCATCATGGGAAACGCTTGGCGTTAATAGTCGCCTACAGCAAGTTGAACTAGAGCGCGCCTGGCAACAAGAACAAGCCCGTCAGCTGTTAGTTCAGGGGGTTGCACTGGCCGATGACAAACGTATTGATATTCGTGGCACCCTCACTTGCGGTCGCGATGTATTTATTGATATTGGCTGTATTTTTGAAGGCGATGTCGTACTCGAAGACGGTGTACAAATCGGTCCCCATTGCCTACTGAAAAATGTCAAAATCGCTAAAGACAGCAAAGTTGAAGCCTTTAGTCATCTAGATCAAGCTGAGATTGCAGACCAATGTAAAGTTGGACCTTATGCTCGTCTTCGCCCGGGCGCACAACTGAGCAAGGGCAGCCAGGTCGGCAACTTCGTAGAAATTAAAAACACACGTTTAGGTGCCTTTAGTAAAGCCAGCCACCTCAGTTACCTCGGCGATGCCGTCATTGGTCAGCGCGTTAACATCGGCGCCGGTACCATTACCTGCAACTACGATGGTGTCAATAAATTTACTACAGTCATTGGCGATGACGCCTTTATTGGTTCTGACACGCAATTAATCGCTCCAGTGACAGTCGGCGAAGGCGCAACTATTGGCGCCGGCACGTCTTTACGTCACGATGCCCCGGCCAACCAATTAACAGTAACGCAAAGTACACAAACTACTTTTCATCATTGGAAACGACCGGTAAAGAAAAAGCACTAATCAGCATTACATGTCAAAAATTAAAGCTAAACCCAGTAGCATCCCCAAACCCCAGCATACTGGCTCAGAACGAGCTCAAGCGGTAGGTACTGAGGGCATCCCGAAGCCTCAGCGCTACTGGGCAGTGATAGCTATTATTTTAGCTATCTCCGTCAGTGTAATGGATGCAAGTATTGCTAACTTGGCCCTCCCCACCATCTCTAATGATCTTGGCATTCCACCGCATCAAAGTGTGTGGGTAGTTAACGCCTATTTAGTGACTCTTATCGCAATGACACTACCAATGTCAGCTCTCGGCGAACGAATTGGCTTTGTCAACATGTTCCGTAGCGGTGTTACAATTTTCATGTTTGGTAGCGTCATCTGCGCTTTATCTACCAACCTACCCATGCTGCTCACGGGTCGAGTAGTTAATGGTCTTGGGGGCGCCGTTATGATGAGCATTTTCGGCGCCATGATGCGGCATATTTATCCACCCAAAGAAATAGCCAATGGTATCAGTCTCAATGCCATGGTGGTAGGGACTACGGCGGTTTTAAGTCCAGCTTTGGGTGCTTTTATTATATCGATCTCCTCTTGGCAATGGATTTTTGTCATTGCCATTCCACTTTGTATAATTTCACTGTTTTTTTCACATTCTTTACCCAAAGTTCCTCGTATTACCAGTCCTTATGACTTTAAGAGTGCCATTTTAAATATTGTGACTTTGGGAAGTTTTATTACCGGCTGTGATTTGGTGATTAGCAACACACCCGTTGGTATTGCTTTGTTAAGCGTTGCGCTAATTGGCGGCACAGTCTTATGGCGCTATTCTTCCAGACAAGAAGCGCCGCTCTTTCCGGTAGATCTATTTCGTATACCAACCTTTAAGTATGCGGTGATCGTTTCCGCCCTATGCTTTGGGGCAGCGGCTTCTGCTATGTTGAGTCTGCCCTTTTTCTATGAAAATAATATTGGGCTAGCAACTAGTACGGTGGGTATGTTGTTTATGACTTGGCCTATTGGCTCTACCCTGATGGCTAGACCTGCAGCCTATTTATCGAGTAAATACCCTGCTTCTATTTTAGCGTCTATCGGTTCTTCGATTATGTTTAGCGCTTTGATCATTTTGTTATTACTTCCTCACGACGTTTGGCTAGGTTTTTATGCGCTTTGTATGTTCTTTTGCGGTCTAGGCTTTGGCTTTATCCAAACCCCTAACAACAAAACCATTTTATTATCAACTCCTATCCATCGTAGTGGTGCAACCGGCGCTACGCAATCCAGTGCGAGGGTATTTGGTCAAAGTGTCGGCGCTGCTTGCGTTGCGATTTGCTTTCATTTATCAGCCAATCACGGAGTATACTATGCGATAAGCATAGGGATTATTGCTGCAGTTATTTCCAGCTTGATCAATTTAGTGCGTTTCTTCCGCGGCAAAGACATTGAGATTATTTAGGTTTAAATGAACAATTCAACTACCTCACTCCGCCCGACACTCGCCGTGGCAATGATTGTTAAAAACGAAGCAAAAGTCATCGAACAATGCTTGGAAAGCATTGCCAAGTTAGTCGATGAGATTGTAATTTTAGATTCAGGCAGCACCGATGATACGGAAGCAATTGCCCGTCGCTATACCGATAAATTTTATGTTCAGAGCGACTGGCCCGGTTTTGGTCGTCAAAGACAAATAGCGCAAAACTACGTCAAATCTGACTGGATCTTATGGTTAGATGCCGATGAGGTAGTCACCCCTGAATTAGCCGCGAGCATCCGTGAAGCACTCGACAAAAATGAAAACCATATCGTATACAAACTCGACCGCTTAAACTGGTATTTTGACCGTTTTGTACGTTATGGCAGTGCAAATCCTGACTTTGTGACAAGGCTCTATCCTACTACCCTTACTCACTACAATGACAAATTAGTACATGAAAGTGTCATTATTCCCGAAGGGACCAAGCAGGTTAAACTCAAGGGCCATTTACTCCATTACACTTTTAGTAGTTACTACGAACATTTAAAGAAAAGCATAGCTTACGCAGAAGCATGGGCAGAACAACGAGCCAAGGCAGGCGAAACCTCCAGCATTGCCAAGGCTATTGTTAAGTCTCTTGGTCGCATCCTAAGAGACTACATATTAAGAAGAGGTTTTCTCGATGGTCGCGCCGGTGTCGTCATAACCGTACTGTCCATGCAATCCGTATTTAATAAGTACGCTATGTTGCACTACAAGTCGAAGGAAAAAAGAAGCAATGAAAATCCTCCAAATTAATATGGAAAAAGACTGGCGCGGTGGCGAGGCTCAAACATTTTTGAGCATGGAGCAATTTCGTCTAGCAAATCATGATGTTGAACTGCTTGCTAGAGCTGACGAACCTTTGGCAACACGTGCTAAACAAAAAGGTTTCAAGGTCCACACCTATAAAGAAGCGCATGCTATTGCTCTTTTCTTTTTATTAGGCAAAGCCAATAAATACGATATTATTCATTGCCAAACAGCTAATAGCCTGACTTGGGCAGCGTTGTTCAAATGGCGCTACAAAGGCAAATTAGTCTACACACGCCGTACTTCTTTTCCAGTCAAAACACATAAAGAAAACAGAACCAGAAAAAAATGGTTGAGCACTGATTTATTTGTTGGTATCTCTCGAGCCAGTATGGGTGAGGCAGTTAGGCTTGGGGTAATTAATTCTATCCAAACCCCTGCCGAGTTAAAGAGTTCTACTAAACAGAGCCGCGGCGCCAATCTAGTCATCCCCATCGCCTCTGTACCTCAAGCCTTTGACTCTCAACGCTTTAATGATATTCTCACCAAGCATCACATTAAAAATAAAAAAATCATTGGTATCGTAGCAGCGATCACTGTAGAAAAAGAGCCCTTAGTACAAATACAAGCTATCCATCGACTTCATCAACAACGGCAGGACTTTGCAGTACTCCACTTTGGTTCTGGCAACATGCTGGCAGAATGCCAAGCTAAAGTTAAAGAGCTTGGCTTAGAACAAGTGTATTTCTTTATGGGCTTTCAAAAACAGGTGGAGCAACTATTTGAAGGCTTTGATGCTTATTTGCTGACTAGCCGTTACGAAGGTGCGAATAACGGCATTATTAATTCTTTTTTTAATAAAATCCCTGTCGTTTCTACAGCAAGTGGTGGCCCCAATGATCTGATAGGCGACCATAATGAGCGTGGCTACCTTTGTCCTGTTGGAGATTCAGAGGCTCTAGCTAATAGTCTTAAGCAAGCACTTGATATGGGTGACGTCACTAAAAATCAGCTTATACTGGCAGAAGAGTATGCGATAGCAAATCACACGGCAGAGGTAATGGCTAATCGCTACTTAAGTGCCTTCAAGATATTACTGGACAAGTCCTAAGCGATTTCTCAATATCTTCTTAGGTAATCACAAAACTCAGGGAGAGATTATCATGAACTCAACCGCACCGATTATTTACTATGCGAGTGTTGATACCAAAGTAGCAACTGTTTTGGTGGCAACACTTGATTCACAGGTTTACTCCATACTTCTCGGCGATTCTGAGAAAGCGCCTCTGCAAGATTTGCGCGACTATGCAGCAAAGCATTTAAGCGATGCTCAACTAGTCAAAGGTGATAAAAACAATCAACTGCTCCATAAAACCTTAGATCTTTTAAAAGATTTTTTAAACAGCCCCAGTCTGGCAGTTTATAAAAAAATGCAAAAACTGCCTTTATACATAGAGGGCACAGAATTTCAGAAAAAAGTTTGGGCCGATCTTAAAAACATTCCTGTTGGCAAAACCGCATCTTATTCAGAAATAGCTCAGCATATTGGCTCGCCCAAAGCTGTGCGTGCAGTGGCTAGTGCATGTGCACATAATCGCCATGGAATTGTTGTGCCTTGTCATCGTGTTTTGCGTAGTGACGGAGGAATTTCCGGTTACCGTTGGGGAGTTGAACGGAAAAAACAAATTATTGCTTTAGAAGCTAAAGCGGTTTAAAAATTCTCAAAGGAAATAGAGGATGGCTCCTACAAGTCACGAGATTGAAATTAACACAGTTTGGCACCAGCGATTTGATCCGGATCTCTCCGGTTCGAGCTCTGAGCGTGAAGTTCGAACCCCTTGGGAGCGTGATTTTGCACGCCTAATCCACTCTTCTGCTTTTAGACGGATGCAATCAAAAACCCAAGTCTTAGGCTTGGGTGAGAGTGATTTTTATCGCACACGTTTGACACACTCACTTGAGGTGGCACAAATCGGGGTAGGTATTGTGCGCTGGCTAGAACAAAAGCTGCAACGCCCTGAGTTTCATATCACCGACGTTGAAAAAACAGAAACCGAGAAACTTCTAAAGTTATTACCTGACTATGAGCTAATGAATGCCATTTGTCTGGCGCATGATATTGGTCACCCGCCCTTTGGTCACGGCGGTGAAGTTGCCTTGAATATTTGTATGCGTGACTATGGTGGCTTTGAAGGTAATGGCCAAAGCCTCAGAATCCTATCATGCCTGGATAAATATACCGAACATAACGGCATGAACCCCACACGCCGCCTTTTACTAGGCGTTTTGAAATACCCTCTGGCTTATAGCAAAGTAGCTAACCCGCCTGCTTATGGACCACTAAATGATCCACTATGGCGTTGTAAAGCGAGCGAACAGCTTCCGCCTAAGTGTTTCTTGGATACAGAACAAGAAATTGTTGATTGGATCCTTGAGCCTTTATCAGAAGAGGAACGACAAGCCTTTACCTCTACCTTCGATCCCTCTACCGAGACGAAGCGAAAGCACTTTAAAACACGTCACAAAGCTTTTGATACTTCCATCATGGAGCTAGCTGATGATATTTCCTATGGACTACATGATTTAGAAGATGCCATCTCTCTTGGCCTAATTACTCGCGAGATTTGGCGTGCACATTTTGCCGATCGACAGGAGCTATTCAAAGCACTCTTTGATGCTTCCCATGATGAAGCAATGCTTCGTGCAAAATCCGAAGAGATAGAAGATAATTTATTTTCTAGTGAAAGCTACAAGCGCAAACGACAAATCGGTCGTTTAGTCCACAGCTGCATTAGCCATATTTTCATTGATCGCAGCGGTATTGAAAACGCTAAAGAACCACTAATTAAATTCAATGCCTATCTTGCTGAGGACCAAAAGGCTCTGCTCAAGCATATTTCTGATTTAGTGATGGATAAAGTCATTCTCAGTGCTAATGTACAGCAGCTTGAGTTTAAGGGTCAGAAAATTATCATTGAATTATTTCAAACATTAAGCTCAGATCCTATGCGTCTGTTACCGAATAGTCATAAAGAGCGCTACGAAAAGTCCGGAGACGATGAGTCTATGCAGATGCGAGTGATTTGTGATTTTATTTCCGGCATGACAGATGAATATGCGGCGCGCTTTTATGAGCGTATATTCCAACCACATAAGGGCTCGGTATTTGATCGTATGTAAGCGCTAAACTCTTGAGGTGCTACGCCTTACTTGTGCGTGCTCTCTTTTTAAGTTTCTGCCGATTGTACCATTGCCCTGCACGAGAGTTTTTGCCCCACCATAAACGTTGAATCAACCACAAACCGCTTTTGTTTTTAGCGGCTATACGGTAAATATGTGCAGGATCTCCCTGAGCGACATTAAACCCGTATGGCTCAGTCGTATATAAATGCTTGAAGCCCAATTCTTGTGCTATCCGTGCATAATCAGTATCAAAATAACCTTGAGGCCAACAATGATGATCGCTAACCTCACCTAGGTGCAACTTAAACTGCTCTTGCCCCAGAAGTAAATCATTACGAATGGCTATATTTTTATTAGCAGCGTCTTCTGATAAATCCCATCTTATATGCGTATGAGTATGGCTGTGGAAACTGAATGTGCCATGACGCTGCATCTCGCGCACTTCTTCCCAACGCAACATAACTTCGTCAGCACGCCCGTCGGCAATGAGTTGCTTACATTCGCTGTGTCCATAGCTACTTGGTAAAACCTCTGAACTTCCCATGACAGGACGAACAGCTCCCTCATGAATATGCTGTGTAATTAAAAAACACAAGGCATTTAGTTCATACTTTTTCAGTATTGGGTAGGCATAAACAAAATTGTTTAAATAACCATCATCAAAAGTTAATACGACAGATTTTTTGGGAACAGCCTCACCTTTTAGGAACCCGGCAAACTGCTCTGCAGTTAAGGTGCTATAACCGTGCCTTACCAAGCCTTTAAGTTGAGAGTCAAAATTACGTACACTACAGCTTAACGAGCCTCCTTCCGGCGTCACATGATGGTACATAAGAACAGGAACTGATTGTTTTGAATTATTTTTTATAACGGTCATTTAACCCTCCCCCTAGTTTAAACTGCTTTTACAACACTTAATATAGATAAAAGCCGTCCCCAAAAAAGAGAACGGCTTCTACAACTACTGCTAAAAGCTAATTAAGCTTGCAAAGACTTACTCTACACGCTCAAAAATAGCGGCAATACCCTGACCACCACCGATACACATAGTCACTAAAGCGTATTTACCACCAGTACGGTGTAATTCGTGAATTGCTTTTGTGGTAATGATGGCACCCGTCGCACCAATTGGGTGACCTAAACCAACGCCACTACCGTTAGGGTTAACTTTGGCAGGGTCAAAGCCTAAACCCTTAGAAACGGCTAATGCTTGAGCGGCAAACGCTTCGTTAGCTTCAATCACATCCATATCTTCTACCTTAAGACCAGCTTTTTCTAAGGCTTTCTTAGAGGCAGGAACAGGACCAATACCCAT
The DNA here is from genome assembly GCA_012511555.1 of Alcaligenaceae bacterium. Lineage (GTDB taxonomy): Bacteria > Pseudomonadota > Gammaproteobacteria > Burkholderiales > Burkholderiaceae_B > Oligella. The sequence continues at coordinate 387 of JAAZFX010000144.1, read as the reverse complement.
GATGTGTGGCTCAACACCAGCGTGAGCGTATGAAACCAAACGCGCCAAAGGCTTAGCACCATGCTTTTTAACCGCTTCTTCGCTCATCAATACAACCGCAGCGGCACCGTCATTAATACCAGAGGCATTACCGGCAGTCACTGAACCGTTTTCTTTTGCGAAAACTGCGCGCATCTTAGATAAACTCTCTACAGTCGTGCCTGGACGAACGTGCTCGTCAGTATCAAACACTGTCTCACCCTTGCGAGTTTTGAGTACTACAGGAACAATTTGCTCTTTAAAGTAACCTTGCTCGATAGCATTAGCTGCGCGACGATGTGACTCGGCAGCCAGTTCGTCTTGCTCTTCACGAGAGATATTAAACTCATTAGCAACGTTTTCAGCAGT
>JAAZFX010000143.1 GCA_012511555.1 Alcaligenaceae bacterium | reverse complement strand
GCTTTTGAACAGGCAGCTCTGCTCTTTGAAAACCATCAAGGAGTTTCTCGCTCAACTGTCTTTGACAGCCTTTTTTCCAGAGAAAGACTAGGCTCTACAGCCTTAGGTCATGGAGTAGCTGTACCTCACGGCCGCATCCCTAACCTAACCCAACCAGCCGCAGCTTTTATGCGCTTGGCAAATCCAATTCCTTTTGACGCACCGGACAATGAAAACGTCAATATCCTGGTGATATTGCTCGTCCCCGAAAATGCCACTCAAGAGCATCTGGAAATCTTGGCCTCTCTAGCCAAAACCTTATCAAACGAAGAAACTAGAGCACAACTGCAATCACTTACTGATGCCGAAGCTATCTACGATCTCTTTAACCAACAATAAACTCCAAGGCAATTACCATGGTAACAATCCAAGAACTGGCAAAAGAACATGAGGACAGCCTGCACCTATCTTGGATTACCAACGAAGAGTTCGGAAACAAGGCGCTTCCGGCTAATGACTTGTCTTCAGCCGATCTAATCGGTCATCTAAATATGGTACACCCTGATCGAATCCAGGTTTTTGGCTTCGAAGAGGTAAGCTTTTTTAACAGCCTTTCCAAGGCAACCCAAAACCGCTCACTTAAAGAGCTCGGCAATCATAATGTACCCTGTATTATTATTGCCGAGGACTTGGAAACACCAGCTACCTTATACAAATTCTGTCTACAACAAGGTATTCCTTTATTAAGCAGCCCGGTTGATGCCGCCTATTTAATTGATGCCATTAGAATTTACTTAAGCCGTCGCTATGCCCCAAAAACCTTGGTCCATGGTGTATTAATGGATGTCCTTGGTTTAGGCGTACTAATTACCGGTGAATCGGGTCTAGGTAAAAGCGAATTAGCGCTTGAACTTATTTCAAGAGGACACGGTTTAGTCGCTGACGATGTGGTCGAGTTGAGTCGTCCGGCTATTGGTGTTATTGAGGGACGCTGCGATGCTCTCCTGCAAAACCTTCTAGAGGTAAGAGGTATAGGTCTCTTAGATATTAAAACCATCTTTGGAGAAACCTCAGTTCGTCGCAAAATGAACCTTAAGCTTATTGTGCACCTGATTAAATCACATGGCGAAGACTTTGAGCGCTTACCGATCAATGAACAAAACGAAGAGGTGTTAGGTCTGGCTATTCCTCGTGTTAAACTAGCCGTTCTAGCTGGACGCAACTTAGCAGTTTTAGTAGAAGCCGCTGTACGCAACACCATCTTAAAGCTGCGCGGCATTGACACCTTAGCTGAGTTTATGGAACGTCAGTCACAAGCCATTATGGAAAGCTCAAAAGATGAACGAAGAGATTAGCCCCTTAGTCCTGATTACCGGCATTTCCGGCTCGGGAAAAAGTGTTGCCCTGAATCAATTAGAAGATCTGGGTTATTACTGCGTTGACAATTTGCCTATACAATTACTGCATGATTTTGTCGCAACAACACGTGAAGCCGACATCAAAAAAGTAGCGGTTGCGATTGATATTCGTACGCCCGGCGACATCGGCAGTCTACCTGAAATTATCACTGCATTGCGAGCCATGGGCACACCGGTTCTGACAATCTTCTTAGAGGCTAATGATCAAACCATCCTACAGCGCTATTCTGAGTCTCGTCGTCGCCACCCCTTAACTGATAAAGTCAGAAACTCAGCAGGCGAAAGCACCTCTTTGGAAGAATGCGTTCGCTACGAAAGAAAGCATTTAGCCCCACTGAAGTTGCAAGAACACAACATCGATACATCAAATATTAAACCAGCCCAACTCCGCGCATGGATAAAGGATCTCGTTGGTGTTGACACAAGAAACATCCTCCTGACCTTTGAATCATTTGCCTTTAAAGTTGGGGTTCCTTCTAGCGCCGACTTGGTTTTTGATGTAAGATGTTTACCAAACCCTTATTATGATCGTGTACTGCGTCCTTTGACCGGTCGTGATGAGCCCGTAGCTTTATGGTTATCACAATTCGAAATTGTGAATGAGCTAATACGCGATATCGCTAATTACATCGAGAAGTGGCTGCCCTATTATCAGCAAGACACACGCAGTTATCTTACTGTAGCCATTGGATGTACCGGCGGACAGCATCGTTCAGTTTATGTTGTCGAGCAACTAGCTAAAATATTCTCTAACCATAAGTCGCTACGCGTCAGGCATAGAGCCCAGACGCCCAACCAGTAAACATGATGAGTATAAAAAAATCGTTGTTCTATGCTGTTTGTGTTGGCGGTTTATTATTTTCAAATATAGCCTCCGCTGCCTTACAGCAAGATTCCTCAATAAAGCAATTAATTGGGGACAGTGATAGCATAAAAGCACCTGCAACTGAGTCTTTCCGTATTACCGTGAACGGTATTTTTCCTGAAAGCGAGTACGAGAGCCTATTCAATGGTTCGCTAGAAAACGCCCCCACATATAGTGCAGAAGAGCTAAATGCAGCACTAAACCCACAAGTGGAAGTTGAGCTTACCCATGACTTAGGAACTAAGCCCACTTTACGCGCCCAGAGCCAACAAGGCTTAACCGGTCAGCATGTCCGTGCCAAGCGTGGCAAATCTTATGTAGTTAAAGGCGTGCGTTACACTCCTTATTCCTCGGTTGCAGAGTTTACCGAAGTAGGTGAAGCCTCCTGGTATGGCCCTGGCTTCCATGGTCGCAAGACAGCCAATGGTGAGCGTTACAATCAAAATGAATTAACTGCTGCGCATAAAGAGCTGCCAATTAACAGCGTTGTACGCGTTACTCACGAGCTCACTGGCAAAAGTGTTGTTGTGCGCATTAATGACCGTGGCCCATTTCATGGTGATCGTGTAATTGATATGTCTTATGCTGCTGCTCAAGCCATTGGCATGGTTCAGCAAGGTAAAGCTCAGGTCAAAATTGAGCTTCTACCAAAAGGCAGACCTACCCTCTAAGTTTTTTAGCAAAACTTTTAAAAGCGCCTGACTTATTGACTTAAGCAGGCTCTTTTTGCTGTACCTAGCTGCTCTTTAGGCTTAGTGCGGCTTGATAAGCTTCATCTCTAGGCACCCCCATCGTCTTCTGAAGGATTTTTACACTATCCCTTACCGACAGACCATGCTCAAGCAACTCTTTTAGCAAAGGCATGTAATCATGGTTTACTTGATTTTTACCAGGTGGTTCAATAACCAGGACAAACTCACCTTTTTCTCTTTGCTTATCAAACGCTAACCAATTAGACAATTCTGCTATTGGCATACGCTGGATCTCTTCAAAACGCTTAGTCAACTCACGCCCAACCATGATCTGACGTGCAGGCTCTGCAGAACATAACTCTATCAAGGCATTAAAGCACTCTTTTAAACGATGTGGCGCTTCATACATTACCACCGTCATAGGCTGCACCAACCAATACTGTAGCCATTCTTGTCGAGCATGCTTTTTGTTCGGTATAAAGCCGGCAAAGGCAAAACTTGGTTGCTCATCGGTAGTAAAACCACTAGCCATTAAGGCTGTAATAACCGCTGACGGCCCAGGAATAGGACAGACCTTAAAGCCAGCCGCATGAACCTTGGCCACTAGCTTTGAGCCAGGGTCACTTACTGCGGGCGCTCCGGCATCAGAGACTAAAGCGACCCTTTTGCCTGCCGCTAACAGCTCAATAACTTTTTCTGCAGCTAAAGACTCATTATGTTGATGCGCTGCAATCAAGGGTTTATGAATTGAATAAGCATTTAACAGCACTTGCGTAGAACGCGTATCCTCGCACGCAATCACATCGACCATCTGCAAAGCATAGAGAGCACGTTGAGAAATATCGGTCAAATTCCCTATAGGTGTAGCAACCACATAAAGACAATGAGAAGGCCAATGCTGTTGCGACAATCGCTCCTGCACTGTCACATTAATTAACTCACTGTCAGCATCAGCAATTGCTGAAACAGGTGGACAATTTACTCCGTCTTGATTCATTTTCATCTTCCCATGACTAAGATTAAGATTTTAACCCTTAGCCTACAACAAGGTGAACTTATGATGAAAAATAACAGGACTAAAATTAATATTGACAATACTACGCTTAAGATAACCATGCATCAAACACCCAGCGAGCAAGACGTGGTTTTTGATTTAGTCTCAAAGACACACTTAAGACGTCCTTATGGCCGTTATGGCAAAAGACGCGATAAGACTGGGACCTCCACTCTCCCTAATAGCAAAGCGCCCACCCTCTCTCCCAGCCAAGCTCAGGGACAAATTTTTGAACAACGAGCTATTAGTTTTTTACAAAGCAAGGGACTCAAATTAATCGCTAAAAACCTGCATTGCAAAGCGGGAGAAATTGATTGTGTGATGTTGGATAAAAACGTCCTCGTGTTTGTAGAAGTACGACAACGCAGCCAACATAACTTGAACAATGCGGCAGCCAGCATCACTAAAGAAAAGCAACGCAAAATAAAACTAACGGCCAACTATTACCTGCCTAAGCTTTGCCGTCACTTAGGCTTCATAGAAATCCCTTATTGTCGCTTCGATATAGTCACTTATGATGGTAAAGAGCAAGTTCCTCAATGGTTAATTAATGCATTTAGTTAAATTGCTTAAGGATATTCAGATCCGCAATTGCCTGGTTAAACTTTCGGCTATGATAATAGTCTAATATCTCGAGTCAAACACACTATTTTTAAATTATGAGCACCTTAAATCGCATCGAGCAACACTTCCTCGACAATGCAGCCCTTGTTGAACACAGTTTAAAGGCCTTAACTGAACCATTAGGTCGCGGGATCGATCTGATGTTCCAGACGATTAGCAACAATGGCAAGGTATTAGCATGCGGCAATGGCGGTTCCGCTGCGGACGCACAGCACTTTATTGCAGAACTGGTTGGTCGCTTTGAACGTGAGCGCTTCCCCTTGGCAGGCATTACGCTCAATACTGACACTTCTATTCTAACTGCGGTTGGCAACGACTACGGCTATGAACAAGTGTTTGAACGCCAAGTACGCGCTTTAGCCCAACCCGCAGATCTACTGGTAGCAATTTCTACCAGTGGTAACTCAACTAATGTTATTCGCGCCATCGAGGCAGCAAAAGAGTATGATATTCCTATAATTGCCCTCACTGGTCGGGGCGGTGGAACTATCGCAGATCTTTTGACATCTAACGACGTGCACCTTTGTGTACCCCACGATCGCACGATGAGGATTCAAGAAATCCATATCTTACTTTTACATATTTTATGTGACGGTCTGGATGCAGCCATACTTGGAGATTAAAGGATGTTATTAAAATCCCATTTACACCCTGAACTAACTAAATTGTCAAAGAAAATTAATTCTCGTCAATTTTTAATCGCTGGCGCCCTCGTTTCGTCATTCTTGTTTAGCGCTTGCGTACCTCTTGCCGTCGGTGGTGCGGCTGTCGGTGTCGCCACAGTCGTCAGCGATCGTCGCCCTGCCAGCATGCAGGCCAATGATAAAAAAATCAGTATATATGCTGAAAACAAAACCGGTGCTGTTGTTCCTTCGGGCACTTCCAGAGTTAATGTCATGACATTCAACCACCGTGTTCTATTGACTGGTGAAGTGGCTTCTGAAGAAGACAAGCGAATCGTAGAACAAGAAGTTCGCGAAATTGATGATGTTAATGATGTTGTAAACCAATTAATCGTTGGTCCTGTAGCCAATTTTGCCACTCGTAGCAATGACACATGGATCAGTACCAAGGTCAAAACGGACTTCCTAGCAACTTCGGGAGTACCGAGCGGCACGATCTTGACTACTACCTCTCAAGGCGTGGTGTATCTCATGGGTCAAGTTACCGCTCAAGAATCTGACGCAGCAGCCAACGCAGCAGCAGGTATTGCAGGAGTAAAACGAGTTGTCAAAGTGTTTGACATATCAAGCACCGCGGATAAAATTCAATCTAGCTCAAGCACTGGGACCTCTAGT
>JAAZFX010000142.1 GCA_012511555.1 Alcaligenaceae bacterium | reverse complement strand
TTTTTTTTAGAAATAGTTAATTGTTAGTTAGTGATTTAATGAAAGTTGGCGACAAAAACTATGGTTTTTCGTACAATGTTGGATTATTCAATTTAGTAGGAGTCTAGTGTGTCTGACGACAAATCAGTTTTACATGCTGAGCAGCAGGAATTACCCGAGCAGTTTGAAGAAGCTATGAAGGAATTGCAGGGGATTGTTCAGTCGATGGAAAATCAAGTGTTGTCACTGGATGATGCACTTAGGGCGTACGAACGTGGCATGTTATTGAGTCGTGTCTGTCAACAAAAGCTCGATGATGCGCAGTTGCAGGTACAGGTTCTTCAGGATAATTTATTAAAGCCTTTGTCTCAAAATATTGAGGAAAATTAGATGAATCAAGAGCAGTCTTTTGAACACTGGTTGAGCTCTTATGTGGTGCCGACGCTGGAGTCCGCTCTAGAGCAGGTGCTAACCGTGGCTGATGAGAGCACATATTTAGCTGGTTTACATGAGGCTATGCGTTACGCTAGTTTGGGCGGCGGTAAGCGAATTCGTGCTGCTTTAGTACTGGCAGCAGGCGAGGTGGCGCACCCCAGTGAGCAGGTTGAACAATCCAAAAAGGCCTTGATTGCAGCGGCTACAGCGGTAGAGCTGATTCATGCATATTCTCTAGTGCATGATGATATGCCGTGCATGGATGATGATAAGTTACGTCGAGGCAAGGCCACAGTACATGTTCAATATGGTGAAGCTAATGCCTTGTTGGTTGGTGATGCTTTACAGACTTTAGCCTTCGAAACCATCACCAATATGCCGGTAGCACCCGCTTTAGTAGTAAAGGCTATGCAGCAGCTAGCCATTGCCTCAGGCAGTAGAGGCATGGTGGGTGGTCAGTATATGGATTTGGCATCAGTCGACCAACAGATTTCCAAGTCACAGCTAAAGTTGATGCATCAGTTAAAAACCGGTGCTTTAATAAGAGCAAGCGTATTACTTGGTTCAATTACCGTAGCGACTAATTATGAAGACCATTCAGCGCTCAAAAAGTATGCCGAGAAGTTGGGTTTAGCCTATCAAGTGGTTGATGATATCCTTGATGCGACGATGGATACTAGTGCTCTAGGTAAGACTGCCGGTAAAGATGAGTTGGATAATAAACCAACTTATGTCAGCATTTTAGGTCTAGATGAGGCCAAACAATATGCTGAGTTATTACATAGTAAAGCGTTGGAGGCAATTCAGCCTTTAGGGCCTCGTGCAGATAGATTGAGATCGTTGGCTGAGTTAATTATTTGTCGCCAAAGCTAAGGGTTGTGATGAAGAGTTTGTTAAATAAAATAGAATCTCCTAAGGATTTAAAGGAGCTCACACGCTATCAATTGCCTGAGCTCAGTAAAGAGCTGCGCCAGTATATTCTCGAGTCAGTAGCTAAAACAGGGGGGCATCTATCGTCTAACCTTGGTACGGTCGAATTGACAGTTGCCTTGCATTATATTTTTAATACACCACACGATCGCCTGATTTGGGATGTGGGACACCAAGCCTATGCCCATAAAGTTTTAACCGGTCGTCGTGAGGATTTACCTTATATCCGCCAGCAAGATCATATTTCCGGATTTCCTAGACGTTCTGAGTCACCTTATGATGCATTTGGGACTGCGCATTCTTCGACTTCGATTTCTGCAGCTTTAGGTATGGCGGTTGCTGCGCGTAATTTAGGTATTGATCGTCAGCATATCGCTGTGATTGGTGATGGTGCTATGAGTGCGGGGATGGTTTTTGAAGCCTTGAACAATGCAGGCGACACCGAGGGTATTAATTTATTGGTGATTTTAAATGACAATGATATGTCTATATCGCCACCTGTTGGCGCTTTAAATAAATACTTTAGCCGTTTGATTTCCAGTGGGATTCCTCTCTACAAAGAGGCCAGTGACATGAGTAAGGTTGTGTTGGAACGCATGCCTGAGCCAATGGCTGAGTTTGCTCGCCGCTTTAAGGGGCATGTTAAGGACCAAGCCAAAAGTCTCATGGGCGGTACCAGTTTGTTTGATGAGTTCGGTTTTAACTACGTGGGTCCTATTGATGGTCATGACTTAGATGCTTTGTTGCCTGTTTTAAATAATGTTAAGCGTTTGGGCGGCTTGCAGTTTGTTCATGTGATCACTAAAAAGGGTAACGGTTACGAGCGAGCCGAAGTGGATCCTGTGCTCTATCATGGGCCCGGTAAATTTAATCCTTCCGAAGGTATTCAGTCTTCAGGTGCTGCGTCAAAACAAAGCTTTACTCAAGTTTTTGGTAATTGGTTATGCGATATGGGGGCGGCTGATACTAAGCTTATTGGCATTACTCCGGCAATGCGCGAGGGGAGTGGGTTGGTAGAGTTTGAGCAGCGATTCCCTGAGCGATATTTTGATGTGGGAATTGCTGAACAGCACGCCGTAACTTTTGCTGGTGGTCTAGCTTGTGAAGGGTTAAAGCCGGTGGTGGCGATTTACTCTACCTTTTTGCAAAGAGCTTATGATCAATTAATCCATGATGTCGCTTTACAAAATTTAGACGTTACTTTTGCCTTGGATCGCGCAGGTTTGGTAGGGGCCGATGGTGCCACTCACGCCGGTAATTATGACATAGCTTTTTTACGTTGCGTCCCCAATATGGTGGTAGCAGTACCCTCAGATGAACAGGAAACACGACTTTTGTTAAGCACCTGTTATCAATATGATGGGCCTGCTTCTGTTCGTTACCCGCGAGGAGTGGGGGTTGGTGCAGAAACCACGACAGATTTAGATACCTTAGAACTTGGTAAGGCGGTATGTCGCCGTCAGGGTTCGAAGATAGCTATTTTAGCCTTTGGACCTTTATTGCACGAAGCTGCCTTAGTAGCTGACAAATATGATCTTAGCCTGATTGATATGCGCTTTGCGAAGCCACTTGATGAGGCTATGCTGGTCGAGCTTGCAGCTACCCATCAAGGTTTTGTGACCCTCGAAGAGGGAGCTCTTATGGGCGGAGCAGGTAGTGCGGTAATAGAATTTCTTAATCAACGCAATATAAATTTACCTGTCTTGCAATTAGCCTATCCGGACCAATTTATTGACCATGGCGATCAAAATGCACTTAGAGCTATGATTGGTTTGGATGCCAAAGGCATTGAGCAATCTATTCAACACCGTTTCGCAGAGCTTTTATAGTGATGGCATCTTTATAGAAGTCGCTTGAATCTAATTATTGTGTAGGAATTAAATGAAATCAACAGAATCAAATACGCCTGCTATGCCTGACGTTCAGGGTAGTGTAGATCAACGTAGTATACAAATTGACCGCGTTGGCGTACGTCAAGTGAAACACCCATTATCAGTTAAAAATGGTCAGGGCGCTATTTTAGGTACGGTGGGAGTCTGGGATACTTCAGTCCTCTTACCTGCGTCCGAAAAGGGCACGCATATGTCCCGTTTTATGGGGCTGATTGATGAGTATCATGCCCAAGGCATGGACGCTAAGCTCTTTAAAGAGATGGCCACTGTCATGCTGCCTTTGCTAAATGCCGAGGAGGGGGAAATTCGCGTTACTTTTCCTTATTTCATTACTAAAAAAGCGCCGGTTAGTGGCGTGAGCAGTATGATGGATTATGAGGTCACGTGGACTGCCTTAGCCGACAGCGAAAAAGGTGTACGTTTTATTACTGAAGTAGTCGTTCCGGTGATGAGCCTTTGCCCTTGTTCTAAAGCTATTTCTGAGTATGGTGCCCATAATCAGCGCTCACACGTAACCGTTATGTTATATACTACTGAAGAGTATGTGCTTGATGACTTTATTAAAGCCATTGAGGAGCAAGGTTCTAGCCGATTGTGGGCCTTATTAAAGCGCCCTGATGAGAAGTATGTGACTGAATACTCATATGACAATCCTAAGTTTGTTGAAGATTTAATCCGTGATGTGGCTCTTCGAGTGAAGCAATGGCCAGGCTTGGTAGCTTATCGTGTTGAAGTTGAAAATTTTGAATCGATTCATAATCATTCAGCTTATGCTGTTTTAGAAGGCAAAGCTTAATTTGCTTTTGTAGTCTAAAGTCACCTAAATCAAGCGCTTATCCATGATGGTGCTTGATTTTTTTAATTATATTCTATATAATTATCGGTTTCTTGCTCGATCTTTAAATCATGTAGTCACTAATTTTAAGCAAAAAAGCAAAGAATTTTAAAACTGCATGATCGAATTAAAGGCGGGCTTTTTATGTAAGGCTTTGTTTTAGCATATATGGAGCCTTGCTAAATATCCATAGGAGTTAATATGCGTCACTATGAAGTAGTGTTTATCGTGCATCCTGATCAAAGTGAGCAGGTGCCGGCCATGGTTGAGCGTTATCAAGCCATGATTGCTGAAAAAGGTGGTAAAGTTCATCGCCTAGAGGACTGGGGTCGCCGTCAGTTAGCTTATCCAATCCAAAAGTTAGTTAAAGCACATTATATTTGTATGAATATCGAGGGTGGCCAAGATATTTTAGATGAGCTAGAGCATTCTTTCCGCTATAACGATGCGATTCTTCGTAATCTAATCATCAAAACTAAACGTGCTGTTACTGAGCCATCTATTATGATGAAGTCAGTTGAGCGCGATGAAGCTCGTAAAGTAGTTTCTACTGATGACGACAATGCGTCTGAAGAAGTTGAAAGCGAAGATGAAGAGGACGTAGCAGAGGAGTAATTCCTCAGGCTAAGTGGTTTGCATTTTGCCATTTTGAGCAAAATCGGATTATGAATAAAGTTCAGTTACGGGTCATTTTAAGTGAGATCCATGCTCTTAGGTATACACCGGCCGGTATTAGCGTTTTAGACCTTGTATTAGCGCACCAGTCGGAAGTTGTAGAGGCAGGACATCCGCGACAACTCGACTTTGAATTTGAAGCAAGAGCGGTTGGAGAGGTAGCTGAGGCCTTAAGCTTAGTTGAATTGGGCAGCTATTTAGACATCGAAGGTTTTTTAACCACGACTCGTAAAAATACTCGCAGAGTATTGCTTCATATCCAGGCTTTTAAAAAACAAAGTAGCAATCCTGTCATCGTTTGATTTTAAGAATTTAGGGAATGATTTCCCACCAATATTAAAGGTAATTATCATGGCACAAGGAAGAAGAGGAAAAGACAGAAAAAGTCGTTTTCCACAACAGAATCCATTATTTAAGCGTCGCAGATTCTGCCGTTTCACGGTAGCTGGCGTTGAAGAAATTGATTATAAAGATATCGACACTCTACGCGATTTCATTACTGAGACTGGTAAAGTTATTCCAGCTCGTTTAACAGGTACAAAAGCTCACTACCAGCGTCAGTTAGATACAGCAATCAAGCGCGCTCGCTTTTTAGCTTTGTTACCATTTACTGACGGTCATAAATAATCAGGGGTGGCTAACATGCAAGTTATTTTATTAGAAACAATCGGTAAACTAGGTGAGTTAGGCGATGTAGTTCGTGTTCGTAACGGCTATGCTCGTAACTACTTAATCCCTCAAGGTAAAGCTCAGCGTGCTACTGACGCTGCTATTCAAGAGTTTGAAGCTCGTCGTGCAGAGTTGGAAAAAGCTCAGGCTGAACGCTTGGCTGCTGCACAAGCTCTAGCTACTAAGTTAGCTGACTACAAACTAGAAATCTCTCAAAAAGCGGGTGTTGATGGTCGTTTATTCGGTTCAGTAACCAATATCGATATCGCTCGTTTGTTGCAAGAAGCTGGTTTTGATGTGGAAAGAGGTCAAGTACGTATGCCAGAAGGCGCTTTAAAAGCGGTTGGTGAGTACCCAGTTTCATTACATCTATACGCAGACGTCACTGCCGATATTACTGTTAACGTAATTGGTGAGATGGCATAAGTTTTAATCTTTTTTAGGATTGAACAAGTCTGTAGAAAAATAGCAGTAGCGATATAATCGTTACTGCTATTTGTGTTTTAACCACTGAATTTATGTTCATTTAACTATGTCAAATAAAGAAGAAAATCCTTTTGCAAAGATTGCAGAGAGCCTAGAAGAAGGTCATGATCTCAATTTTCCAGAGGACATTTTCCCTGAAGTTCCCTTTGAGGAGGCGTTGGACCAAGATTTTATAGGGAATGAACATCAAGAAGTCGCTATAGGTACAGACTTGAGTAATTTGGGCTCTCAGGCACCACAAGAGTTAGATAGTCTACGCCTGCCGCCGCATTCAATTGAAGCTGAGCAGTCGGTTCTAGGTGGTTTGTTGCTTAATAACTTGGCTAATGAGCAAGTTGGCGATGTGCTTAGTGAGGATGATTTTTATCGTCATCATCACCGAATTATTTGGCGTCATATTCAAAACTTAATCAGCATGGATCGTCCGGCTGATGTCTTGACCGTGTATGATGCTTTGAAGTTGGAGGGGACAGATAGGGATGTCGGTGGTTTAGTTTACCTCAACTCACTAGCGCAAAATACGCCTTCCGTTTCAAATATCCGTACCTATGCTGAAATTGTCCGCGAACGAGCGATTTTGCGTCGTTTATTGACAGCTTCAGATGAAATAGGCACGACAGCGCTCAACCCTCAAGGGCGTTCAGCGCGTGAAATTTTAGATGAATCTGAGGCAAAGATTTATCGCATTTCAGAAGATAGCACAAAGAAAAGTGCCGATTTCGTAGCGATTAGTGATGCGATGCTTGAGGTGATCAATAATCTCACAGAGTTATCACAGCGCGGTAGTGATTCAGAAGTTACTGGAACACCTACTGGTTTCATCGATTTGGATGCTAAAACAGCCGGATTGCATGGAGGAGACCTGACTATTGTGGCTGGACGACCGGCGATGGGTAAAACCTCTTTTTCTATGAATATCGTTGAGCATGTGGCGCTTACTGAGAAAAAACCGGTCCTCGTATTCTCAATGGAGATGGGCGCAGCGCAGTTAGCTCACCGTATGCTGGGTTCTGTCGGTAAAATCGACCAGCAGCGTATGCGTAAGGGGACTTTAAATAATGAGGATTGGGTGAAAGTCACTCGTGCAGTAGATCGTTTACAACATGCACAAATCTTTATTGATGAAACTCCTGGTCTTAATCCAATCGATCTTCGTGCCCGCGCCCGTCGTTTAAGTCGTAAGCATGGTGGCTTAGGTTTAATCGTAGTTGACTATTTGCAGTTAATGTCAGGCAGTGGTCTTAGTCGTAGTGATAACCGAGCAAATGAGATTTCAGAGATTAGCCGTTCTTTAAAAAGCTTGGCTCGTGAATTAAATTGTCCACTTATTGCCCTTTCACAGCTTAACCGCAGTTTAGAAAATAGACCTAATAAGCGTCCAATCATGTCTGACTTACGAGAGTCTGGTGCGATTGAGCAGGACGCTGACGTGATTATCTTTATTTATCGTGATGAAGTGTATAACGAAAACTCACCAGATAAAGGGGTGGCCGAAATTATTATCGGTAAGCAGCGTAATGGCCCTATCGGTACAGTCCGCTTAACCTTCGTTGGTGAGCACACGAAGTTTATGAACTACACTGGAGCGAGCCCTGCTTTTATGAGCGAGTAGGGTAGTAGTCGTGCTATCTGGTATTAGTGGTACTGAAACTATAGAATGATAAGTTCTAACAAAGGAGAGGCTTATGGGTCAAAAAGTTGATATAAAAAATGTCATAAAAATGGCTGGTGCTTTTGCTGCCTATTTGATAGGTTCAGGCTTCGCAACCGGTCAAGAAATTCTACAGTTCTTTGCCTCTTTTGGTGTTGACGCTTTATGGGGTATCCTCATCATAGCCATATTATTTTCTTCCTTCGGTTTTGTGGTGATGAGAAAGGGTCAAGAACTGCAGCTATTGCAGCCTACACAAATTTTCCATTACTATACGGGCCCTGTTGTGGGTCGTCTGATTGAGATATTTACCTTAGTTTTTATTGTCGGTATCGTTGTGATTATGATTTCCGGTTCCGGTGCCTTAGTAGAGGAGTATTTTAAACTCCCTTCTGCAGTCGGCTTTATCGGGATGGGCATTATTTGTATGATCACTGTCCTCTTGGGATTAAATCGTTTAGTGGATATTATTGGAGCTATCGGCCCGGTGATTGTTATCTTCACTGTGGTTATTGGTGCGTGGATATTCTTCCGGGATTTAAATATGCTGGGTGAACAGCCTATTTATGATGTGTTGCCAGATAAAGCGTATGAGATACAGCCTGCACCTAATGCGATAATTTCGGGTGTTCTTTATTTCAGCTATAACATTTTGGCGGGGTCTATTTTCTATACACAGTTGGGTAAAGAGGCTAATTCAGCTAAAGAAGCGGGTCTTGCCGGTATCTTGGGTGGTTTGGCTTTGGCTACAACCGTGCTATTTATGGTGATTGGCATGCTTAGTAACTATGAGTTAGTCATAGGAGCTCAAGTGCCTAATTTGTTGTTGGGCTATACAATCAGCCCGATAGTTGCGTTTTTATTTGCTGTCGTAATTATGCTGGGTGTCTATTCGACCGCAGCGCCTATGTATTGGTTGGTTAAAAATGAGATTATGCGATTTTTACCAAGCAACCTTGATAAGGTGACAGTTATCGTTTTAGGTGTGTTGTTTATGATGGGCGGTTCTTTACCGTTTGGTAAGCTTATCGGTACGATTTATCCATTTGCCGGTTATATTGGTATGCTGGTGGTTTTAGCAATTTTAGGAAGAACAATTTATAACAAAGTTAAGACGGGTCGTATTTAGTTTATTTGCAGTCATTTTATAAGATAAAAGCCTAGTGACGTGATTGAAGTCGACGTTACTAGGCTTTTTTGTCTATTTCCTAAAACGTGCGGGACTGATAACCTCTGGGTTAACGCCTTCTTTTGTTAAATCTTCAGTAAGTGGCTCATCTAGTAGCAAGCAACCAACCAACTCTGATACCCCAGGCGCAGACTGTATGCCATACCCACCTTGACCTGCTAACCAAAAAAAACCTTCGGCTGTTGGATCTTCGCCGATGACTAAATCTTTATCTGGTGCAAAGGTGCGCAAGCCGGCCCATGTGTGATTTGGTCGATGAATTTTTAAGATGGTATTTTCTTCAATGTGATAAATGCCGCTGGCAATATCTAACTCTTCAGCAACTACGTCATGAGCTTCAGTTGGATCGGCATTGGAAGGAGAGCCTAATAACTGGCCGGCATCAGGTTTGAAGTAATAGTTTTCCATAATACCTACGACCAATACCCAGTCCTTGATATCAAGATCGCTTGGTGCGTCAAAGGTAAAGGCACTGCGACGGCAAGGTACAAAGCCAATAGGTGCAACACCACAACGCTCTGCAACTATATCAACCCAAGCTCCGGCAGCATTGACTAGAGTGAGGGCATGTACGGTGTTGCCCCGGCTAGTGCGGATATGCCAAATACCATCAATACGCTCTGCTGACTCTAAGGTGCTGGATGGATGGAATTCTGCACCGTGTTTACGCGCACCACTTAAAAAACTGAGCAGCAGTGTGTTGACATCAATATCTTCGGCGTGTTCCTCATAGATAGCTCCAGCCACTCTTTCAGGACGCATCACGGGTACTAAGCGCATCACCTCATCCTTGTCGATGAGCTGAACATTGTCAGGTGAGTTGCTACGTAGCTCATCGTAGAGTGCGTGCATCTGCTTAGTTTCGTCATGTGCAGCTACATAAATACAACCGCGCGGTGTCAACAGAGGAGTATCTGAAAAAGAGCTATTGACTGCATTGTCAAAAAAATTACGGCTGGCACGAGTCAAAGCACGAATTTGCTCAGTACCATAAGTTTCCATATACATAGCTGCAGAGCGGCCGGTTGTGTGATAGGCCGGCTGAGACTCTTGTTACAAAATTAGAACTGAACGGTGTGGCGCGATACGATAGGCTGCAGAAATACCAGCCATACCACCGCCGACGATGACTACGTCATATACTTTATTGCTCATAGATTACTCATTCTAAAAATTAGATGAAAAGAATGTGATTCAAAATATCAGAGATAAGGAAGGACTTAAGCTGATGATGTTTGTATTGCATGATTATAACGTAGCAATAGTCTGTTAATTTTTAAAGATGGTAAAAGCTATATTGCTTGGCACCATTTAGCCAACTTGGGGAATATCTTTCCAGCGTGTTGTATAGGCAGGAGAAAGATAGCGTCGTTGCATAGTCCATTGATTGTCTGTGCTAAGGCCTTGACTGGCAAACCGTATACTGTCTGGTTGCCGCCTATTGAGATTATCAATGGTCTGCATTAAATAGCGATCGCGCATATTGTGGACTTCATCATCAAAAAGTTGTGACTGATAAATATGTGAGCTGTATAGGTCACTAAGCATGATCCCTGCTTTGTTATAGTGGTAGCCGGTGCGCCAAATGCCGCTTAGTAGACGTAGGGCCGAGGCAGTGAGCTTGCGAGTGTCATCAGTCGGTAGTTGTAGATAGCTCGAAGCGCTATTGTAGTAATACTGTTTATTGTGTTTATGACGATTGGTTTGTATAAAGACACTCAGGTGTTTGGTCTGCAGTTCTTGTTGTCTGAGCTTGGAGGCCGCTAGTGCCACGTATTCACTTACTGCCAACCTCATGTCACTTAGCGTGCTGATGTTACGGCCAAAGGTGCGACTGCTAAGGATCTGCTTTTTAGCTTGTACATCATCAAGCTCAAGACAAGCTTCGCCATTGAGCTCACGGACGGTACGCTCTAAAATCACAGAGAATTGTTGGCGAGCATGCTCCGGGTCTAGGCAGGACAGATCCCAAGCCGTTTTAATTCCTGAGTTATGCAGGTGCTGAGATAAACGTCGACCAATGCCCCAGATTTCTTCAACAGGGGTGATTTTTAAGAGTTTTTTACGTCGATGAGGCTCTAATAAAACGACCACGCCATTGCTTGCCGGGTATTTTTTAGCAGCATGATTGGCGAGCTTGGCTAGTGTTTTGTTTGGGGCAATACCAACATCGATTGGGATGCCTATCCACTTGTCTATACGCTCACGAATGAGATGCCCATAACGGTTAAAGTCGTCGATGCTATATAATTCAGAGAGACTGGAGATATCTAAAAAGGCCTCATCAATAGAGTAGACCTCTATATCAGGCGCCATTTGAGTGAGGGTGGACATAACTCGTCGGCTAATATCGGCATAAAGCGCGTAGTTTGAGGAGAAAAACCCAACTCTATGCTGTTTAATTAAATTTTTTATTTTGAAAAAAGGCACAGCCATAGGGATGCCGAGATCTTTGGCCTCTTTTGAGCGTGCAACAACACAGCCGTCATTGTTTGACAAAACAACGACGGGACGGTGACGTAAATCAGGCCGAAAAAGCTTCTCACAACTTGTGTAAAAACTATTGCAATCAATTAAGGCAAAAACATTCTCTGCTGGATAGTTAAGAAGATTAGTTGTGGTTGTGGCGCAGGGCATGTAAGACATAGGTTACTACTCCAAAAATTTCTAAAGTAACTGTATCGTTAAGCATAATTGGTTGGTAATTAGAGTTGTGTGGAAAGAGTCCTGGGCGAGGGCGTAGGCGCAGCTCCTTGACAGTTAGTTCTCCATATAAAGAGGCGATGACAATATCACCATGGGTGGCATTCAGGGCGCGATTGACTATTAATATATCGCCACTTTGAATGCCGGCCCCGATCATCGAGTCGCCCTCACAGCGTACAAAATAAGTTGCTTCAGGGTGGGTGATGCAGAGCTCGTTAAGGTCTAAACTCTGTTCAATATAGTCTTGAGCAGGAGAGGGAAAGCCGGCAGCTACACGCTCCAAAAATAGGGGTAGGGGTTTGGCTATAGTAGCCAGTACCTCGGGGTGTAGACTTTCTCCCAGTAAACTAACTTTCATCAAAAATCGCTTCTCAAAAGATGGGTATATAATGTAATTGTGCTGTATAAATATACAGCACAATTGATGGTTATAGCAATTTATTTGTCAAGAGTTTGAGATATTGCAACGTTAAACTATGTGATCTATTGATTTTTACTTGATTAGCCAGTTATCATATTTTTAGAGTTAATGACTCTTCTAAGTTGTTGTTATATTATAACATTTTACTTATTCGCTGATATTTTACAATTAAACTATCAACTCTCAAATCTACTTACAAGGAGTAGACCTTATGGCAATGATGAAAGCAGCAGTATTTATTGAACCCGGTCGCATCGAACTAGTTGATAAGCCTATCCCGGATGTCGGTCCTAATGATGCTTTGATGCGCATTACGACAACGACTATTTGTGGTACTGATGTTCACATTCTAAAGGGTGAGTACCCCGTAGAAAAGGGCTTGACTATTGGTCATGAACCAGTGGGTATTATTGAAAAATTAGGTAGCAATGTACGTGGCTATAAAGAAGGCCAGCGCGTGATTGCCGGTGCGATTTGCCCCAGCTTTATTTCTTATCCGTGCCAAGATGGCTTCCCGTCTCAGGATGGTGCGTGGATTAAGGATGATGGTACTTGCTCTTGCCACGGCTATAAGGCAACTGCGGGTTGGCGCTTTGGTAACTGGATTGACGGTACGCAAGCAGAGTATGTTTTAGTGCCTGACGCTGAAGCGAACTTGGCGCCGGTTCCTGATAATTTGACGGATGAACAGGTTTTAATGTGCCCGGACATTATGTCTACCGGTTTTGTTGGTGCGGAAAATGCCAATATTAAAATTGGTGATATTGTAGCTATTTTCGCTCAGGGTCCTATTGGTTTATGTGCAACAGCTGGTGCGCGTTTACGTGGCGCAAGTCTAATTATTGCTGTTGATGGTAATAATGAGCGTTTAGAGGTTTCTAAAAAGATGGGAGCCCATGTGACGCTCAACTTTAAAGAGGTTGATGTAGTCGATGAAATCATGAAGCTCACCAAGGGCCGAGGTGTTGATTCCAGTATCGAGTGTTTGGGTTTACAGTCTACTTGGGAGCAGGCTTTACGTGTGTTGAAGCCAGGTGGTACCTTATCTAGTCTGGGCGTTTATTCTGAGGATGTAGTTATCCCGATTAATGCATTCGCCGCTGGTTTGGGAGACCACACGATCAAAACAGCTTTATGTCCAGGTGGTAAAGAGCGCATGCGTCGCCTTCTTAATGTGATTGAGTCGGGTGCTGTGGATTTAGAGTCTTTAGTTACCCACACGCGTCCATTAGATGATATCGTGGCGGCTTATGAGATGTTCATGAATCAAGAAGATGGTGTCTTGAAGATCGCTATTAAGCCTTAGTAGTTAGCAGTTCAAAGTAGTTTTGCATTAAAAAAGCCTGCGGTTTGATCTATAACTGCAGGCTTTTGAGTCTTTACTAACAAAGCATGTGATTAGAACAAGCTTGGGTAGTCATTTTGTACTAAGTGGCGGATACGAACAGCATCAGCAAAACGATTTAGTCTGTTATCAGCATTTAGCAAAACAACCGCCATTGGGCGCTTGTCGATCTCTGTGTACATCACTAAGTTCTGACCGGATTCGCGAATATAACCGGTTTTGGAAATACGAATATTCCAATCGTTATTGCGAATTAGGCGGTTAGTGTTGCGATATTGCTCGGTACGACCGTTGCTAGTGATTACGCTATAGTCATCGCTAGTAGAGAAGCGTTTGATGACGCTGTCTTTTTCAACAGCTTGTAGTAAGCGAACGAGATCTCTAGGAGTAGAAACATTCATTGGAGATAGGCCGGTAGGCTCTACAAAGCGACTACGAGTCATGCCAAGTTGGCGCGCGGTAGCATTCATCTCGTTAACAAAAGCCGTCATGCCGCCCGGATAGGTGCGGCCTAAAGCGTGTGAAGCACGGTTTTCAGATGACATTAAGGATAGTAGAAGCATCTCACGGCGAGTTAGGGTGGTACCGACGCTTAAGCGAGAGCTGGAGTTTTTGACGCGGTCGATATCATCAGCAGTGATCGTAATCTTCTCATCTAAGGCTAAACCGGAGCGTGTAATTACTAAGGCTGATAAAAGTTTACTAATTGACGCGATAGGACGAATGACATCAGCGTTTTTTGAGTAAACTACTTGATTATCATCTAGGCTAACAACTAACGCTATTTCAGAGCTAAGAATTGCGCCACCGTTGTCCACTTGGCCAATAATCGGTGCCGGATTAGTGTTAGCAGTACTTTGTGCGTTTGCGGTAGTGCTCGCAAAGCCGCAACAAAGCGCGAGTATAGCTGCGCTAAGATGCTTGAAAGAGGATTTGTGCAAAGTCAACATAATATATTTATTAAAGTGTGTTGTGATATAGGCTAAGGCTATTATACATATAGAATTACTAAATGTCTTTATTTATTAACGGCTTAGGGCAATCTCTTAAGAGCGTTTATAGATTAAGTTTAAAGCGCTTAAGTGTTTGATAACTAAGCGCAAATGTGTGAATTATAGTGTTTGTTGTTTAAAGGCTCAGTTGATTATGTTTTTCAAATAACAAACGCTTACAAAATAAAGTGTAAAAAAAGAAACGTAGAGTAAAAGCCTAAAAAAGGCTAAAATGTAGTAGTTGTTTTTAATGAACTTCTTAATAAGCCAGATTTTTTTTAAGAAGCTTTCTTTAATATCCCTTTAATTATCCTTGTATTAGGTAAATCACGTGTCATCATATTTGATTGTCCCAGGTGCAATTGCACTGCCAGAATCGACTAAAGCTCGTCTTAAAGAGCAGGTTAAAGCCTTAGACTTAGCAATTGATAAAATTTTTACGCGTTTCGAGTACTACGTGTACAGCGAAGAACCATTATCAGAGAAGCAGCAAGCTGCTGTGACAGAGTTCTTGACGCGTGATATCAAAGTAAAAGACGTACAAATTGCTAAGCATGATGTGGAATTACGCATTTTGCCACGTTTAGGCACTATTTCCCCTTGGGCTTCTAAAGCCACTGACCTTGCCCGTAACTGTGAGGTAGAGGGTATTAGTCGTATTGAGCGCGGCATTTATATGGCGGTTAGTCCAGAAAAAAGCTTCTGGTCGGGCAGTGGGCTCAAAGAGGAGCAGCTACAGGAATTTATCAAGTTGATTCATGATCGCATGAGTCAAACTGTGATGGTGGGTGAGGACTTTAATCCACAGGCACTGTTTGTGGATTTAGAGCCTCAGGCATTGCGCACGGTAGCTATTTTGGAAGAGGGCGCGTCCGCTTTAGAAAAAGCTAACGCAGATTGGAGCTTAGCCCTGTCTGAAGATGAGGTAGAGTACTTGGTTGCTGCTTTTATAAAGTTGCAACGCAACCCTACCGATGTTGAACTCATGATGTTTGCGCAGGCTAATAGTGAGCACTGTCGTCACAAGATTTTTAATGCTGCCTGGACGGTTGATGGTGAAGCTAAGGATAAAACCTTATTCGGCATGGTACGCGAGACGCACAAAAATAATCCACGCGGTACCGTAGTAGCCTATGCTGATAATGCAGCAATTATGGAAGGTGCTGAATCAACTCGTTTCTTTGCACCAAAGCGTCCTAACGGCGACTTTATTTACCAAGGCAAAAAACGCCTGACACACACCTTGATGAAGGTTGAAACACACAATCACCCAACCGCTGTTGCTCCTTTTCCAGGGGCTTCTACTGGCTCAGGTGGCGAAATCCGTGATGAGGGTGCGACGGGTCGTGGCGCTAATCCAAAAGCCGGTTTAACTGGTTTTACCGTTGGTAATTTACAAATTGATAATTTAAAAGAGCAATGGGAAGAGGACTCTCATGGCAAGCCAAGTGGCATTACTTCTGCTTTAGATATTGTTATCCAGGGTTCTCTTGGTGGCGCTGAGTTTAATAACG
>JAAZFX010000141.1 GCA_012511555.1 Alcaligenaceae bacterium | reverse complement strand
CCAGTTTCATCTAAAGTAGGGAGATCTGGTGTAATAGCAGCGCGATTGACACTTGAAACAGCTAACCCCTTTAATTTTTTATCTTTGACATGAACAACAGAAGTTGAGATGCTATCAAACATTAGGTCTACCTCGCCAGATAACATGGCGACAACTGCTGGTCCACTGCCGCTGTAAGGAATGTGCAGTAAAGAGGTGTCGGTGGCAATAGCGAATAATTCAACCGCGAGGTGACTTGTGTTGCCGTTACCTGCCGAGGCATAGGTAACACCTCCCGGATTTTTCTTGGCGTACTCAATTAGTCCTGCGATATCGTCAAATTTAGCTTTTTTAGACGCAGCGACAATTAACGGAAGTGAGGCTAGATGAGTGACAGGTACAAAGTCTTCAGTTGTGTTGTAAGGAAGGTTTTGGTAAAGGCTTGGATTAATCGCATGAGCCGCTAACACCATCAATACGGTATAGCCGTCTGGTTTAGACCGTGTTAATTGAGAACTTGCAATTGTTCCTCCGGCTCCCGGTTTATAGTCCAGAATGACCGATTGACCTAAATCTTTCTGCATCTGTGCGGCTATAGGGCGGGCAAGTATGTCTGCACTTCCACCAGGTGGGTAGGGAATTAAAAGAGTAATGGGTCGATCAGGGAAATCATTTGCATGACTGACGCTGATACTAGAGACTAAGCATGCGCTTAGGATTAATACAGATTTTTTAAGTGTTGATAAAAAGTTCATGATAGTTTCCTGCAACAATTGAGCAATAAACCTCTGAGGTGGCTTACTTTATCTAATAACTATTAAACTAAACTCGCTTTGCCCGCATCATCAATTTGTATGGTTTGTAAGTTATGAGCAAATACTAAAGGTGCTTCGCTCCTTGACTGTAATTCCTTTGGACTAAGGCCTTCAATTATTGCTTCAACAATAAACTGATTGTTTTTGATGGCAATTATGGCGAGGTCTGTATAAACCTTATTGACCACGCCGGCACCTGTTAGCGGATAGGTGCATGTGTTTAACAGTTTATGCTGACCGTCTTTAGTGTTGTGTTCCATCATGACAATGACATTTTTAGCGCCAACCGCAAGATCCATTGCGCCACCGATTGCTGCGATTGCATCAGGTGCGTCGGTAAGCCAGTTAGCTAAGTCACCATTTGGCGCTACCTGGAAGCCGCCTAAAATAGCGTAATCCAAATGACCACCACGCATCATGGCGAAAGAATTGCAGTGTTCGGTAATTGATGCGCCATTTAATAAAGTCACGGGTACTCGTCCCGCATTGACAATGTCACTATCAATTTCATCACCTACAGCAGCGCGGCCCATACCTAAAATGCCATTTTCGCTATGCAGAATAATTTCACGATCAGGTGGTAAATGATCGGAGACTTTGACGGGGATACCAATGCCTAAATTGACATAACTGCCATCAGGTAAGATATTTGCCACAAGAGCGGCAATCTGATCACGGTTAAGGGCTTTAATATTACTCATAACTTGCTCCGGCTAGCACAACAGATTTAACAAAAATACCCGCAGTCATGACATGCTCAGGATGAATGTCACCAAGTTCGACAATCTTGTCGGCTTGGACAATAGTGTTTTTACTGGCTGAACACATAGCAGGACTAAAGTTTCGAGCAGCCCAACGGTAGGACAAGTTACCCCAGCGATCGGCTAAATGGGCCTTGATGAGAGCAAAGTCACCGTGTAATGGTTGTTCTAGTACGTAGCCAATGCCATCAATGACGCGGGTCTCTTTGTCTTCAGCGACTAAGGTGCCGTAACCGGTTGGCGTAAAGAAAGGGCCTAAGCCCGCTCCAGCAGCACGAATTCTTTCAGCCAGGGTCCCTTGCGGCATACATTCTAATTCAACCTCTCCAGTGCGATACGCCTCAGCAAAAACATGCGAGCGAGGAGGGCGGGGATGTGAGCAGACAATTTTGCGTACCTGTTTGTTTTTGATTAATCCGGCAATGCCGACTTCATCAGTTCCTGCATTATTACTGATAATCACCAGGTCTTTACGATTCAGAATTCGCAGTGACTCAAGTAACTCAAAGGGGATGGCAGTATCACCAAACCCTCCGATAAGAATTGAGGAGCCATCCTTGATCGGCTCCAACGCTTCTAAGTGTGTATCTAAAATCTTATTGAGCATACTTAAACTTAATCCATGGTGATATTGGCACTTT
>JAAZFX010000140.1 GCA_012511555.1 Alcaligenaceae bacterium | reverse complement strand
TGTTCTGGTCTAATCCCAATGGACACTTCAATTTGAGACAATAGAAGCTGTCTAATTTGGAGTGAATGAT
This sequence comes from Alcaligenaceae bacterium, assembly GCA_012511555.1. Lineage (GTDB taxonomy): Bacteria > Pseudomonadota > Gammaproteobacteria > Burkholderiales > Burkholderiaceae_B > Oligella. The sequence goes on along the minus strand of JAAZFX010000140.1, from coordinate 2,679 downwards.
GAGTCAGAAACGTAAATACAAGAGCTACACTAAAGAGTTCAAACAAGAAGCTGTTGCTCTAGTGACTGAGCAGGGCTACAGCGCAGTTGAAGCTGCTGAGGCGGTAGGAGTTAACCCCAACCAAATTTATGCTTGGAAAAAACACTTTGAAGAGCAAGCCAGTGGTGCTGCTTTATCTGATGATGAGCGGGCTGAACTGCGTAAGTTACGTGCCGAGAATAAGCGTTTGCGAATGGAGAAAGAAATCCTAAAAAAGGCCTCTGCCTTCTTCGCCAAGGAAATGAAATAAACTTCAAGTTTATTCGTACCATCGAGCAAGAAGGCTACCCAGTAAGATTAAGCTGCAAAGCTTTAGAGCTTAGCCGCTCTGGCTATTACGCCTGGAAGCAGCGCCCAGCCCAGTTAATCACTGAGGAAACACTCATGCTATACCGCATGGCAAAACAGCTATTTAAAGCTAGTCGCCAAAGCTTAGGTAGCCGTGAGCTAATGAAGAAACTCAACCAGCATGGCTTTACTATTGGACGCTATAAAACACGCAGCATCATGCAAAAGCTCAATTTAGTGGTTAAACAGCGAGTGGCATACAAGGTAACAACCCAGCGTGATCAGCGCCAATTAGCAGCACCTAACTTGGTCAATATGCGCTTCAATCCAACTCAGCTAAATCAGGTCTGGGCGGGCGATATTACCTACTTGAAAACCCAGCAAGGCTGGATGTATTTAAGTGTGGTTATGGATCTTTATTCCCGCCGTATTATTGGCTGGGCAGTTGATAAGCGTATGTCTGCTGACTTAGTTATTAAATCCATTCAGCAAGCTTACTGGCTAAGAAAACATCCTCGTGGTGTTATCTTCCATAGTGACCGTGGCTCACAGTACACAAGCAGGCAGGTCAAACAAACCTTGAAGAAAATGGGTATCAAACAATCTATGGGTGATGTAGGTGCTTGCTGGGATAATGCTGTGGTTGAACGCTTCTTTGGTAGTTTAAAGCACGATTGGCTGCTTAAAGTGCGGCACGCTACCTACGAAGGTATGGCAGCAGATGTGGCTGCCTACATGAAGTATTACAACCTAAATCGGCTTCATACTGCTAATGGTGATATGAGCCCGATAGAGTATGAAAATTATCAATTAAAAGTGTCCACTTCGGCTTGACCAGAACACTATGGCTTGGTTTTATGGGATGGGAAAAGTCAAGGTTCATATAATAATATGAATGAATTACTTCAGCAAAATAAAAAGTCTTTATTGTATTTTGCTCCTTCTAAAAGTTTTTTAACTATTAGTAGTATTGATGACTTGTCTAAATTAAAATCACAACAAAATAAGCGACCTGATTTTAATGTAAAACAGGTTGCATTAAATTTTTAATATTATCGAAATAAAGAAGTAGATGGTTTTAGCTAATAACGATTTGTAAATAATAAATCATGAGTCATTTAATTCTTTACACCACAGACGATGGTCAAAGTCATATCCAACTTCGGGCGAGCGATGGCACGGTATGGCTTTCGCAGCTAGAAATTGCGGAGTTGTTTCAGGCAACTAAGCAAAATATTTCGTTGCATCTAAAAAACATTTACGCTGATGGTGAGCTGGAGATTCACGCAACTGTCAAGGAATCCTTGACAGTTCAAATTGAAGGCGAGCGCAGAGTAAATCGTCCAGTTACGTTTTATAATCTCGATGCCATTTTAGCCATTGGCTACCGAGTTCGCTCTCCTCGCGGTGTACAGTTTCGTCGCTGGGCAAATACCGTGCTAAAAGAGTATTTGCAAAAGGGCTTTGTTATGGATGATGAGCGCCTGAAAAATCCTGATGGTCGTGATGATTATTTTGATGAAATGCTGGCACGTATTCGTGATATTCGTGCGTCTGAAAAGCGTTTTTATCAAAAAGTGCGCGATTTATTTGCTCTAAGCGTGGATTACGATAAAACGGATAAGGAAACTCAACTGTTCTTTGCCAAGGTGCGAAATATATTGCTTTATGCTGTTACAGGCTATGCGGCAGCCGGCATTAGAAGTCGATGTGCTTGACGAGCAAGAGTTAAAGGCATTAGAGCAAAAATTAACAAATAGAAAGTGAAACTTATGAAAAAAATCCTAACCATCATCGGCGCCCGCCCACAATTTATTAAGGCCAGCGTCGTTTCCAAAGCTATTCAAGAAACTGACGGCTTAACCGAGGTGCTGGTTCATACTGGCCAGCATTTTGATTCTAATATGAGTGATATCTTCTTTAATCAGCTGGGTATTCCACGCCCTGATTATCAATTAGATATTAACGGTGGCAGCCATGGTGATATGACAGGCCGTATGCTGATTGAAATTGAACAGGTATTGCTCAAAGAACAGCCAGGCAGGGTGCTAGTGTATGGCGATACTAACTCTACCTTAGCTGGGGCATTAGCCGCGGCAAAGCTGCATATTCCTGTTGCACATGTTGAAGCTGGTTTGCGTAGTTTTAATATGCAAATGCCTGAAGAAATTAACCGCATTCTTACTGACCAAATCAGCGATATTTTATTCTGCCCCACGCAAACGGCGATAGATAATTTACAAAAAGAAGGCTTTCAGCATAAACCTATAAAAGTGCTGAATGTGGGCGATGTAATGCAAGACAGCGCCATGCTCTTTGCTACCCAAGCTGCACAACCGCTAGGTTTTGAAT
>JAAZFX010000019.1 GCA_012511555.1 Alcaligenaceae bacterium | reverse complement strand
GTACCTATCCATTTATTACCACCGGCATGACGTCCCTTTTGCTCTTCAAGTCGTTCTTTGAACAACTCCATCAGTTTGTCCCAGCCATGCTTTTCAATAGCTGCCTTTTGCTCATCCGTGAGGTTTTTTTTAAAATCAGCTAATAGCCAATGCTCGGGTATTTCTTTGTATTTTTCGATAATGGGTTCAGCTCTTTTTACAAAAGCCGCAAAGGCTTGATCATAACGATCAAAATGACTTTCATCTTTTACCAAGGTCATACGTGCCGTACGATAAAAATCATCAAGCGTCGGCATCATAATCGGTCGACGTAAGACCTCAATTAATGTCAGTAGCTCATTAATTGAAACCGGTATACCGTATTGCCTTAAAAGGTAAAAGAAATTAATCAGCATCCCTAATTCCTAACGTCGTCCGATACCTGACGCCATAGTAGCCAAACGCTCAACTAGCGCCATATCTTGTTCATTTTTAATTAAAGCACCGGCCAAAAACACATCCCCCTCTTCCAGGTATTGAGGGGTGATATTTGAAGCACTTAATAGAGCTAGCCAATCCAAAAACTCGGAAGTCGATGGTTTTTTCTTGAGACCCGGAATATCACGCAATTCAAAGAATCGCTGCATTGCACTAGTGACTAATTCGTTATCAACATCAGGATAATGCACAGCGACAATCTGCTGTAATGTGTGCTCATCCGGAAACTCAATGTAGTGGAAAAAGCAGCGACGCAAAAAGGCATCAGGCAAATCCTTTTCATTATTTGACGTAATAATAACTAAAGGACGGTGCTTAGCCTTGATCGTCTGAGCTGTCTCATAAACATGAAACTCCATCTGGTCGAGTTCACGCAATAAATCATTCGGGAACTCAATATCGGCTTTGTCAATCTCATCAATCAATACAACCACTGGTTCTTCTGACTCAAAAGCCTGCCACAAGACGCCGGGACGGATATAGTTGGCGATATTATGGACGCGCTCATCGCCTAATTGAGAGTCACGCAAACGCGACACCGCATCATATTCATACAAACCCTGTTGCGCCTTGGTGGTCGATTTAATATGCCATTGCAACAATGGCCGCTCTAAATACTTGGCCACTTCCTCAGCCAGCATCGTTTTACCGGTACCGGGCTCACCTTTGATCAACAAGGGACGCTGTAGACTTAAAGCAGCATCAACAGCCAAACGCAAATCATCGGTAGCCACATAACTATCCGTACTTTGAAAAGATTGCTTCAAATTCATCTCTATGTCCTGTGTTTAATGCGTATTAATTCTTTTTTGTAAGAGCTCTATATATAACTGCTGATCAGGTGGTGTACGATTGCGTTGCGATTGCCACATAACCTGTCCCAAACACTCCATAATCTCATGGTGCGCTTCATGCTCATTAGACTTGGCACTAAGGTGCTCAAAGACTTTGCGAATACCGGGAGGGCTATCAATAGAAACTTGTTCTTCAATCGCAATGTGCATAGAAAGATGCAGGAAAGGATTAGTCTGCCCCTCAGCAACCTCAAAGTCCTTACTTCTTGCCTCTGGGTTTTCCAAGAGTTCATGATATTCAGGGTGCTGTAAAATCCAGCCGACCGCCATTTTCTCCATACCACTAAGGGTTTGTTTTTGTTGATATTTTTGCCAAGTCTGGATAAAAAAGTCCCTAACTTGCTCACGTGTAGGATTAAAAATTGCCATATAATAATTTATTACAGATTGCCAAAATTAACAGTAAGTTTAATAATAATAGGGTACACTTACCAAGTCTTATATAAGACTAGAAGATTAGTAGTATATAACAGTCAGTCCAACCTTAGGTTGAGCCAAATTGTTCACCAGTTACTTAAGCTTAATCACTTAAGTTGAGGTCGCCTTAGCTTTTATATTAACGCTATTTCGCTAGTCTATTCATTGCAAACCAGTTATGGAGAAAAGCATGTCTTACCAACACATCAAAGTGCCTGCAAACGGCGAAAAAATAACTGTCAATGCTGATCATACATTAAACGTACCTAACAACCCGATTATCCCTTTTATCGAAGGTGACGGTATTGGCGTTGATGTTAGCCCAGTAATGATCAAAGTAGTTGACGCAGCGGTTGAAAAATCATACGGTGGCGAACGTAAAATTCACTGGATGGAAGTTTATGCCGGTGAAAAATCTACTCAAGTTTACGGCCCTGACGTTTGGTTGCCTGAAGAAACACTTGACGCAGTTAAAGACTACGTTGTTTCTATCAAAGGTCCTCTAACCACACCGGTTGGTGGTGGTATTCGCTCACTCAACGTAGCTCTACGTCAGCAATTAGACCTATACGTTTGTTTACGTCCTATTCAATACTTCGAGGGTGTACCTTCTCCAGTTAAAGAGCCTGAAAAAACCAACATGGTTATTTTCCGCGAAAACTCTGAAGACATCTACGCTGGCATTGAATTTGAAGCCGAGTCTGACAATGCTGTAAAATTAATCAAGTTCCTGCAAGAAGAACTAGGTGTTAAGC
>JAAZFX010000139.1 GCA_012511555.1 Alcaligenaceae bacterium | reverse complement strand
TTTACATTAACTGTCTGGAGGCTCGTATGGTAAAGATTACTAGACGACAATTCTTCAAGGCAACTGGTACAGCAGCGGCAGGATCTAGCTTAACGCTACTTGGTGCGGCGCCTACGTCGGCCGTAGCTGAGGTTAGACAGTACAAATTATTGCGCATGACCGAAACGCGTAATACCTGTCCATACTGTTCAGTAGCCTGTGGATTATTAATGTACGGTATTGGCGATGGTGCTAAAAACGCTATCGATACTATTGTACACATTGAGGGTGACCCTGATAACCCGGTAAACCGTGGTGCACTCTGTCCTAAGGGCGCAGGCTTAATTGATTTCATCCACAGTGAGAACCGTTTAAAGTATCCAGAGTATCGTGCTCCTGGGTCTGACAAATGGGTCCGCATGTCGTGGGAAGAAGCTATTGACAAGACCGCCCGTCTGATGAAAGATGACCGTGATGCCAACTTTATCGAGAAAAACGAAAAGGGTGAGACAGTCAATCGTTGGTTAACTACAGGTATGTTAGCTGCATCCGCATCGCCGAATGAAGTGGGTTATATCACTCACAAGGTAATTCGTCCGATGGGGATGTTGGCATTTGATAACCAGGCTCGTGTTTGACATGGTCCGACGGTGGCAGGTCTTGCCCCGACGTTTGGCCGTGGTGCGATGACGAACCATTGGGTTGATATTAAAAATGCTAACGTTGTATTAGTTATGGGCGGTAACGCCGCTGAAGCACACCCCGTGGGCTTTAGATGGGCTATCGAAGCAAAGACTCGCAACAATGCGACGCTTATTTGTGTGGATCCGCGTTTTAACCGTACTGCGTCAGTAGCTGATATCTATGCGCCTATCCGTACAGGTACGGATATCGTGTTCTTGGGCGCGGTTATTAAGTACTTACTTGATAACAACAAAATTCAACACGAATATGTGCGACATTTTACTGACTTTAGCTATATTGTTCGTTCCGACTTTGACTTTGAAGAGGGAATTTACTCAGGCTATAACGAAGAGACGCGTACTTATGATCGTAGTACTTGGGACTATGAAATTGATGCGGCGACTGGCCATGTTAAATCAGACCCGAGCTTAAGGCATCCTCGCTCTGTTTATCAACTCATGAGAAAACACTATGAGCGCTATACGCCTGAGATGGTTGAGCGTGTCTGTGGTACGCCCAAGGAGAAATTCCTTGAGATTGCCGAGGTTTTAGCATCTACTCATGTACCTAATCGTACCTTGACTATTCTTTACGCTTTAGGTTGGACTCAGCACTCAATCGGCTCCCAGATCATCCGTACTGCGGCAATGATGCAGTTGCTATTGGGTAATATCGGTATGCCTGGTGGCGGGGTTAACGCTTTACGCGGTCACTCCAATATTCAGGGTCTAACTGACCTGGGCTTAATGACTGACCTATTGCCTGGTTATCTGACCTTAGCCAAGGATGGTGAGTCTTATGAGAGTTATATGGCTGCTCGTACACCGAAGCCTATGCGTGAGAATCAACTAAACTATTGGGGTAACTACAAGAAGTTCTGGGTTAGCTTGAGTAAATCCTGGTTTGGTAAAGCGGCTCAGCCTGAAAATAATTTCTGTTATGACTGGTTTCCTAAGCTCGATAAACCATATGATATGCTTCGAGTTTATGAGATGATGACTCAGGGTCAGATTAACGGTTATATTTGTCAGGGCTTTAACCCCTTAGCCGCAGCTCCACACAAGAAAAAGCAATCAGAAGCTTTCTCCAAGTTGAAGTTCATGGTGATCATGGATCCTCTGCGAACTGAAACATCAGAGTTCTGGCGTAATGCCGGTGAGGAAAATGATGTTGATACTGCATCGATTCAAACGGAAGTTATTCGTTTCCCAACAACTTGTTTCGCTGAAGAAGCTGGGGCTTTAGTTAACTCTGGCCGTGTTCTACAGTGGCACTGGAAGGGTAAAAACCCTCCAGGTGAGGCAAAGAGCGATATCGAGATTATGGCAATGCTTCATACTCGTATCAAAGAGCTTTATCTGGAAGAGGGTGGCGCATTCCCGGATCCTATTGTTAATGTTGACTGGCCATATAGTCAGCGTTTACACCCTTCAGCTGATGAGTTAGCCAAGGAAATGAACGGTAGTGCACTTGTAGACCTTTCAGATACACGTCGTGCAGGGCAGCAGCTTTCCGGTTTTGCCGAGCTTCGTGATGACGGTTCAACCGCTTGTGGTTGTTGGATTTATTCAGGTTCATTTACTGAAGCAGGTAATATGATGGCACGTCGCGATAATAGTGATCCGACCGGTATTGGCCAAAGCCTCAACTGGGCTTGGGCATGGCCTGCTAATCGACGTATTCTATACAACCGTGCATCAGCAGATCCGAGTGGTAAACCATGGGATCCTGATCGCGCCTTAGTCTACTGGAATGGTCGTGCCTGGGTTGGTGCTGACGTGCCTGACTATAAAGCGGATGAAAATCCGGCTAATGGTATGGGGCCGTTCATTATGAACGCCGAGGGTGCAGCGCGACTCTTTGCTCGTAAGGGCATGGCTGAAGGGCCGTTTCCTGAGCATTACGAGCCATTTGAGACGCCGTTAAGGTCTAACCCACTGAATCCAAATCAACCTCGTGCCTTGAATAACCCGGGTGCTCGAGTGTTTAAGCGTGATTTGGATGATATGGGTAAGGTGGATGAGTTCCCATACGTTGGGACGACTTATCGTATTACCGAGCACTTCCACTATTGGACCAAAAACGTCAAGCTAAACGCGATTGCTCAACCTGAGCAGTTTGTCGAGATTGGCGAGGGCTTGGCTAACAAGCTTGGTATCAAGGCAGGTGATCGAGTTAAGGTCTCATCTAAACGTGACTATATCAAAGCAGTCGCGGTAGTGACTAAGCGTTTAATGACTCTTAATGTAGACGGTAAGGAGTTGTACCAGGTAGGTATTCCAATTCACTGGGGTTTTGTTGGCGTGGCCAAAAAAGGCTTTATTGCTAATAGCTTAACTCCGGCAGTTGGAGATGGTAATACTCAGACACCTGAGTTTAAGTCCTTCTTGGTCAATGTTGAAAAGATTTAATTTAATTATTTCTTATTCAATAGATTAAGTAGGTAGTCCTGATAAACTGCTCTACAGTAAAATGTAGAGCAGTTTTTTATTGGAGCATGACATTGAAAAACATTAGATCGAAAGAGGAAATATTAGAAGATAGCATTGGTTCTTTTCCTCGTATTATATTGCCTGAGGGTAAATCTATTTATGCTTCTCGTGCTGCGCGTTTAAGGCAGTTAGCAGCAGAAAATCCATTAGAAGATTATTTAAAGCTTATTGCACTCATTTCTGAAGCGCAAGAAAAGGTCTTTGGTAAATATACTGTACCCAGTTTAGGTGAAGATAGAATCGACTCTTCTCAAAAGTATGGTATGCCTGCATTGCAGCCCGACACAATTGAAAGAGATGCAGTTTGGTTGAGTATCCTTAACGATATTTTGCAATTTGTGCTTAAAGCAGATAGTGTTCCTTCAGTTGCTGTCGAGGTTGCTGAAAGTTTAGTCCAACAAATTACAGACAATCCAGCAGCTATTGAAGCGATTGCTGATCGTATCTTGGCCGATCAGGATGCGGATCCCGCGATGGCACCGATAATTATGGCGGCATTACAGGTTTACTGGACTCAGATGGCTATTGACCTGGGCGAAGATAATTTGCCGGTTGTTCAAAAGGAGTCTGCTGTATGTCCGTGCTGTGGTTCTTTACCCGTCAGTAGTGTAGTGCAAATCGGCTCGAAGCAAGGGATTCGTTATTTAAGTTGTAGTCTATGTTCAACCTTATGGCATATGGTTCGCGTGGTTTGTACTACATGTCAAAGTACGAAAGACATCAGTTATTATCATTTAGAGGGTGAGTCAGAAGCAATCAAGGCAGAATCATGCCCTACTTGTAATACGTATAGAAAGATTTTCTATCAGGATAAAGATGTTTTTGTTGATCCTGTTGCTGATGATTTAGCTAGTTTAGCTCTTGATGTGCTAATGTCAGAGGAAGGTGTAGAGCGCGCTAGCGGCAACCCTTTCTTGTGGCAAGCAGCTGAAGAGCCAGAAGAAGAGTAGTAGTTAGAGGAGTTTATGACGCAAGCTAATAGTAAGTATTCATATAGTGATCTGCCATCGGTTGATAAACTTCTGAGTAGTGAGTCTTTTAAGGCACTTTTGACTGAGTATGGACAGACTTTGGTCAGTAAACAAGTGCGTGATATGTTGGATGGTTTACGTCAGAAAATACGCTTGAATGAGTCTTTGCCTGTTGAGCTTAAGGCGGATGATGCGGTTAATCAATTTGCAGCCTTAGCTCAGAAAAACCTTCAAAAAAACAACCAATCTAAACTACGCTCGGTCTTTAACCTGACTGGCATAGTATTGCACACGAACTTAGGTCGCGCTTTGCTGCCGGAAGTAGCGGTTGAAGCAGTGGTAGAAGCGATGCTTAATCCAATGAATTTGGAATATGATCTCGACTCAGGTGGTCGTGGCGATAGGGATGATCTGATTGAAGAGCTCTTGTGTGAATTAACAGGGGCCGAGGCTGCTACGGTTGTTAATAACAATGCCGCTGCTGTCTTGCTGATGCTAAATGCCTTAGCTCTTGATAAGGAAGTGGTAGTCTCACGAGGTGAGTTAGTCGAGATTGGTGGTGCTTTCAGAATTCCAGACATTATGAAGCGAGCTAATGCCAATTTAATTGAAGTTGGCACCACTAACCGTACACATCCCCGTGATTATGAAGAAGCGATTACTGATAATACAGCAATGCTGATGAAGGTTCATACCAGTAATTATGAAATTTCGGGATTTACTAAAGAAGTAGATATCAGCGAGGTATCAAAAATTGCTAAAAAGTATGGTCTACCGGCAACAGTAGATTTAGGTAGTGGTACCTTAGTGGATCTGAGTAAGTGGGGATTGCCGGCAGAAGTGACGGTACGAGAAACCATTGAGGCCGGAGCCGATTTAGTCACTTTTAGTGGTGATAAGTTACTGGGTGGTCCACAAGCAGGCTTAATTGTCGGAAGAGCTGATCTGATTGCCAAAATCAAGAAAAACCCACTTAAACGTGCGCTTCGTGTGGGTAAAATCACCCTCGCTGCTTTGGAGCCTGTTTTGCAGCTTTATCGCAGTCCGGAGCTGTTGGCTGAACGACTTACTACGATGCGTTTATTTACCCGTTCGCAGTCAGATATACAGCGTATGGCCGATGAGCTATTACCTGTCGTTCAACAATGGGTGGGTAGTCGATTCAAGGTCAGCACAGAAGAGACGATGGGACAGATTGGTAGTGGGGCTATGCCTGTAGAGCATCTGCCAAGTTATGGTTTAGCCATTCGCCATGTAGCAGATGGGCGTCCTGGAAGTCATTTAATGGCTTTGGAAGAGCGCCTGCGTCAATTGCCAAAGCCAGTCATTGGTCGCATTGCTGATGATACTTTATTGCTGGATCTGCGCTGTTTAGAAACGCCCCATAAAATTCAGTTTATCGATCAGTTGAAATAGATTTTAATAGGCATTAATTTATGATTGTCGGTACTGCAGGTCATATTGACCATGGTAAAACAACTTTAATTCGCGCTTTGACTGGTGTCGATACTGATCGTCTGTCAGAAGAAAAAAAACGCGGAATTACGATTCAATTGGGTTATGCCTATACACCTTTACCTAATGGCGAGGTGTTGGGCTTTATTGATGTGCCGGGACATGAACGCCTGGTCAGGACCATGGTTTCGGGTGCTACAGGCATTGATTATGCTTTATTGGTCGTTGCGGCTGATGATGGTGTGATGCCCCAGACACGTGAGCATTTAGCGATTTTATCTATTTTGGGTATTGCTGCCGGCGCTGTAGTTGTTACTAAAGCCAAGGCAGTGGGTGAAGAGCGCTTAGAACAAGTGCAGCAAGAAATTCATGGGCTATTAATAGGCAGCTTTTTAGAAAAGGCGCCTGTATTTGTGACCGATGCCCTGGATCCTGATTGTCCGGGTGTTGCTGCTTTACGCGAGCATTTATTCAAAGAAGCATTGCAACGCTCTATACTCAGTGCTGAGGGGTTGTTTAGGTTATCAGTTGACCGCGTTTTTACTCTAAAGGGGCAGGGTACGGTAGTAACAGGTACGGTTCATAGCGGTGAGCTGGATCTTGATGCTCAAGCAGATGAGTCAGAGGCGATTGATCTAAGGCACTTTCCTTCGGAGCGAGTGCTTAGAGTTCGCTCTATTCATGCCCAGGATCTACCCTCCCGCTTAGGTCAAACTGGCCAGCGCTGTGCCTTGAATTTGGGCGGTATGAGTACGGATGATATTGCCCGTGGTGACTGGATTGCTGATGCGCGTACTTTCACTCCTTCATATAATGTCGATGTTGAGTTGCAATTGATGAACTCTTCTGAGCAGCATATTCAGGCGTGGACACCGTTGCACTTGCATATTGCATCGAAGCATTATCATGTGCATGCAGTACCTTTGAGTACGGATAGATTAGAGCCAGGCCAAGCTGCCAAGGTTCAACTGGTTTCTGAAGAGCCAATTTGTTGCATGACCGGTGATCGTTTTATCATTCGTAATCCGCAAGCGACACAGACCATTGGTGGCGGTCGTGTCTTGCATCCAAATGCACCCGATCGCAAACGTCGTTCTGCTGAACGTCTTGACTGGTTAGATACTGTACTGGCATTTTTAAATGGTGCCGGCATAGAGGTGCTGTTAGATAAGGCTCCTTATGGCTTGAGCGAAAAAACACTGCTACGCTTAACCGGCAAGCCCTTAGAGAAACTAGAAAGACCGATGGGAGTATTTGAGTTGGTGCCGAGCGGACTACACGCTCAAGCTACTTGGATATTGGAATCACATTGGGAATGCTTGGCTGAGCAACTACTCAACAAATTAGCAGAATTTCATGAGCAATCTCCTGATGAGGTTGGGGTCGAGATCCTGCGTTTACGCCGCATGGTTCTACCTAAAATTCCAGATGCTCTATGGCAATTGTTAGTACGTCATATGGTTGATCAAGCTAAGCTTGGACGTACACGTAGTTTATTGCACTTACCGGAACATATTCCTGTTTTATCTGAACAAGAGGCGGCTTTAGCAGAACAGATTTTGCCTTTGATTGAAGAGGGCGGAACCAACCCGCCTTGGGTGCGCGATATTACTAAGCAATTAGGCGCAGAAGAGAATGACGTTCGTCAAGTGTTGCGTAGGTTGAATCGTCAAGGAGAGCTTTTTCAGGTAGTTAAAGACCTTTTTTATCACCGTAAGGCCTTACAAGAAATGGCCCATGTTGTGCTTAATTTACAACCTCAGAATGACATAGCTACAGCAGATTTTAGAGATGCCTCGGGTTTGGGTCGTAAAAGAGCAATACAAATACTAGAATATTTTGATCGAGTTGGTTTAACTCGTCGTGTCAAGGAGCGTCGAATAGTACGCAACCGTTCCCTAGATTGGTTATAATGGACTGTTAAATTCCTTCGGAAGGTATGCGTAACCGGTGTTGCGGCTGGGCTTCAAATCCAGTTGGGGATGTCAGACATTCCCAGGTAGGTTCGACTCCTGCTACCTTCCGCCAATTAATATTTCCGGATGGTGAGTCTCATGGCCGAAAATAGTTCTACGCAATCTATTGAATCTCCTCGTTTAACGTCTTTGTCACATGGTGGCGGTTGTGGCTGCAAAATTGCCCCTGACGTATTATCAAATTTGATGTCTAATATGCCACAAGCTCAAGCTTTTCCTGATCTTTTGGTGGGCAATGAAACCGCAGATGATGCGGCAGTTTTTCGTCTTAACGATGAACAAGCCTTGATTGCAACAACTGATTTTTTTATGCCGATTGTAGATGATCCTTATGACTTTGGACGTATTGCAGCGACCAATGCCTTATCAGATATTTATGCTATGGGCGGGACGCCGGTGATGGCTTTGGCCTTAGTAGCGATGCCGATTAATGTCCTGCCACATGAGCAAATTGCCGAGATTCTTAGAGGTGGAGCCGATGTGTGTCATCAAGCGGGTATCCCGGTTTCAGGCGGCCACTCGATTGATTCGGTAGAGCCTATTTATGGATTGGCTGCTATGGGCACAGTTCACCCGGATCGTATCAAGCGTAACTCTTCAGCACAAGCAGGCGATATCTTGATTTTGTCTAAGGGCCTGGGTATTGGAGTTTTCTCTGCCGCGCTTAAGAAAAATGAGCTATCTGAAGCCTCGTATCAGTTGATGATCGAGTCTACTACCCAACTTAATAGACCGGGTGCAAAACTTGGTCCATTAGATAGTGTTCATGCCATGACTGATGTGACGGGTTTTGGTCTACTAGGTCACTCATCTGAAATTGCCCGTGCCTCAGGTGTTGAGTTAAAAATCAACTTGGATGAAGTACCCTTTTTAGAAGGGGCTCGTGAATTAGCTGAACAGGGCTTTATTACCGGTGCGTCAGGTCGTAACTGGAATGCGATCTCTGAGTATATTGAGTTAGCTGATTCACTCACAGAAGTTGACCGTGCCTTGCTCACTGATCCTCAAACTTCCGGTGGTTTGTTATTAGCCGTCAGTCCAGATGCAGTGGAAGATGTTTTGGCTTTATTTGCTGCCGATGGTTTTAGTCGTGCTAAAGTCATTGGTGAAGTGACAAAATCTACTGCTTCACCTAAAGTGGTAGTAGCCTAAATTTAACCTGATTTAATTACATGAAAATAGCATTTATTGGCGGTGGCAATATGGCTACCGCTATTATTGACGGGATGTTAGAGCAAGGCAGTTGCTCTGTTGATAAGCTCTTAATCTCGGTAAATTCAGAGTCTTCTCTGCAGAAATGGCAGTCTAAAGGCGTCAGCAACGTACAAATTGGTCCTAGTGCTGCTTTTGCTGAAGCGGATGTCTGGGTTCTCGCTGTCAAACCTCAAATGATGCAGGCCGTGTTGCAAGCATATCAAGGCTATTTTACTGCTGATAAATTAGTTATTAGTGTTGCTGCCGGCCTGACCGTTGATAGTTTGTCCTATTTTTTAAGCGGCAGTAGTGGTGATAATCTAAAGATAATTAGAACCATGCCTAACACACCGTCTTTAATTGGTGAGGGTGTGATTGGGGCGTTTTGTTCGGTATCTGTTACTGAGCAAGATCGTGAGCAGTTCAGCAGTATTTTTAAGGCGTGTGGTCGTTTAGACTTCTTTGAACAAGAGTCTATGCTGGATGCAGTGACTGGACTAAGTGGTAGTGGTGTAGCTTATGTTTATTTATTTGCTGAGGCCTTGGTAGAAGGTGCCGAGGCTTTAGGTTATGATCCTATAATGGCACGCAAGCACGCCGTGCAAACGCTAAAGGGTGCGACCCTGATGATGGAGCAATCAACAGATGATCTTGCTTCTCTAAGGCAAAGCGTAACCTCTAAAAAGGGCACCACTGAACAAGCTTTAGCTGTTTTTCAGGCTAGGGGTTTAAAAGAAATAGTTGCCGCTGCCATGTTGGCAGCTCACGACAGAGCACAAGAATTAGCAGCTGAGTTAGCTCCTAAAAAATAATTTTTATTTTATTTATCACTCAATATGCTGAGTCAAAATCAACAAACTCATTTCAAGGCAATGGAATTTGAACCATTAGCCAAGCATCACCGCATTATTGCTTTACTGATAATGTGTTCCTTGGTTGCAGCCTCAAATTATTTGGTGCAGCCTCAGTTTCATATTAATCAATGGCTGACTTTTGGTGCAATAACTTATCCGGTTACCTTTTTGGTGACTGATTTAATTAATCGTCGCTTTGGTCCTCAGGCTGCTCGTAGTATTGTTTATTGGGGTTTTGCTGCAGCTTTAATTGTTTCTTTCTTTTTGTCCACACCAAGAATTGCCATCGCTTCCGCTTCGGCCTTTTTAGTAGCGCATGTGATGGATGTCTTTGTGTTTGATCGTTTACGTCAACGTTCTTGGTGGCTGGCGCCTTTGATAGCTGGTGTGTTAGCGACTATTATTGATACGTATGTGTTTTTTGCGGCTAGCTTTATTGGAACCCCCGTTCCATGGGTTACTTTGGCGCTGGGTGATATGATGATTAAGATGAGTTTGTCGATTTTGCTATTGGCACCATTTAGAGCATTAATGTGGAATCTCGGTAGTGCTAAATCTAAAAAAAAGCTCGATAATACTAGCCAAAAGCCTGCTCTATAAGTATTCAAGAATATGATATAAATCACAAAGAGACCTCTCTTCGAAAAATGAAGTGAGGTTTTTTTCTTATAATCATGCTAATTTAGTAAATGTATCAAAAAATAAGTGTTTGTGCCAATGGCGTAAACACTTGGTTAAGATTAATATTGGCACTTGTTTTATTTTAAAAGGGCACGAACTTATGGATTTTCTGCCTCAGCTTATCCAGCAATTATTTAATGGGCTCTCACTAGGAGCCATCTACGCTTTGATTGCCATCGGCTACACCATGGTCTATGGCATTATTGGCATGATTAACTTTGCCCATGGTGAAATCTATATGATTGGTGCCTATGTGGGCTTAGTCACCTTAACTGCTATCGGAGTCAATGGCATTTTACCTTTGCCTTTATTGATTCTTTTCATGATTTTAGTGGCTGCCTTGGTCACTGGAGTTTATGGCTATACCATTGAGCGTTTAGCCTATAGACCGGCTCGTAACAGCCCACGCCTGGTTTCTTTAATTGCTGCCATTGGTATGTCGATTTTCTTACAAAACTGGGTGGCTTTAGGTCAGGGTGCACGTGATATGGCTGTGCCAAATATCCTTGCCGGCTCTTTCAGGTGGGATTTGGGGATTGGTTATCCGGTCATGTTCTCTTATTCGCGTCTGTTGATCATCTCGGTTGTCTTCGTATTGATGATAGCATTGACTTTTTATATTAAGAATTCACGCATGGGGCGAGCTTCAAGAGCATGTTCTCAAGATATGCATATGGCTAACCTGTTAGGAATTGATACCAACCGAGTTGTGTCATTTACTTTTGTCTTAGGTGCAATGCTGGCAGCAGTAGGGGGTGTTTTAATTGCACTCTCCATCGGTAAGCTTAATCCATATATCGGCTTTATCGCCGGTATTAAGGCCTTTACCGCAGCGGTTCTGGGTGGCATTGGCAGTATCCCCGGGGCTATTTTAGGTGGGTTATTGCTTGGCGTAGTAGAAACATTAGCCGCTGCGTACTGGTCTTCCGAGTACAAAGATATTGTAGCCTTTAGCTTATTGATATTGATTTTACTCTTCCGCCCAACGGGTCTGTTAGGTAAACCTGAAGTGGAGAAAGTCTAATGGCTGAAAATTTAAAAAATGCAATTTTTGCCGCAGTACTGACTGCCATTATGGTGATCCCTGTTTTTGGCTTGCAGCTAGTTCGTCAGGGCGCTCAAAATCAGCTTGTTCCTAATTGGGAATTCGTTATTATGGGTGTGGTGG
This sequence comes from Alcaligenaceae bacterium, assembly GCA_012511555.1. GTDB lineage: Bacteria > Pseudomonadota > Gammaproteobacteria > Burkholderiales > Burkholderiaceae_B > Oligella. The sequence goes on along the minus strand of JAAZFX010000139.1, from coordinate 28,136 downwards.
CAGTTTTTATCGTACAGCTGCTGAAGCCTTATGTTTTTAAAAATATTGGTAGTGCTGGTAAAAAATCACGTTGGGCTTTACCGGTATTAAAGCCACGCAGTATTAATTTATTACTTTTATTGGTAGTTATCATCGCTGCTGTTTGGCCTTTTTTCGGCTCACGTGCGTATGTTGATATTGCTACTCTAGTATTAATTTATGTGATGCTCGGTTTGGGCCTAAATATTGTGGTTGGCTACGCCGGTCTATTAGACTTGGGTTTTGTAGGCTTCTATGCTGTTGGCGCTTATACCTATGCCTTATTGTTTCATTGGGCTGGCTGGGGTTTCTGGGCCTCCTTGCCGATGGCTGGCGCTATGGCAGCTTTATTTGGCTATATCCTGGGTTTTCCGGTATTGAGGCTGCGAGGTGATTACTTGGCAATCGTCACTCTGGGTTTTGGTGAGATTATCCGTTTGTTATTAATTAACTTAAGCCAGTGGACTGGCGGACCGGATGGTATTGCCAATATTCCAAAACCAACGCTTCTTGGTCATGCTATGACTCGCAGGGCGGCTGAAGGTGAGCAAACTTTCCACCAAATGATGGGTTGGGCATACAACTCAAACCACGTAGTAATTTACTTGTATCTACTGGCTTTAGCCTTGGCTGTAATTACGCTGCTCGTCTCTAATCGATTAATTCGTATGCCCATAGGTCGAACTTGGGAAGCATTGCGCGAAGATGAAATTGCCTGCCGCTCTCTCGGTTTAAATCCAACCAGTATTAAGCTTTCCGCTTTTACTTTAGGTGCCATGTTTGCTGGTTTCGGCGGTGCTTTTTTTGCAGCTCGCCAGGGTTTGGTCAATCCGGAATCTTTTACTTTTATTGAATCTGCCTTGATTCTTGCGGTAGTGGTCTTAGGTGGTATGGGTTCACAACTAGGCGTTATTCTTGCTGCTATCTTATTGACGGCATTGCCGGAAGTAGCGCGGCAGTTTGCTGAGTATCGTATGCTTATCTTCGGTTTAATCATGGTCTTAATGATGGTTTGGCGACCACAGGGTTTACTACCGGCACAACGGCCACAGGTGGAGATTAAGTGATGAGTGATATTGTTTTAGAGGCTCGTGACATTTGCATGCGCTTTGGTGGCCTATTAGCTGTTGATCATGTTTCATTAAGTGTTCATAAAAATGAGATTTTTGCCATTATTGGTCCTAATGGTGCAGGTAAAACCACCGTTTTTAACTGCATCAGTGGCTTTTATAAACCAACTTCCGGCAGCATCGTTTTAAATAATCAAAGCATTAACGGTTGGACTAGTCACTTAGTGGCTAAACAGGGGCTAGTGCGCACTTTCCAAAACGTTCGTTTGTTTAAGAATTTGACCGTGTTGGAAAATCTACTAGTGGCTCAGCACAATAAAACTGCTGGTTTTTTACCTGGTTTATTAAACTTGCCAAGTCATCGACGTGCTGAAAAAAAGGCACTAGAAAAAGCCGTGTTTTGGTTGGAGTTTATGGGTATCAAGCAGTTTGCTAATCGTGAAGCCGGGAACTTGGCTTATGGCCACCAGCGTCGCTTGGAAATTGCCCGCTGCATGATCACTGATCCTAATCTTTTGTTGTTGGATGAGCCGGCAGCAGGCCTTAACCCTCAAGAAAAAATTCAGTTGGCTGAATTAATTGATCAATTGCGAAGTGAGTATGATCTCGCAGTTTTATTAATTGAGCATGATATGGGATTAATTATGAATATTTCTGATCGCATTTTAGCGATGGAATACGGCAAACCCTTAATTACCGGCACACCGGAGGAAGTCCGTACTGATCCTAAAGTAATTAAGGCGTATCTCGGAGAGTAATTATGGCCATGTTAAAACTTGATAATATTAACTCGGGCTATGGCGCTATTCAAGCCTTGCATGATGTAAGTCTTGAAGTCAATCAGGGTGAAATTGTTACCTTGATTGGTAGTAATGGTGCGGGTAAGACGACAACGCTAATGACTATTTGTGGCAATCCTCGTTTGCGCACCGGTACGATTAGCTTTATGGGTGAAGATATTTCAACACTCCATACGCATGCGATTATGCGCAAAGGCATCGCAATTTCTCCTGAGGGCCGTCGTGTTTTCCCGGACTTGAATGTCTTAGAAAATCTTAAAATGGGTGCCTTCTTTTTAAATCGTGAGGAGACTGAAGCAGGGGTAGAGCATGTGTTCGAACTCTTTCCACGCTTAAAAGAGCGTGCAGCTCAACGTTCAGGTTTGATGTCAGGTGGTGAGCAACAGATGTTGGCGATTGGTCGGGCCCTTATGAGTAAGCCCAAAATGCTTCTGCTGGATGAACCTACATTGGGACTTGCGCCTCTTATCATTGAGCAAATATTTGAAATCATTCAAACTATCCGCGAGGAGGGGATTACTGTTTTCTTGGTAGAACAAAATGCAAATAAGGCATTAAAAATTGCCGATCGTGGTTATGTGCTTGAAACTGGTCGTATTGTGCTTCATGACAGTGGTGCCAATCTATTACTCAATGATGAGGTAGGCAAAGCTTACCTTGGTCACTAGAAAAGATTAAGCCCCTTTTAAAAAGGGGCTTAATCTTTTGCGCTACGTATTTACAATTAGCTGTGCAATTAGTCGCGAGCTTTGTCAGTGTTGCTTTCTACTTGCTCTTCTGTTGTAGCGTTAAGCTCCTCAGTTGATGGCGTTGAGTTTTGTTCAGTTGAGTTGGCTTCTTCTTCAGTCTCAACTGGGGCATCATCTTGAAGCTCTTCAGTGCTTGCTGCCTGCTGATCATAGCTGAGAGTGGCAGCAGTAATAGATGCCTTTTCTTGAGCTAGTTGATAAGTGGCACGCTCTTTTACTGTGCTCAAGAACATCTCAATGTTCTTGTGATTGGGCTGTAATTTACCCTCGGACTCTAAGCCTAACAGAATGTAAGCTAGGTCAATATCGGCTGCACAGAACTGACTGCCACAGGTCCAACCGCTCTCACCTAAACTTTCGTTGATATAGTTAAGTTGGCGATTAATCTCCGGTTCAATATTATTTGCAGCATAATTCAAGACTGTTTTTTTCATGATTGAACGGGCAAAAAATGGTACGCGTGACTGTCCTAATTTATTAATAATGCGTTGCTGATCAACTAGTGGCAGTAGGGTGCCTTCAAGGTAGTGAACCCATTGTAAATACTGAATATAATCAGGATGAGCGATGGGGGGACGCATGCCGGAACGGTCATAACTACTTAATAAATACTCACGAGCAGCTCCATGCGTAGCAATGCTGATATTGCCATCCAAGAGCATAGGGGCTTTGCTAAGAGGATGTGTATTAGTCGCTTCGGAGTCTTTGGAGTCCTCACGGCGATTTATTTTAAAGGTAAGACCAAGTTCACAAGCTAGCCAGATACTACGAAATGAACCTGTAGAGGGTAGGTGGAAAAGAGTGATCATGGTCGCTATCTCCTTTAGAAATTGATTGAGGTAGTGTTTAATTAAAAATAAAATTACCAGGGTTGAATCTTATAAATCATGCTGATCTAAAGCTTAACACTTATTGTTGATCTTATTAGTTTTAAATCAGCTGGCCTTGTCCTAAATTAATTAGTCAAGTAATTCAAGTACACGCTCCCGCATACTTTCAATATCATGGCTATTAGAAGCTAAAAAATTAGCTTTACCCTTTTGATCGAAAACATAAATACCTTCAGCATGCATTACATCATACATTTCAGGATAGTCAGGGTTTTTAGGCCTTTCGATTTGGTAGGCTACCCGGTAGCGTTTGGCGATATCAGCGATCTCTTTTTCGGTCCCGGTGACACCAACAGCGCCCATGCCGAAAGCGTTTAGGTATTGCTCGAGACGCTGCGGTGTGTCACGGTGAGGATCCACACTAATCATCAGCACTTGAATTTGCTCTTGCTCTTCAGGACTTAGCGTGCTCTTCATAAGAGCCAATTCGGCCATTGTGGTAGGGCAGACATCAGGACAAAAGGTATAACCGAAATAAACTAAAACAACTTTGCCTTGTAACTCTTTTTCGGTGAGACGTTGATTATCAGAAAACTCTAAATCAAACTTTAAATTAGGTAAATGATTACGAGTTGAATAAAAAGAGGTCTCAGCACTATAGGCTATAGTGCTGTGTGCGCCTGCCACTAGCCCTAGACATGCCAGGGCTAGTGAAAAGGTAACACGAGTTTTGTTAAAAAACTTCGTCATCGTTAATGGTCTCTAGGCTTCCAGTTCATCTTCGGTCATGCCATAGTGGCGCAATAAAGCAGTAGCATCAGCTGCACGACCACGGAAGTTTTCAAAAAACTCTGCTGCAGGAATCGAACCGCCAACCGCTAAAACCTCGTTTTTGAAATGTTCACCCGAAACAGGGTTTAAGGTACCAAATTCCTCAGTCGCATTTTCTTCGAAATAGCTATAAGCATCTGCAGAAAGTACCTCAGCCCATTTGTAGCTGTAGTAACCAGCAGAATAACCACCGGCAAAAATGTGTGAGAAATTATGTGGGAAACGATGCCAGCTTGGTGGAATAACCACTGCAACTTCTTGGCGCACATCATCTAATTGCTTCAAGACATCTGCAATACTGAGTTCTTTTACCTGTTGATGAAGTAACATATCAAAAAGAGAAAACTCTAGCTGTCGCACAGTTTGCATACCGGTTTGGAAGTTTTTGGCGGCGACAATCTTATCAAAAAGATCGTGAGGTAAAACTTCACCTGTTTCATGATGGCGACTCAGTTTTTGCATTACTGGCCACTCATAGCAGAAGTTTTCCATGAATTGAGAAGGCAGTTCAATCGCATCCCATTCAACACTTGAAAATGGAGAAGCTGAAGGATCATCAACCTTAGAAAGCAGGGCATGCAATGCATGACCCATTTCATGGAAGAGAGTGATAACATCATCTAGACGTAAAAGGCTTGCTTTGCCATTTTGAGGCGGAGTAAAGTTACATGTCAGATAAACAACAGGCGTAATCAGTTCATCACCGTGAAGGTGACGAGTGCGCTCGTTAGCCACCCAGGCACCACTCTGTTTGCCACTGCGGGCATGTAGGTCGGTATACAAGTGACCGATTAACTTGTCGCCTTCTTTCAGCGCATAAACCTTGGCATCTTGGTGCCATGTTTCGGCCTCAACAGCTTCAAATTTTACGCTAAATAGCTGCTCAACTATTTTGAAGCAGCCCGTCATAACTTGATCTTCGGGCAGGTACTGCTTAACTTCTTCGTCAGAGTATGCGTATTTCTTTTCTCTGAGAATTTCCGACACATAGGCAAGGTCCCAAGGCTGTAGATTGTCCATGCCTAGTTCTGCATTGGCAAAGGCTTTGAGTTCTGCGATGTCTTTTTCTGCAAAAGGTTTGGCACGTGCTGCGAGATCACGGATAAAATCAATGACTTCCGCAGGGCTGTCTGCCATACGCTTTTCTAATTGCATCGTAGCAAAATCTTTGAAGCCCAGAAGCTGGGCAAGCTCGTTTCTTAGCTTAAGGATGGTTTCGATGTTTTGCGAGTTATCGTACTTTTTATCGCCTTGCTCAGAAGCAATGGTGGCATAGGCTTTGTACATACGTTCACGCAATGCAGGGCTCTTTGCGTATTGCATCACTGGTAGATAAGAAGGCATCTTTAAATTAAAGGTCCAACCCTTGCCATCAGCCAGTGCATTTGCTGCCGCTAAAGCCTGTTCAGGAATGCCTTCAACCTCAGTCGCATCAGTGGTTGTGTACGACCAATTATCAGTAGCATCCAGAGTGTTTAAAGCAAATTGTTGGCTAGTCATGGCCATTTGCTCGCTAATCTCGGCATAACGCTCTTTTGCTGCTCCTTCTAGTTCAACACCACCAAGTTTAAAATCCTTTATAGCTTCTGTGATGATGCGTTGGCGGGTTTTATTAAGGTGCTGAAACTCTTTGCTATCGTACAGCTTTTTGTATTGATTAAATAAGTCCTTGTTTAAACCGATCCAAGTAGAGAACTCTGAAATCTGCGGTAACAAGGTGTTATAAGCGGCACGGATCTCGTCTGTGTTTTGTACGCTATTAAGATGATTAACAACATTCCAGGCACGCCATAAGCGGCTTGTGCCGTATTCCGTACGTTCTATGAAGTTATCCCAAGTTGGGTTTTCTAAGGTAATTGCTTGCTCAATCTGCATTTTAGCGTCTTTGAGTAAAAACTCTAAAGCAGGAACAATGTGCTCAGCTTTGATTTGCTCGTAAGCGACGAGCTTTTCTACAGCATTCAGTAAAGGATTATTAGTAAGTTGTTCAGTCATTATTTAGAAAGGTCCTCCAGACCATGTTGATGCATTGTGGCTTGGATGGTATTAACTAATAACATAGTGATGGTCATTGGACCGACACCGCCCGGTACCGGAGTGACAGCAGAAGCAACACGCATGGCTTCCTCGTAATTAACGTCACCCACTAGTTTACCGTTATCTAAGCGATTAATACCTACGTCTATAACCACCGCGCCCGGTTTAATCATATCGCCACTAATCATATTGGGGCGACCGGTCGCAACAACAAGTACATCAGCTCTTTTAGTGTGTGCTGCTAAATCTTTGGTTTTTGAATTGCAGATAGTGATAGTTGCACCGGCTTTTTGTAGAAGTAGTGCAATCGGTTTGCCGACAATATTACTAGCACCGATAACAACTGCTTCTGCACCTCTTAATTGTACCTCTTGGTCCTCAAGCATTTTCATAATGCCGTAAGGGGTGCATGGGATTAATTGAGGATCACCGGTCATTAAGGCCCCAGCGTTTAAACGATGGAAGCCGTCAACATCTTTTTCCGCCTTGATATGTTGAATTACTAATTGACTATCTAAATGTTTGGGTAATGGTAGTTGAACCAAGATACCGTTAACCTTTGGATCCTCATTGAGCTGATTGATTTTTGCCAGTAACTCATCTTGAGTAATATCCGCAGCTAAGGTAACGACCTCTGAATCGAGACCCATCTTGTGAAAGGTATTATGCTTGTTTCGAACATAGACCTGAGATGCCGGATCTTCACCTACTAAAACGACTGTTAAAGAAGGTGTGATACCTTTCGCTTTAAGCGCGTCAATAGCAGGAATTAAACTTTGTTTGATTTTTTCAGATAAGACTTTGCCGTCAATGATTTTCGCATTCATTTGAAATTTGCTACCTTTGTTTTATAAATTACTTTTTTAAGACGATTTTCATCAGGTCGGCCACAGTGCTGACCTCTAGTTTTTCCATGATATTGGCGCGGTGGGCTTCGACTGTTTTAATGCTAATGCTCAAGTCGTCAGCTATTTGTTTGTTTAAACGTCCAGCTACAATACGCTCAAGAACCTGCTCTTCTCGACCTGTTAAGCGGGCAAGCAAGCCATCAACTTCTTGTTGAGAAATAATCTCTTGCATTTCTTCGTAAGCTTGATCTAAAAAACGGGTAATAATCGGGTTTATTTCATCAAGATTAAATGGTTTTTCGATAAAATCAACAGCACCCTTTTTCATGGTAGAAACTGCCATATTGACATCGCCATGGCCTGTAATAAAAACAATAGGCAGGGTGGCTTTACGTTCAATCAATTGCTCTTGTAATTGCAAGCCTGACATACCTGGCATGCGGACATCAGTAATCAATAAGCTGACAAGATTGGGGTTGTATTGCTCTAGGAACTCTTCACCGCTAGCAAAAGTTTGTACTTGGTAGTTTTGAGTTTCTAGTAGCAGACGTAGAGAGTCTCTAACGGCATCATCATCATCTACTACAAAAATCACACTATTACTATGGTCTATCATGATTAATCTGTTGCTCCAATATTGTGAAGGTTAGTTCTCTGCCTTACGGTAACAGGGAACTCTGAAAGAAAATATTGTACCGCCGCTCGGATTGTTTTCAGCCCATAATCTACCATGATGTGCTTCAATTACGGAGCGGCAGATGTTTAGACCAATGCCTAAACCTTCTTTTTTAGTACTGTAAAAAGGCTCAAATAAGCGTTCTGCATCTTTGAGGCCATGCCCACTATCAATGACTTGGACTTGGATTTCTTGTCCAACTTGAGATATTTGTACATAAAGTTTGTCATGATCGCTCTGAGCCATTGCTTCAAGGCCATTTTTAATCAAGTTCAATAGTACTTGTTCAATTAGGATAGGGTCTACATAAACCTCAGGCAAGTCTTCAGGTAAATTGACTTCAATTTGTTTATTGTATTTGCGACTCTCTAAAATGGCCAAATCCATAGTGTTGTCGACAATTGTTTCTATTTTAACCGCTTGTTGCTCAGGATCGTTGCGACGGACAAAATCACGAATACGAGAAATAATTCGCCCGGCACGTTCAGCCTGAGAAATAGATTTATCGAGTACTTGCAATAAGCGCTCTTTGTCCAGCTTGTCACTTTTAATGAGGGCTGAAATAGCCGTATTGTAATTGACAATTGCAGTAAGTGGCTGATTTAACTCATGAGCTAAAGAACTGGCCATTTCGCCCAAGGTACTTAGGCGACCGCTAAGTTCAACTTTTTCTTGCTGCACGCGCAGTTTTTTCTCATACTCTCGGCGTTGAGAAATATCACGCGCGACTTGTAAACGAACTTTTCGACCATCGGTCCAGTTGAGGGTACGGTGATGAACTTCAAACCAGCTGTCAATATGAGGAATATAAAACTCATTATTTTCTTCATGATGATCTTCGTGATGTGTGGTAGAGGCATTGTAAAGGAGGGTATGGCCATGAGCTTCAGAACCCCAGAGGCGTCGATAAGTGCGGTTGGCAAAAAGTAATTCAGGACCATTGGCTGTATCAGCAACAACTGAAATAGTGTCCTCTAAACTTTCCAGTACTGTCATAAAGCGTTCATGAGCCGCTGTCAGTGCTTCTCTAATGCGCTTTGGTTCAGTGATATCGGTCATCGATGTCATCCAGCCAATTTGTTTGCTTTGAGGATCCCTAAGGGGTGACACATATAGACGTGCAGTGAAAATAGAGCCATCGCGTCGTCTGGCTTCCATCTCCATGCCTGAGCTTGGCGTCTTACCGCTCAAAACAATATCTAGATACTTTTGGTGCTGTTCAAGCTTATCTTCGACCCAATAAGGGTAAGGGAAAAGGGTGCCTAAAAGCTCTGATTCGTTCCACCCCACCATACGACAGAAAGCAGGGTTTACATAGACTACTCGACCTTGCATGTCTAATACACGCATACCGGTAGACATAGAGTTTTCCATGGCGCGTCTAAAGGTGGTCTCTAGAAATAACTGCTCTTCGGCTTCAGAGCGGATTTGGGTGTAGTGCCATAGTGTCAATAAACTAATAACAATAGTAAACGACATGGCGACAACTAAGAATATTAGTAATTGATGACGAACCTCTTCAGTATTAGAGTAGAGAATTGCGTGTTTATGCTGGATGTTCTGAATAGCAATAAAAGCAAAAATGACCAATACATAAAGTATGAGTACAAAAACAGGAATGATCCAATGCAATCTGCGCTTATTGTCATCTTTTAGAGCCTGCGGCAAAATAAAAGAAAGATCGGAATGGGTGGACATAAAGTAACCTGTAAAAGCCAAGAGGGACGGATCGTAATTTGCAATCTCTATTTATTACAAATGCTATTTTAGCAATATTAATTATCCTTACAGGATAAAGGTTATAAGTCCAATAAATAGATGAATAATGTGATGATATGGATATAGTATTCTTTGTGTTTCACAAATTTTATTTTATATAGTGAAAAATCATATTACTATGTGAAAAATTCTTGACAAAAAAGTTGTATTTTCTAAAATTTACAATCGATGACTAAAAAATACATTTGAGAAGAATTTGTTTTGTTAATAGCTGAAGCAATTAATAGTTCGCATTTAGCATTAAATTTGTTTATCCTATGGATATGCACTTTAGTCACACGATTTATTATATGACAAAAGTTTAACCACTAATAAGGAGTCTCGAATGAGCAATGATTATTCGGCAACCAGTATTCCAGACATTGACGAAGTCGAAACACAGGAATGGTTGGAGTCTTTGGAGGCAGTGCTTGATCGTGAAGGAACAGAAAGAGCACATTTTTTAATTGAAAAGCTAACTGATTTGGCTCGCCGTTCAGGTTCTAATATTCCTTATTCACCCTATACGGCGTATGTGAATACGATCCCTCCGGGTCATGAGCCAGCCAATCCGGGTAACTTAGAGTTAGAAGCACGTATTCGCGCTTACATTCGCTGGAACTCGGTAGCAATGGTAGTAAAAGCCAATCTTCACGAAACCGAAGGTGGTGGTGGTCTTGGTGGTCACATGGCTTCTTATGCTTCTTTAGCTACCATGATCGAAAGTGGCCAAAACCATTTCTGGCACGCTGAGACAGAAGACCACGGTGGTGATTTAGTCTATTTCCAAGGTCACTCTTCTCCTGGTATCTACGGTCGTGCTTATCTCGAAGGCCGTATCACCGAAGAACAATTAGATAATTTCCGTCAAGAAGTTGATGGCAAGGGGCTTTCTTCTTATCCTCATCCCCACCTAATGCCTGACTTCTGGCAGTTCCCAACGGTTTCCATGGGTCTAGGCCCAATGATGGCTATTTATCAGGCACGTTTCTTAAAATACTTACATGCTCGTGGCATTGCTGATACTTCAGGCCGTAAGGTTTGGGTTTTCTGCGGTGATGGTGAGATGGATGAGCCTGAATCTTTAGGTGCCATTGGTTTAGCTGCACGTGAGAAATTAGATAACTTGATATTTGTTGTTAACTGCAACCTTCAGCGCCTAGACGGACCAGTACGTGGTAACGGTAAAATCATCCAGGAACTGGAAGGCGAATTCCGTGGTTCTGGTTGGAATGTTATCAAGCTGATTTGGGGTAGTTATTGGGATCCTTTATTGGCTCGTGATACTGAGGGTGTACTACGCAAGGTGATGGAAGAAACCATCGATGGTGAGTATCAAGCTTATAAAGCAAATGACGGAGCCTTTGTGCGCAAGCATTTCTTTGGTAAAGATCCGCGCCTTTTAGAGATGGTCAGTCGCATGAGCGATGAGCAGATTTGGCGTTTAAACCGTGGCGGTCATGATCCTAACAAGGTTTATGCAGCGTTTGATGCTGCCATGAAAACTACAGGACAACCTACAGTGATTCTAGCTAAAACAATTAAAGGCTACGCTTTAGGTGAAACAGTTCAAGGTAGAAATCCTTCTCACCAACAGAAAAAGTTAGAGGAAGAGTCATTGCGTGATTTACGTGATCGCTTGAATATTCCAATTCCTGATGAGAAAATTGCTGAAATCCCTTATTTTAAACCCTCAGAAGACTCTGCGGAAATGCGCTATTTACGCGAGCGCCGTGAAGCTTTAGGTGGTTTCTATCCACGTCGTCGCACTGATTCTGATGAGCGTTTAACGGTTCCAGGCTTAGACTACTTTAAGACTGTCACAGATGCTACTCCTGAAGGCCGTGAGTTATCAACTACCCAGTCTTTTGTGCGTTTCCTCAACCAGCTATTACGTGATAAGCAGTTAGGCCATCGTGTTGTACCTATTTTGTCGGATGAGAGCCGTACTTTTGGTATGGAGGGTTTATTCCGTCAAATTGGTATTTATGCCCCTGAAGGTCAGAAGTACACACCGGTTGATAAAGACCAGGTGATGTATTATCGCGAAGTTGAAAATGGTCAGTTATTACAAGAAGGTATCAACGAAGCAGGTGCTACTTGTTCTTGGATTGCAGCAGCGACCTCTTATTCAACAAGTAATCGCATCATGATTCCGTTCTTTGTATACTACTCAATGTTCGGTTTCCAACGAGTAGGCGATTTACTATGGGCTGCCGGCGATATTCAAGCACGTGGTTTCCTGTTAGGCGGTACGGCTGGTCGTACGACGCTTAATGGTGAGGGTCTTCAGCACGAAGACGGACATAGCTTATTATTAGCTTCTACAATTCCTAATTGTGTTTCTTATGATCCTGCTTTTGGCCATGAAGTTGCAGTGATTATGCAGCATGGTTTAAAACGCATGGTTCAAGATCAGGAAAACGTTTATTACTACCTTACTCTGATGAATGAGAGTTACCCAATGCCAGGCCTTAAAGAGGGCGATGAAGAGGGCATTCTCAATGGTATGTATCGCTTTAGCGAAGGTAGCGCCGGTGAACATAAAGTCAACTTACTTGGTTCTGGTACTATCTTGCGCGAAAGCATCGCGGCCCAAGAGCTTTTAGAAAAAGACTGGGGCGTGAGTGCCGATGTTTGGAGTGTAACTAGCTTTACTGAGTTACGCCGCGAAGGTCTTGATATCAATCGCGAGAATTTATTAAATCCAACTGCAACTCAAAAAGTGCCTTATGTAACTCAATTGCTAGAAAACTCTCAAGGTCCTATCATTGCTAGTACCGACTACATGAAAGCCATTGCTGATCAAATTCGTGAGTTCATTCCTGCAGATCGTTCTTATCGTGTATTAGGTACTGATGGATTTGGTCGTTCTGACTTCCGTCATCAGTTACGCAAGCACTTTGAGGTTGACCGCTACTTCATTACTTTAGCAGCCTTAAGAAGCTTAGCAGATGAGGGCAAGATTTCCATGGATAAAGTGGCTGAAGCAATTGAGAAGTATGGCATTGATTCCAATAAACCAAATCCGCATTATGCTTAATGGAGAAACATCAAGATGAGTAACTTAATTGAAGTTAAAGTACCTGATATTGGTGATTTCGACGAAGTTGATGTGATTGAAGTGCTAGTATCAGTGGGTGACCGCATCGAAGAGGATCAAAGCCTCATTACGGTTGAATCCGATAAAGCCTCGATGGAAATTCCTTCGAGCACTGCCGGAGTTGTTAAATCACTTAAAGTTAATGTGGGTGATAAAGTAGCTGAGGGCACGGTATTACTTGAGGTTGAAGCAGAGGGTGCAGCTGCCGGTGCGTCGGCACCTGCAGCAGTAACCCAGGAAGCGACTGTGCCGACTCCGGCTCCTGTAGCTGAAGCGGTGGCTCCGGCTGCAGCGCCTGCGGCTAGCGGGGGCATAGTTCAGGTTGTCGTGCCAGATATTGGTGATTTCGATGAGGTCGACGTTATTGAGCTGATGGTCTCAGTAGGCGATATCATTGAAGAGGAACAAAGCTTGATTACCGTTGAGTCTGACAAAGCTTCAATGGAAATTCCAAGCAGTCACGCCGGTAAAGTCACAGCAATTAAAGTACAAGTTGGCGATAAAGTAGCAAAAGGTACTTTAATTCTTGAAGTAGAAGCTGCAGGTGCTCCTGCGACTGCTGCTGTTCAAGCTGTATCTGCTCCTGTTGCCGAGGAAACGCCAGCGGCAGTTAGTCCGGGTGTTGAAGCTACTCATGCATATCCTGTGCAGCGTGCAGAGCTTTCTGATGATAAGGAATCACCAACAGCATCTTATGCCTTAACTGCACAAGAATTCCGTAATTTACCACATGCTTCTCCTTCAGTGAGAAAGTTTGCTCGTGAGTTAGGGGTAGATCTAAGCTCAGTTAAGGGCACAGGCAGCAAAGGTCGCATTAGTGCAGATGACGTACGCCAATATGTTAAAAATGCACTGTCTATCGGCTATAGTCAGCCGTCATCTGCTTCTACAGCAAGCAAAACGGTTGAGGGTGGTGGTCTTCAGGTATTGGATTGGCCAAAAATTGATTTCAGCAAGTTTGGTGAAATTGAAACACAGCCATTATCGCGTATTAAGAAAATATCAGGTGCCAACCTGCATCGCAACTGGGTCATGATCCCTCATGTTACTAATAACGATAAAGCGGATATTACTGATTTAGAAAATTTCCGCAAGTTATTAAATAAAGAACATGAGCGAGAAGGTGTACGCTTTACTATGTTGGCTTTCCTGATTAAGGCAGTGGTGGCTACTCTTAAGAAATTCCCTGAGTTTAATGCCTCTTTAGATGGTGATAATTTAGTTCTTAAAAAGTACTACAACATCGGTTTTGCTGCTGATACACCAAATGGTTTAGTGGTGCCGGTTATTCGTGATGCCGATAAAAAATCAATTGTTGAAATTGCCAGTGAAATGGGGGAGTTATCTAAAGCAGCCCGTGATGGTAAATTGTCCCCAAGCCAGATGCAAGGCGGATGCTTTACAATTTCCTCATTAGGCGGGATTGGTGGTACTGACTTTACTCCAATTGTTAATGCTCCTGAAGTTGCGATTTTAGGCGTGTCACGTTCAGCTATCGAACCCGTATGGAATGGTTCTGAATTCAAACCACGCTTGATGTTGCCTTTATCATTATCTTATGACCACCGTGTTATTGATGGTGCAGCAGCAGCTCGATTTAATGCTCATTTAGGCGCTTTAATGACGGACTTCCGTCGTGTAGCACTATAAGGAGATAGTAATGAGTGAAATTCAAGTTGTAGTCCCTGATATTGGTGATTTTGACGCTGTTGATGTGATTGAAGTATTGGTTGCAGTCGGTGATGTCATCGAAGCAGATCAAAGTTTGATTACTGTCGAGTCTGACAAGGCCTCGATGGAAATTCCTTCATCACATGCAGGTAAGGTAACTGCTTTATCGGTAAAAGTTGGTGACCAGGTTGCTCAGGGTAGTGTTCTGCTGACTCTAGAAGCAAGTGATTCTGCGGCTGTAGTAGAGGCACCTAAAGCTGAAGCAGCTCCAGCTGCTTCAGTGCCAACGACGACTTCGACTGCAGCAGCGCCTGTTGCTGCAGGTATCAGTTCTAAAGCAGGTGCTGACGCCTATGACGTAGTTGTTTTAGGCGCTGGCCCAGGCGGTTATTCAGCTGCGTTCAGAGCGGCCGACTTAGGTTTAAAAGTAGCAATGATTGAACGCTACTCAACCCTCGGTGGTGTTTGCTTAAACGTTGGTTGTATTCCTTCCAAGGCTTTATTGCATAATGTCTCAGTTCTGGAAGCCGCTAAGGGTTTAAGTGGCGCCGGTATCTCTTTTGCTGAGCCAGAGGTTGACTTAGATAAACTTCGCGCAGCTAAAGATGCAGTGATCAGTAAGTTGACCGGTGGTTTAGCATTTATGGCTAAGTCACGTAAGGTTGATGTGATTGTTGGTACAGCCAACTTCAAGGACGATCATCATTTTGTAGTACAAAAGGATGACGGTTCGACTCAAGAAGTGGCTTTTCATCATGCCATCATTGCTGCAGGTAGTGAATCTGTCAGGCTGCCTTTTCTACCTGAAGATGAGCGTATTGTTGATTCTACCGGTGCCTTGGAACTACGCCAAAAACCAGAAAAAATGCTGGTAATTGGTGGTGGTATCATCGGTCTGGAAATGGCTACTGTTTACTCAGCACTCGGTGCACGCATCGATGTAGTTGAAATGATGGACGGTTTATTTGCAGGTGCCGATAAGGACTTAACCAAGGTTTGGGAAAAACGCAATCAACATCGTTTTGACAATCTAATGCTTAAGACTAAGACAGTCAGCGCAGAAGCCAAAGAAGATGGCATTTACGTTACTTTTGAAGGCGATAAAGCGCCAACAGAACCACAACGTTATGACTTGGTTCTACAATCAGTAGGTCGTCGTCCTAATGGTGCCAAGATTGGAGCTGACAAAGCTGGTGTTCATGTTGATGAGCGTGGCTTTATTCCTGTTGATGCTCAACTGCGTACCAATGTTCCGCATATTTTTGCGATTGGTGATATTGTTGGTCAACCTATGTTGGCTCACAAAGCGGTACACGAAGCTCACGTTGCTGCCCAGGTTATTGCTGGTCAGAAGAGTGTTTTTGATGCACGCGTGATTCCGTCAGTGGCCTATACTCATCCTGAAATTGCTTGGGTTGGCCTGACTGAAGCGCAAGCCAAGGTTGAAGGCATTAAAGTAGAAAAGGGCCTCTTCCCATGGGCAGCTTCTGGTCGTGCGATTGCCAATGGCACCGAGGACGGCTTTACTAAGCTACTCTTTGATGCTGAAACTAAGCGTATTTTAGGTGGTGCAATTGTTGGTGATCATGCCGGTGATTTAATCTCTGAAGTTTGCTTAGCCGTTGAAATGGGCGCCGATATTGATGATATCGGTTCTACAATTCATCCTCACCCGACCTTGGGTGAAACGGTTGGTATGGCAGCTGAAGCAGCGCATGGTGTTTGTACTGACTTACCGCCCATAAAGCGTTAAAATAGTCTTTGTTTAGGCTAAGCGTAGAGTGCTTTAATTAAACGCACTCTACGCTTTTTTTATGTTTATTTTCTATAGCAGCAAATCAATGAGTATCGTCCCCACATCCAGTAGTAGCCTTGAACAATGGCTAAGTTATTTAGAACAATTACATAGTCAAGAAATTGATTTAGGTCTTGCACGCATTAAGCAAGTAGCTGAGCGGCTCAATACAGATTGGGACGGTATCAAGATAGTGGTTGGGGGAACCAATGGCAAGGGTTCAACCTGCGCTATGCTCGAAGCTATCTATTTGGCAGCGGGTTATCAGGTCGGCTTATACACTTCTCCACACTTAATACGATTTAATGAGCGTATTCGTTTAAATGGCGACCAGGCCTCTGATGAGCAGATTGTTGGGCAATTTGCGCGTATTGAGGAAGCAAGAGGGGAAATTAGTCTCAGTTATTTCGAATATACTACTTTGGCAGCCATTTTGTTATTTAAAGAGAGCAACACGCAAGTAGCTATTTTCGAAGTGGGTTTAGGTGGTCGCTTAGATGCAGTTAATATAATCGATGCGGATTGTTCAATCATCACCTCGATTGCAATTGATCACGTAAGTTACTTAGGCGATAATCGTGAGCAGATTGCATGGGAAAAAGCGCATATTTATCGTAAAGATAAACCTGCCATTTGTGCCGATCCGGAGCCTCCGCAAACATTAATTGATTACGCTACAGAAATTGGTGCCGACTTACAGTTATTTGGTCGTGACTTTAATTTTAGTGGTGATCAACTGCAATGGACTTTTTCAGGTAAAAATCAACGTCGTAATGCCTTAGGCTATCCATCTCTGAGAGGGGCTAATCAATTAATTAACGCAGCTGCATCATTAGCCGCTATAGAAGCGCTAAAAATGTCAGTGCCTGTGCCAAACCAGTCGATAAGACAAGGTTTGTTGCAGGTTGATTTACCTGGGCGTTTTCAGATATTGCCAGGTCAGCCAACGACAGTTTTAGACGTTGCTCACAATCCACACGCTGCCGCAGTGTTACAACATAACCTTCATGCAATGTCATACTTTCCTTATACGACCGCAGTTTTTGCGATGTTAAACGATAAGGATGCAGATGAGGTCATAAAAAGTTTAGCTAAATCTATAGATTATTGGTACTGTGCTACCTTATCCGGTGAGCGAGGGCTCTCAGGAGAGGAATTAGCTGATAAAATAAACAACTTAATACCAAAAGACAAAGACGGTTTGCCAAAGGTTGAGGTCTTTGAATCTCCAAGATTGGCCTATGAGGCAGCTAAAGAACGTAGTCAGCTCGAAGATAGAATAGTAGTTTTTGGTTCATTTTTAACAGTTGCAGATGTTTTGGAACATCTGCAATCATCGAATTAATCTGAGGATTATAAGAAATATGGCATTATTCGGTTCAGATAAAAATCAACGACCAAGTGCTCAGTATGAGCAAAAACGTAGTAATTCTCGTCAACAACAACGCTATCAAAACGAGCGTGAGATGAGAGAGCAGCGTGTCCGATCACGTAATCGTTTAATTGGTTCTGTGATTTTAGTGTTGGCAGCAATCATCATTTTGCCGTTGATCCTTAAAACAGGTGATGACACAAGCAAAAATACGATTACTAGCGCACCATTAATTGCACCTGGCTCAAGTATTGGTCAAAGTGGTTTAGTTGTTGAGAGTTCACCGGGTGTACAAACTCCACAGAATGCAGAGGAGTTCGAGAGCTTAGCAGAAACTCAAGCAGAGGGTTTGTCTATTGCTGAGGGTGGGTTATTGCTTGATGAGGATGATCAAAGTCCTTTGGCGGTTGATGATTCATTGCCTGAGGGTGAGGATGACGCTGCACAAGGTGTGTCATCAGGTGTTTCGATTGCAGAGTCCACAGCAGAAGCAAGTGCAGTCGCAGCAGCAGAGGCTAGAGAGCGTGCAGAACGAGAGGCGGCTGCGGCTAAAGAACGTACTAGGCAAGAGCAAGCAAGGGCTGCCGCAGCAAAAGCTGAGCAACAAAAAAAGCAACAACAAGCAGCTGCTAGTAATAAACGTACAGACGATGGAAGCAAGGCATTAGCCATTCTTGAGGGTAAGACACCCCCACCTGCAGCCAGTGCGCCGGCACCGGCCGCAAGCAGTTCAGGCGAATTTAGTCTACAGGTTGCATCTTACTCTAGTGCCAACGATGCCCGTTCTCAACGTGATCGACTTAGAAGCTCCGGTGTTTCTAATGCCTATGTGCAAAGTGCCACGGTTAATGGCAATCAAGTGTTTCGTTTGCGAGTGGGACCTTTCTCCACTAAGGAAGCTGCACAGGCTGCGCAAACCCGTTTGCGTGCTTTGAATTTCAGTGATAGTTTTGTGACTGGCCGTTAGCCTCAAGATAGTCTTTTAAGTTATGACGGCTTTTGATTACGTTATTCTAGGGGTAATTCTCGCTTCAGGTATTTTAGGTCTGTTGCGAGGGTTCCTTAAGGAAGTTTTTTCTTTATTAGCTTATATTCTAAGCTTTCTAGCCGCAATTTGGTGGGGGCCAAATCTAATACCAATGCTGGCCCGCTATATAGACCAAGCTGTTTTAACAGTAGGGCTAGCTTATTTTCTTGTGTTTATCGCTAGTTTACTTGTGTTGGGTCTTCTAAACAAGACTTTAGCCGCGTTGCTGGATGTTACGGGCTTAGGGTCAGCAGATCGGGGATTAGGTTTTTTATTTGGAATTTTTCGTGGTGTTATCATTGTTTTAATTCTTGTTTTGATCGCTGGTTGGAGCGCTTTGCCACGAGAGCTTTGGTGGATAGAATCCAGCTTCGCTCATCTGGCGGTGGATGCGATTCGTCAAATTAAAGTTTGGTTACCTGAAGGCATTGCAGTTTATTTGCCATATTAATTTTGTTTTAAATTTAGTAATATTTTTTTAGGCGTATTTTCATGTCGGGTATAATTGGTATTCACGGTTGCTCACCAGTTAATCAGTTACTTTATGATGGTTTGTTGCTTTTGCAACATCGTGGTCAGGATGCCGCAGGTATAGCCACCTATCAAAACAATCAGTTTCATATATTCAAAGCTCAGGGTCTGGTTCGTGATGTTTTCAGAACTCGCAATATGCGTTCTTTACTCGGTAATAGCGGTATTGGACAGGTAAGATACCCTTCGAGTAATACGTCGGGCGATGCCGAAGAAGAAGCTCAGCCATTTTACGTTAATGCCCCTTATGGCATAACCTTTACACATAATGGCCATCTGACTAATTCCACTGAATTAAGAGAGTCTTTATTTAAACATGATCGTCGCCACATCAATACCAGCTCCAATAGTGAGGTGCTATTAAATGTTTTTGCTCATGAGTTGCATGAGGCGAGCAAAAGCAGTAGTCTCCAAGTTGATGAAGTATTTAATGCAGTAACAGCTGTACATAGGCGTGTTAAGGGGGCTTACGCTGTGATAGCTCAGATTGCCGGCTATGGACTGTTAGCTTTTAGAGATCCTAATGGTATTCGACCACTATGTATTGGCACTCAGGATACTGCTGAAGGTGTGGAGTGGATAGTTGCTTCAGAATCAGTAGCAGTCGAGGGCATTGGCTTTCATTTTGTTCGTGATGTGGCACCTGGAGAGGCCGTATTTATCGATACAGAAGGTAAGCTGCATTCGCGTCACTGTGCTGATAACGCCATCTTAAGTCCTTGTATATTTGAGTATGTTTATTTTGCGCGTCCTGACTCGACTATTGATGGTGTCAACGTTTACAACTGTCGTTTACGTATGGGTGAATTATTGGCCCAGAAACTGGCACGTGAGTTGCGTCTATCAGAAATAGATGTGGTGATGCCAATTCCTGATTCATCAAGACCAGCAGGTATGGAGTTAGCGTCGACTTTGGATCTACCTTATCGTGAAGGTTTTATCAAAAATCGTTATATTGGTCGAACTTTTATTATGCCGGGTCAAACTGTGCGCAAAAAGTCTGTACGCCAAAAACTGAATCCTATGCGCATAGAGTTTAAAGATAAAAATATCTTATTAGTCGACGATTCAATTGTCCGAGGTACTACTAGCCGTGAAATTGTGACTATGGCAAGAAATGCCGGAGCAAACAAAGTGTTTTTTGCTTCTGCAGCACCTGCAGTCCGTTATCCTAACTTTTATGGCATTGATATGCCTAATCAAAGTGATTTAATTGCTCATGGTAAAACGACAGAGCAGATAGCAGAAGAAATTGGCGCTGACGCCTTAGTATTCCAGGACTTAAATGATTTAATGTCATCAATTTCGGCGCTTAATCCCAAGATTGACCGCTTTGATGCATCTTGTTTTGATGGCGACTATGTCACTGGTGATGTCGTGCTGCCAGCATAAATTATATGTATCAATAAGGGGTGAAAGCTATTTCACCCCTATGTATTTGTATTAGTCTGCATTATTTCTTTCATCATATTCTTTTGCGCAGCGTTTAAAAAAATCAACTATTAAGGCGCTTGAATCAGGGCCTTCTACTGAGTTATAGGGCAGGGAGGTATCGCCACCACCCCAAGCATGCTCCAGACTGCATGCTTCAATCGTTTCAACCACACTATGTCCTCCGTCATGGAAACTTGCATGACGATACTCACGTGGTGTTCCCTGATCATGAAACTCATGCTTTATTTGCATATCCATCGGCAAGTTATTGAGATGCAAAAACTGTTTAGCCAGTTCGGTCGCATTGCTCTTGTCAACAGTCATATCGTTGATGCCCTGGATAATCATGGCCGGCATATAGAATGATTTTGGATTAAAGCCACTCAGGTAATGAAGCAGGCAAGCATCACTTTCCAGCTCTCTATCTGCCATAACTTGTAAACCGCTGGTTATATTATGTGCTTTATTTAAAACGGGGCCGGAGTGTAAAGCCAGGGCACAAAACTCATCTGGATGATTGGCAGCTAGTATAGACGCCATGCCTGCACCTGCCGATAAGCCAACTAAAAAGACTTTTTTATTGTCTAATTTATAGTCTTCTATGACTGTATGGATCATTTTCATGAGAGTGCGCATTTCAGCCATGCCACTGAAGTTACCTCGATCAAACCAACGCCAGCAACGAATCAGACTATTACGCAAATCCTGCTGTGGATAGAGCGTCACAAAACCATGCGATTGAGCGAGGAGATTCATTTGAGTACCCTGAGCAAAACTTGGGGCAGTTTGCTTGCAACCATGCATCATAATAACTAATGGCATGCCCTCTGTATCAGCTTTTTGCGTAGTTGGCTCTGGCGCAAAAACAAAATAATTAATGTTATTAATAAGGGGTTCAGATGAGGGTTGTTCAGGCACAAAAACATGATTTTGCCATTGACCAAGACCCTGAGGATCAGGTCGTTTCTCAATGATATCGCTGATTTTTGAGTGAGTAGGGTAGAAGAGGCGAACTGTATCGAAAAAGGTATTTGAAAAGTTTAAAAATGGATTCATAATGATACCTTATCTCTCTATGTCAAGATTTTCTAAACAAACTTAAAATTAAAACAATGAAAATTGCAGCAAATAACAGTAAGGCCCACACCGCATACTCAACCCCAAATAAATCAACCGCTGCATCCATACAAGTAGCATAAATGCCGAAGAGCCAAGGTACTGCAGCATCAAGCCCCGTCTGCCGTGACATAAAGACATCAGCAAAGGTCATATCACAAGAAAAACTGACACTGGCAACAGAGTATTGATACCATGCAGCGATTATGCCTCCGACAGAGAGTGCTGCTGCTATCAACGTCAAGACTTTTTGGTAAATAACAGAGCCTGAGAAATTGACTAGCAGGCAGACAAGGGCAATTACAATGAAAATTAATCGCTGAAATACGCACCAGGCACAAGGAAGCATACCGAGCACGTGTTGGCTAAATAATGCAAAAACTACAGAGCCTAAACAGATGAAGGCGATAAGGTTGAGTAATTTACGTTGTGTCATATCGAAATAATAAAAACTAAGCTTGTGTGGAAAGCTTTAAGCTCATCACAAGCTCAAAAACTCCGTTCCACATAATTTGTATGCCAATGCAGATTAATAAAAAAGCAATCAGACGCATTACTACAGCCATACCGGTTTGACCCATTTTTGTCATGATTTTAACGGCAAAACGATTAGACATATACAGTAAAAAGCCAATCAAAAAGCAGCCTAAGGTGATGCCTATCACAGAAAAGAACTGCTCACTAGCAACACCACTGCGTAAAGAAGCCCCTACAGTGATAGCTGCTGCAATTGAACCGGGACCTGCGGTTAGTGGAAAGGTTAATGGGTAAAAACTGTTGGCCTTTGCTTTTTCAATATTAAAGTCATCAGCAAGTTTTTCATGGTGTCCACTATCAGGGTCTTCGGCATTTAATAGTCTCCAGCCGGCATGTACAACAATCAGGCCACCTGCTACTTGCACGATAGGAATGGAAATACCAAACATTTTTAAAAATAAATTACCAAATAAGGTAGAGACTAATAAAATACAAAAAACATAAACTCCTACTTTACGTGCGATAATGCGTCGTACTTCTTTAGAGGCGCCTGCAGTCATGCTCCAGAAAATTGGTGTGACATAAAGAGGATTAAGGATCGGCAATAATGTACCTAGCACCAGAAGAAAACTACTCAGTGTAGCGGCGATATATATCATCAATTTTTAAATGACTTAGAGGTTGAAGGGAGTAGTTCGTTTAAAACATCAATAATAGCACGTTCAAAGTTGAGTTGTGATTGCTGACTCTCTAAGGCCAGCCCTTCAATAATAAAAATATCTTCAACTCGCTCACCTAGTGTTAATAGGCGTGCCATTCGCAAATTAATTTTAAATTGACTAAAAACATGAGCCAAACTATATAATATGCCGGGTGTATCAGTAGTGTTGATTTGCAGTCGCCAATAACGTCCACTTTCTTCACGGTCTAATTGTACTCTAGGCCTGACTGGAAAGCTTTTTGATCTGCGTTGACCAGGGGAGGTTGTTGGTAGATCTGCATTGTCTATGTCCGGGATAGTTAGAGGGTGAGCTAAATCTAATTTTGCGGCCAGATTTTTTTCTATGCTTTTTTCAAACGCAGTGGAGTCGCCAACAAAACGAGGACTTTCGACCAAAAAACTGTCGAGTGCATAACCGTTTAAACTGGTGTGTATCTGTGCCTCGTAAACGTTAATTTGTTGTTCATGGAAATAAGAAGCAATGCGTTCAAACAAGGCATCCTGGTCTTTAATAAAAACCAGGATTTGCATAGAGTCGGCCCTATCAGTTGCTCTGGCACGGACGATGGCTTGTTCTGTGTCTGTGTGCTCAAAGAGGTTCAAGGTGTGCCAAGCAATATCTTCTGCTTCATGTCTTAAAAAATAAGCGTTGTCCATTTTTGACCAAAAAAGATCGCGCTGAGCTTCAGTCATACCCTTGGCTTTAATCAACGCTTTAGCTTCGTTCTTGCGTTGCTCCAGAATTTGGCTGCGATTAAAGCTATTGTCGCCTAATGCGTTTGAGCAAAGATAATATAAGTTTTCAATGAGTTTGGCCTTCCAGCTATTCCACACTTTAGGGCTGGTACCGCGGATATCTGCAACCGTCAGTAGATAGAGTGCAGCTAAGCGACTTTGTGTCCCTACTCTTGAGGCAAAAGCGCGAATTACTTTTTCATCTGAGAGGTCTCTTTTTTGGGCAACATTGGACATTAATAAATGCTCAACTACCAGGAACCTCAAGAACTCGACATGCTTTTCTTGCAAATTGTGCAACCTGGCAAACTCAACAACTTCAAGGGCGCCCAGTTCAGAATGATCGCCGCCGCGACCTTTGGCAATGTCATGAAACAATGCGGCAATGTAGAGTAGCCAACGATCCTCAAAGTTCTCCATTACTTGGTGTGCCAAAGGGTTTTCTTCGGCAAATTCGATCATGGTAAAACGACGAATGTTACGAATTACCATGAGCGTGTGCTCATCTACTGTGTAGACGTGGTATAAGTCATGCTGCATTTGTCCCACGACCTTATTAAAGGCAGGAATATAAGCTGGCAGCACATTTAAAAAATTCATCATGCGAAGACTTTGTACGACACGAATTGGTTGCTGTAAAATTTGCAAAAACAACCAATGATTGACTGGATTACTTCTAAACTGCTCATCAATACGGTCAACCGAGTCCCAAATTAGGCGCTGAGTCCTGACTGAAATGGTTTGAATTTGAGGGTTTTGTTGAAAGACTAAAAAAGTCTTTAACAATAGTTGTGGCTTGCGCTGAAAGGTGTCTTCATAAATAACATCAAGTTCCCCATCGATGGTTTTGAAGTCTTCCTCTAATAGCCCCTCATCTTGTTGCTGATTTTCAAAGAAATAGCCTTCAAATATTTGTATCATAAAGCCGCTAATAACATAAACTGTGCGGGCATCTTGATAGTACATTTGCATTAGTAATTCGCTAGGGCGCTTACTCATTTCGGCTTGAATTCCCAGTTCGCGTGCGAGTGCTATTTGTGCGTCAAAAAGCAGGCGATCATCGTTTTTTTTGCTTAATAAATGCAACTCGATGCGTAAACGCTGATAATTACTTTCAGCAGTCTTCATCTGTAGAGCTTCATTTTCAGTCATAAAGCCGGCATTGACTAAACGATGCCAAGAGGGTGTGATACCGGCTGCTCGAGCAATCCAGTTAATCAATTGAATATCACGTATGCCCCCGGGAGATTCTTTACAATTTGGCTCTAGGGCATAGGGGGTATTAGCGTAGCGTTTGTGTCTTTGTTTGTATTCTAAAGCCTTGGCCCGATAGAAGGACGAGGGGTTTAATTGGTCTTTAAAGCGCTTTTGCAACTCTTGCAAATTGTTTTTATTACCAAGAATAAAGCGTGATTCTAGTAAGCCGGTTTCTGTGGTAATGTCTTTGCAGGCTTCTTCTAAGCACTCGTCAATGGTCCGGACGCTATGACCCACCTCTAAGCCAAGATCCCAGAGAGCAGCAATAAAAACTTCTAATAATTCTTGCTCAGCTATTGAGGGTGATTGCTTGATTAATATTAGTAAATCAATATCTGAGCAAGGATATAATTCACCGCGGCCATAGCCTCCAACAGCACATAAGCATGCATACTCAGGAAGAGGGGTGTAAGTAGCTACTTCCTTTAGTATGCGGTCAACTATCTTGCGCAAACTATTTAGCAACTCATCAGGTCTGCTTCGATCGCGTTTGTAAAGCTCAATTGCTTGATCGTATTGACTGCGTAGCTTATCTTTAAATTTAAGGCTCTTTGCGGTGAATTCCATGACGAATTACTCGGCTGGTGGTTCAGGCATACCAGGTGAAGTAGATAAAACCTCATAGCCATCATCGGTAACAATCAATTGATGCTCCCACTGGGCAGAGAGACTACGGTCTTTAGTAACCACTGTCCACTGATCACCAAGTAGTGAGGTGTAGTGCTTGCCTGCATTGAGCATTGGCTCAATTGTGAAAACCATGCCTTTAACCAGTGTCTGACCCGTACCGGGTTTGCCGTAGTGAAGAATCTGCGGGTCTTCGTGCATAACCTCGCCAATGCCATGGCCGCAGTAATCGCGCACTACTGAAAAACCTGCTGCCTCCGCGTGCGTTTGAATGGCATGACCAATATCACCCAGGGTGGCTCCAGGCTTTACAGCACGGATACCTTTCCACATGCACTCATAAGTGGTATCAACCAAGCGACGGGCTAATATTGACGGCTTGCCAATGATAAACATCCGGCTTGTATCGCCAAACCAGCCATCTTGCTCAATCGTGATGTCCAAGTTAGCAATATCACCGTCTTTAAGCTTTTTATCGCTTGGCATGCCGTGACAAACAACGTGATTGATCGATGTGCAAATAGCTCCAGGGAAGGGTGGATGACCATAGCCAACAGTAGCAGAGCGGATGCCTAATTCAGCAATACGTTCGCGTGTCAGGCGATCAATTTCGCCAGTTGTGATACCGGCCTTAATATGAGGGGTTAAATAATCCAAAATGCCGGCAGCTGTCTGCGCGGCGCGACGGACTTTAGCGATATCGTCCGTATTTTTTATAGTTGCCATTAAATCGTTTCCAATATGTTTAACAATCGTATATAATTATACACTTTATTTTCTTAGCAACAATCGTAGCAATATGGTGGCTTTATATGACTACTAGGTGACTACTAGGCTATTGGTTGTAGCGGAAAGTATTATTTTATTTAAATTCATAAATATTTAAATTCATAAATCGTTCGTAAATCGCGTGTGTACCACCCAGGGGTGTTGGTCTAGGCTAATCCTGAGTACACACAAGACCAAACCCTTTGGAGATAATCATATGTCATTATTACGTGAAATGCTAGAAGCTGGTGTGCACTTTGGCCACCAAACTCGTTACTGGAACCCGAAAATGGCTCCTTATATTTTCGGTCAACGCAACAAAATTCACGTTGTTAACTTAGAAAAAACGGTTCAAAAGTACATCGAAGCAATGGATTTCCTACGTGCTTCAGCTGCTCGTGGTGAAGAAATCCTTTTTGTAGGTACTAAACGCGCTGCTCGCGATATCATCGCTCAAGAAGCAGAACGCGCTGGTTCACCTTATGTTAACAACCGCTGGTTAGGCGGCATGATGACTAACTTTAAAACTGTTAAGTCTTCAATCAAGCGCTTAAAAGAGATGGAAGCATCTGAAGCTGACGGTAGCACTGAGTTGATGAGCAAAAAAGAAGCTCTTATGTTCAGCCGCGAGTTAGACAAACTAGAAAAATCAATCGGCGGCATTAAAGATATGGCTAGACTGCCTAGCGTAATCTTTGTAATCGACGTTGGTTACCACAAAATTGCTATTCAAGAAGCGCGTACTTTAGGTATCAAGATTGTTGGTGTTGTTGATACTAACCACTCTCCTGATGATATCGATTACGTTATTCCGGGTAATGATGACTCTGCTAAAGCCATTGCTTTATATGCTCGTGGTGTTGCTGATGCAGTTATTGCCGGTCGTGAAGCACGTGATGGTGCTTTAGTTGAGATGCTTCAAGATGAGCAGCAGGCTGAAGAGGCTGCTGAGGAAGTAGTTCAAGAAGCTGAGGAAAGTACTGAAGAGTAATTTACTCAATCTTTTTTGCCTTAATATTGTCATTTTATTAGGGTAAATTCACAAGAACAGTTGGGCTGTTCTGATTAGAGACAATGAATAGCCCCGTCATTATTAACGGGGCTTTTTTTATATTTGGAGAATTACATGGCTGCAATTACCGCTGCAATGGTTAAAGAACTTCGTGAAAAAACTGATGCACCAATGATGGAGTGCAAAAAAGCTTTGACCGAAGCTGATGGCGACATGGCTCGTGCAGAAGAGATTTTGCGTGTTAAATTAGGTGGTAAAGCCAGCAAAGCTGCTAGCCGCGTTACCGCTGAAGGTTTAGTATGTCTTAACGTTAGTGATGATGCTAAGCTTGGTGCATTAGTAGAAGTTAACTGCGAAACAGACTTCGTTGCTAAAAACGAAGACTTCATCAACTTTGTTAACGACTTAACGAAGTTGGTAGTAGAGACTAACCCGGCTGATGTTGATGCATTAAATGCAACAGCTTTCCGCGACGGCACAGTTGAAACTGTGCGTGCTGCTTTAGTTGGTAAAATTGGTGAGAACCTGTCAGTTCGTCGTTTCCAACGCTTTGAAACAACAGACAAATTAGCCTCTTATAATCACGGCGGTCGTATTGGTGTATTAGTAGAGCACAGCGGCTCAGATGAAGTTGGTAAGGATTTGGCAATGCACGTTGCTGCGACTCGCCCACAAGCTTTAGACGCTAATGGCGTACCTGCTGCGCTAATTGAAGCTGAGCGTTCTGTTGCCAAGCAAAAAGCTGAAGAAGAAGGTAAGCCTGCAAATATCATCGAGAAAATCGTTGAAGGTTCTGTTGCCAAGTACTTAAAAGAGGTTGCTTTAGTTTCTCAGCCTTTCGTTAAAGACGACAAGCAAACTGTAGAGCAAATG
>JAAZFX010000018.1 GCA_012511555.1 Alcaligenaceae bacterium | reverse complement strand
TAGGGGCTAAGTCCCCTGAAAATGCCCTCAGGATGATGTATTTGAGCTGTGATAATGTCACTTAGATGTCGCATCTTAAACCCCTTGAAACAAAGTAAAATCCCCTATGGAACCATAGGACGTTTTAACATCTTATGAGGCTCGTAGAGTATGATAGGATTAATTTATCCAGTACAGAGTTTGTTATGAGTACGCAAAAATCCCCACAAGAACTAGCGATTAATCACGACCATGTGATTCAGCAATTTACCCGCCGACAGATGCTTGAGCCAGCGCGTTTTATGCTGGATGAGGCAGCTAGCCGTATGCTCGATAGACTACGGTATATCAAGCATAATCCCGTCGCTATTCTTGATGCGGGGTGTGGCATAGGTCATGGTATAGAGGCTTTGCAGAGGCTTTATCCGGAGGCCGAGTTTACAGGCCTTGATAATCAAAAGAGTTTTTTAGAGTATGCTGAGCGCCGTTTTTCTCCTCAAGCGACTCCTTTTAAAAGCCTTAAAAGTCTTATCTCTCGTATGGGAGCCTTAGCCAGCAGAGCATCAGTCGCTACGATGCCTACTAGCACGCCGCGCTTTGTTAAGGGTGATTTAGCAGCGACCAAATTAAATCCCAACGCTTTTGATTTTATTTGGTCAAATATGGCTTTGCACTGGCATCGTAGTCCGCCCGAGGTATTTAGAGAGTGGTATAGGCTGCTGGAGGTTGATGGACTATTGATGTTTTCTTGTTTTGGCCCTTCAACTTTAATTGAGTTACGTACGGCTTTACAAAGAGCAGCCTGGAAGACTCAAACCATGGCCTTTGTCGATATGCATGATTTTGGCGATATGCTAATGGAGAGCGGCTTTAAGGACCCGGTCATGGATCAGGATATCGTCACTCTGACCTACAAAACACCGCAAAAACTACTGGCTGATGTGCGAGCTTTGGGTGGTAATCCTAGTTCGGGTAGACATCCCGGGCTTAGAGGTCGCAACGCTTTAGAGCGTCTGTATGAAGCGTTGGAAGAGCAGCGACGTGAGGATGGTTTAATCCATTTAAGTTTAGAGATTATCAATGGTCATGCGTGGCGAGGTGCCAGCTTGCATTTTGATGGTGAGACTCGAATAGCCATCAGCTCCATCGGCAGAAAGTAGTTTGGTTGAGAAGTCCAGAGAGTAAGAGCTAAAGATATAAGTCTGGCTGATTAGTTTTCAGCCTTGACCTCACGCGCCAGTAACTTGGCGACGCTCTCTAGAGAATCAATATCTTTAAATAGAATATCGCAAACTACCTCGGTAATGGGCATTTCAATTGCTAACTTAGTAGCACGTGCCAGAGCGGCACGAGCACAACGCACACCTTCAGCAGTCAAACCTGTAGCCAGGATTTCTTCTAAACTTTGACCCTTCGCCAAGGCTAAGCCAACTTGCCTATTACGCGATAAATCGCCAGTCGATGTTAAAACCAGATCACCTAGACCGGTTAGTCCTGAGAAGGTTTCACTTTCGCCGCCCATGGCCATGCCCAGGCGTTTAATCTCATTGAGGCCGCGAGTAATGAGCGCTGCGCGAGCGTTGTTGCCGAGCTGGAGGCCGTCACTAATGCCACAAGCGAGAGCAATGACGTTTTTCATGGCACCACCAACCTCGACACCAATCACATCTTGACTGTAGTAGACACGTGTTTGCTTGCTGTGCAAAGCTTGTATCACGCGCTCACCGACAATGGCTTGGTGACTGGCAACGGTAATGGCAGCAGGTAAACCTAAAGCAACTTCACGTGCAAAGGT
>JAAZFX010000138.1 GCA_012511555.1 Alcaligenaceae bacterium | reverse complement strand
ATATTACACCGGCTGATATGGTCAGGATGCGTGCTGCGCAATTCTCCGGTTTTATCACTGATATTGGTGGACCAACTTCGCACACAGCGATTGTTGCCCGAAGTATTGGTGTGCCTGCGGTTGTCGGTTCTGTTAACGCCAGGCACATGATTCATGATCATGATTTATTGGTGATTGATGGTGAAACTGGCGGGATAGTTGTTAACCCATCTCCTGAAATTCTTCGTCATTATCAAGAAAAAGAGCAAAAGTTACTCGCAGATAAGTCCTTGCTTTGGGCCAAAAGAAAGCTCGCTTCCTTGAGTCTTGATGGTGAAAAAGTCACCGTTTTAGGTAATATCGAAAATCCGGAAGAGGCTGAAGAAGTTCTTAAGTCAGGCGGTCAAGGGATTGGCTTGTACCGTACTGAGTTCTTATTCATGGGTAATAGAGATAGTTTGCCGACCGAGGACGAACAGTATGAAGCCTATGCTTTTGTCTTGAAGCAGATGCAAGGTAAGCCAGTTACGATACGCACGCTTGATATTGGTTCTGATAAAAATCTACAAGGCGAGCTCTCATCTGCTATCAACCCGGCCTTGGGCTTACGGGCTGTGCGTTATTGTTTGGCGCGTCCTGATATGTTCATGACTCAGCTGAAAGCCTTGCTAAGAGCTGCTGTACATGGTCATTTGAAAATTTTAGTGCCGATGGTAGCGCATCATCACGAAATTGTTACTGTCAAAAGAATGCTTGTGGAAGCAGCGGATGAGCTTAGACGAGAGTCTAAAGAGTTTAGTGAAGATTACGAGTTTGGCGTGATGGTTGAAATACCTGCGATGGCTTTTGTAATTGATATGGTGCTAGATGATGTTGATTTTGTTTCGATAGGTACTAATGATTTAATTCAATATATGCTTGCGATTGATCGCATTGATAGCGATGTTTCTGATTTGTTTGATCCATTACACCCTGCGGTGCTCCGAGTTATTGCTCAAGTAATCAAGGCGGGCATTAGAAAAGGCAAGCCGGTATCGGTATGTGGTGAAATGGCGGGAGATAGTTTGTACACTCGTTTATTGTTGGGTTTGGGCCTTAGAGAATTTTCAATGACTGCCAAACATATCCCTGAAATAAAACATATCATTCGTCAAAGTCACATCGGCATGACTACCTCAAAAGTCAAAAAGGCTTTTAAGAAAAATCCTCATATTCAATTAGATGCATCAGGATTTATCGTAGAAACTGAGTAATAAAAAAATCGGAATAATATTAAAATTATTCCGATTTTTTGTGTCAATAAAGAAGAGTCAGGACTTAGCCGGTGACAAGAACTTCTTCTTTGAAGCGATGGCCCAAGATAATCTCTTCGGCGATACCCTGAGGGTCTTTACCTGTTAATAAATAATGCAAGGTATCATAAACAGAACGCTTTTGATGACCAAAAGGTAATGGATCCTTGCCACGGAAGAATAAACCCTTGCGCAGGTCGCCATTAAAAGCATCACCTAAACGATCATCAATACAGAATTGACCGATTTTAGAAATACCATCACGAAGGCCACATACGCTTAAGCAGTTAACGTCATTACGGCAGCGACGCTGGTCAGCTTTAGCAGCGTTTTGTAAGCGCTCAACGTTTTGTAAGTACTTTTGCAGGAATGGTGTGTTTACTGCACGAGCAGGTAGACCCGCTACAGAAATAAACTCAACTACGTCTTCAGGTGTGGCACCAACTAGTGTGTCTTTAAAGTTTTCGTGCGCATCGCCTTCGTGAGTAACAGCAAATGCACTACCGATTTGCACTGCATTGGCGCCCCACGTTTTAAGCGCAGTCTGGATCTTTTTGACTTTAGCCATACCACCCGCAAGAATAAGAGGGATTTTCTCACTCTCTAAACCAAGGTTTTTGAAAGTTTCCATGGTTTCTTCGATGACGCGACTGAAAGTAAAGCGATCGTCGCCCAAGTCCTTAATCTGTGCGGCACCTAAGTGACCACCGGCGTGGTTTGGGTGCTCAATAACGATAGCGTCCGGTAAGCGATTTTTCTTCATCCAGCGCTTTAAAACAATGTTAATACCGCGAGACTCTGACAAAATCGGGAATAAAGCGACCTCTGGGTGGTTTTCTGTCAGGTCAGGTAGGTCTAGTGGTAGACCTGCACCCATAACAATGGCGTTGGCACCGGATTCGCATGCTTGTTTGACTAAAGCTTCGTAGTCGGTAACGGCCTTCATGACGTTTACAGCAATCATGCCATTGCCCTGAGAGAGTTCAAGCGCTTTTTTAATTTCGCGATCCAGGGCAATAAGATTTAAACGAGTGTGCTTGTCCTTGTGTGCATCTTTGTTGGACTCTTCAAGAAGGTCCGGATGTAGATGGCGTAAATCAATACTCGCAATCGTACCGACCGCACCTTGACGCGCCATGGCGCTAGAAAGGCTGCTGGCAGAAATTCCAACGCCCATGCCGCCTTGAACGATGGGGAGAAGTTCTTTGCCGCGAATAATAAGAGGGTCATAAGGGTGTTGCATCAAAGTTTTACCTTTATTGAGAACCGTTAATTTAGTGATTGAAAAGCTTATATAAATTATTTT
>JAAZFX010000137.1 GCA_012511555.1 Alcaligenaceae bacterium | reverse complement strand
CTGATTTGTCGTCAGACACACTAGACTCCTACTAAATTGAATAATCCAACATTGTACGAAAAACCATAGTTTTTGTCGCCAACTTTCATTAAATCACTAACTAACAATTAACTATTTCTAAAAAAAAAGTCCAAGACTAATTAAAATCTTGGACTCTATTAATTTAGATTAGTTTTATGCTGCTATCAACTATTTACCAACTATTTACTCCCGGTAGCTACAGGACGACTTGGGTCACTACTCCACTCACTCCAAGAGCCGGAGTACAACTTAGCGCCTTTAAGCCCGGCTACTTCCATTGCTAAAAGATTATGGCATGCGCTAATTCCGGAACCGCACTGGGTAACTACCTCACTTGAAGGCCTGACACCTAACAACATCGAAAGCTCTTGACGTAACTTATCAGCCGATTTAAATTGACAATTCTCATCTAAATTTTCAGTAAAGGGTCTATTAACTGCACCAGGGATATGACCGGCTACTGCATCCATCGCCCCGTCCTCACCGCTGAAACGTGCTGCAGCACGCGCATCTACCACCAAGAAGTCCTGTAAACGGATATTAACTTCAACCTCGTCTGCATTGACCCTACCACCAACCAATCGAGGAGATTCTTGCCAGTCTACTGCTGCCCCAAAAGCAACCTCTGAAGCATCCAACTCACCACCACCAGCTTGCCAAGCCTGTAAACCGCCATTTAGCACTTGCACATTGGCACAACCCACCCAACGTAACATCCACCACAGGCGGGAAGCAAACATACTGTTAGCGGCATCATATAGCACATAATGGTCAGTCACTTGCATGCCGCGAGAAGCAAGTAAGGCCGCAAAATCATCACGCTCCGGTAAAGGGTGGCGGCCATTAGTACCCGTCGGTGTAGCAGATAAATCCTGGTTTGTATCAAAAAATACGGCTTGGGGAATATGACCTTCTAAATAGACTCTGCGCCCTAAGCTTTCATCCTGCAGATCAGAGCGCACATCAATAATATGTAGTTTATTAGCAGCATCGGACTGTTGAAGTAAGTCCTTAAGCTCATTTACTGTAATTAATGGATGCATAGCTGTCTCCCTTGGTATTTAACGTTTTATCTGTTTAGTATAGACAAGATTATCTTAAAATATAAACTATTTTCAAACTTAATTGTTATTAGATACTCTTTGCAACTCTGCTACTTTATGTGCCTGCCGCACCGTCGCCCATGCTGACAACCCGCCTGCTGCGACCACACCGGCAATACCAAGCCAAACGAACAAATCAGGCACATCATCCCAGAACAAGACACCCATTAAGACGGCAAAAACAATAGTCAAATACTGCAATACCGCTGATAAAATCGGAGATCCTGAACCATAGGCCTTGGTAATGCATAGCTGCCCAACCAAGCCACAAAGCCCGACCGCTAATAAAGCCACCCATGCCTGAGCCGAAACATTGGGTACAGCACTTCGATCAAGCCCTATAAAACCAATGATTGTCACTACCACCGAAAAATAAAAAACGGTAAGCCAGGCAGACTCTCCCAATTTACCCAAAGAACGAAGCTGCATCATTGCTACGGCCGCACAAACTCCTGAACACAAACCTAAGAACACAGCAAAAAACTGGTCCTCGCTTAGACTCGGCCTTAACACCATCAACACACTGACAAAACCCAGCAAACAGGTGAACAAACGAAACCAGTCCCTTTTGCCTTCAACACCCTTGATAAACACCCATAAGCCTATAAATATAGACGATGTATAGTTTAAAGTGGCTGCAGTACCCAATGGCAATACTGAATAGCAGTAAAATACTAAAATAAGTGCAGTTGCTCCAAATAAATTACGGAGAAAATGTATTTTTAAACTTTTAGGACGCAGTGAATGCTTCGTGACTACTGCCCAAACAAGGATCAGTAATACCGAAGGCAAGCCCCGGGCAATAATCGTCATTGCTAACGGGACATTTAACTCTCCAGCAAATTTAACACCCGCCCCCATCAAGGCAAACATAAACGATGCTAATACCATCCATAAAGAATGCATGTAGAAACCTTTTAATCACAATGTGAAACTGACATTCAACTGACAATTCCCACGTGATATTGTTATTATTGAATGCACCGAATTTATTAATTATTCTATCCCTACTCAATAAAAATGGAATGAAAATCATATGATGCGCATTATTTTATTCTTGGCAACCAACTTTGCAATTATTTTGGTGCTATCAATTACAACCCGTATTTTCGGCTTGAATAGCTGGTTAACAGCACAAGGCATTGATTACAATTCCTTGCTCGTTTTTGCTTTAATTGTCGGTTTTACCGGCTCAATTATCTCTCTACTAATTAGCAAGCCGATGGCTAAAATGAGCACTAGAGCCCGTGTCATAGACCCAAACAGCCCGGCAAACTACCAAGAAGCCTGGTTGGTAGAAACCGTCTCACAGTTTGCACAGCGTGCGGGAATTGGCATGCCCGAGGTGGCTATTTATGAAGGCGCCCCAAACGCTTTCGCGACTGGGGCCTTCAAAAACAACGCCCTAGTTGCTGTCTCTACCGGCCTTTTACAAACTATGAGTGAAGAGGAAGTTGCTGCCGTATTAGGTCATGAGGTCGCCCACATCGCTAATGGTGACATGATTACCATGACTCTTATCCAAGGTGTAATAAATACCTTTGTAATATTTTTAGCGCGCGTGGTCGGCTATGCAATCGATCGCGCTGTATTTAAAAATGATCGAGAAGGCATGGGTCCTGGCTATTTCATTACTGTTATTGTTTTAGAGATCGTCTTTGGCGTTTTCGCTTCAATGATCGTCGCCTGGTTCTCGCGTCAGCGTGAGTTCAGAGCAGACGCCGGAGCAGCTCAACTAATGGGCACCCCAAGCTCTATGATCAAAGCACTTCAACGCTTGCAGCAACTGCAATCAGGTGAGTTGCCAAAAAACATGCAGGCTTTAGGTATTTCCAGTGGCAAAAAGGTAGCTCAACTTTTTGCTACACACCCACCATTAGAAGTACGTATTCATGCCTTAAGCAATTAACTCCTAACGACAAAAACACCGTTTCATACTTAAATGAAACGGTGTTTTTCCTTATAACTACGGTACTTGTTCCGCTTTATTTAGCATCACTCCAATTATCACCCACCGCTACTTCTGCCACCAAAGGCACGCTTAATTCAGCAACATTGGTCATCAGCTCGGGTACAACTTTGCGCATTAATTCCTTCTCATCTTCCGGCACTTCCAGAACAAGTTCATCATGCACCTGCATAATCATGCGTGACTTCAACTTCTTCTCCTCAATGAAATTCTGCACCTCAATCATCGCCATTTTAATCAAATCCGCTGCTGTACCTTGCATTGGCGCGTTAATTGCTTGTCGCTCAGCGTTAGCCTTGCGAGGGCCTTTGGCACCTTGAATTTCAGTAAACCATAAGCGCCGACCAAAGGCAGTTTCTACAAAACCATTATCTGTCGCTTCTTTTTTGATGCGATCCATATAATCCGCTACGCCAGGGTAGCGAGCAAAATAACGATCAATATAAATTTTTGCTGCATCACGGGTAATATTCAGATTTTTTGCCAAGCCAAAAACACCCATGCCATAAATCAACCCAAAGTTGATCGCTTTGGCAGAATAGCGTTGCTCCGCAGTCACATCGTCAATATTATCTACTGAGAAAATCTCAGCTGCCGTACTGCGGTGAATATCCTTACCCTCGGCAAAGGCCTGACGCAAACCTTTATCACCGGAAATATGAGCCATGACTCGCAATTCAATTTGTGAATAGTCGGCCGCTAAAATAACATTACCCGGCTCTGCCACAAAAGCACGACGAATTCGTCGTCCTTCTTCTGTGCGTACCGGAATGTTTTGTAAGTTAGGATCAGAGGAAGATAAGCGACCGGTTACCACTGAGGCCTGGGAATAACTGGTATGCACCCTACCCGTAGCCGGCCAA
The DNA here is from genome assembly GCA_012511555.1 of Alcaligenaceae bacterium. Classification (GTDB taxonomy): domain Bacteria; phylum Pseudomonadota; class Gammaproteobacteria; order Burkholderiales; family Burkholderiaceae_B; genus Oligella. Next base: position 10,512 of record JAAZFX010000137.1, on the reverse strand, counting down.
ACCATTGTTGGTAACTTATCCGTATAGGTAGACTTCAATTTAGCCAGGCTGCGGTACTCTAAAATCAGCTTGGGCAAAGGAAAATCCTCTGCCAATTTATTGAGCGTTTCCTCATCTGTTGAGGGCGCACCCTTAGGCGTTTTTTTGACAACCGGTAAAGACATTTTTTCAAAAAGGATTATTCCAAGTTGACGCGGCGAGTTTAGATTAAAAGGCTCACCAACAATCTCATGAGCTTCTTTTTCAAGCTCATCTAAGCGCGCCGCAAACACCCGACTCTGCTCCAGCAACGACTTTTCATCGATCTTTACCCCATTACGCTCTATCGTTGTCAAGACCGGAGAGACCTTCATTTCTAATTGATAGATTCGATCAAAACCCTCTTCTGCCTTTAGCAAAGGCAGCATCACTTGATACAACTGCAAAGTAATATCCGCATCTTCACACGCATACTCTGATGCCTTATCAATAGGTACTTGGTCAAAGGTAATGGCTGATGCACCCTTGCCGCAAATTTCTTCGTAACTAATACCACTACGACCCAAGTAACGCTGCATCAGCTCCTCCATACCGACACGCTTGGAGGAGTCCAAGACATAAGCCATTAGCATTGTGTCATGCTCAATGCCCTTCAATCTCACCCCTTCATTAGCTAAAACATGGGTATCAAATTTGGCATTTTGCAATACTTTAGATGCCTGTTCATTTTCCAACCATGGACGTAATTGCTCTAAAACCAATTGCTTATCTAATTGCTCAAATTGCTCATCTAACATCGAGCCATTGTGACCGACTGGCACATACCAAGCCTGGCCCGGCTTAACCGACACAGACAAACCGACAAGACGTGCACCCATGGAGTAAAGACCATCAGTTTCAGTGTCTAAAGCAACGATTTTAGCAGTTTCAAGGACCTCAATTAAGTCTTGAAGCTGAGCTTCGGTAGTCACTGTTTGATAATCTATCTCGCTTGGTGTTTGAGGAATCACGGCAACCTCCACTCGCGAATCCTGCTCTGGGATAGCTTCAGGGTCCCCAGTCAACTCACGCAACCAAGTACGAAAACCATATTTTTGAAAAATATCAATCAAAGTATCTCTATCTTGATTGAGCGGTCGCAAATCATCTGGAGAATCAATTTCATCGGGTAAAGTACAATCCTGTTTGATGGTGACCAAGCGACGTGTCATCTCAAAATTTGGAATAAATTCACGCAAATTCTTACCAGCAACACCCTTGATCTCATCAGCGTGAGCTATAAGATTATCTAAGGTACCATACTCCTCTAGCCACTTAGCCGCAGTCTTAGGACCAACCTTAGGCACCCCCGGAATATTATCGGCCGTATCACCCATCAGCATCAAGTAATCAATAATCTGCTCTGGCTTCACACCATAGCGCGTCTGCACACCTTCAATGTCCATCAGATGATTACTCATGGTATCGATTAAAGTGACGTTTTCGTTGACTAACTGAGCCATGTCCTTATCGCCGGTAGAAATAACCGAATCAATACCATTCTCAGTCGCTTTTTTGGCTAAAGTTGCAATCACATCATCGGCCTCTACACCCTCCAGAGCGATCACAGTCCAGCCCATTGCGCGTATCGCATCATGAATAGGTTTTATCTGAGAACGCAAATCATCAGGCATGGGTGGACGATTCCCTTTATACTCTTCATAGATATCGTCTCTAAAGGTCTTACCTTTAGCATCAAATACACAAGCCATATAATCAGGATTATAATCTTGGTTTATTTTGCGCATCATGTTCATTACGCCATAAAGAGCACCCGTAGGTTCACCTAAGGCATTTCGCAAATTAGGCATAGCGAAAAACGCACGATATAAATAACTTGAACCATCAACAAGTAATAAGGTTTTTTTCATGTTAAGCAATAAAGAAAAATTAACTGTAGATGCTGATCTTACAGTAGAAGACAACGCCGATAACAACAAAACTGTTAGCCGCCAAGAAATGAAGCAAGTAGAAGCTTCAAAGGCTGACACAATCAAGGGGCAAGTATCAGAAATCTCTGAAGAGTTGGCTACAGCTGCTCAGCATTTAATAGGTCTTAATAAAGCGGTCAGCATTTTTGGCAGCGCCCGCACTCCTCGTAATTCTTTTTACTATAACAAAACAATAGAGATCAGTAAATTACTCGCCGAGGCAGGTTTTAGTATTATTTCCGGTGGTGGCCCCGGTATCATGGAAGCAGCAAATAAAGGCTGTTTTGAAGCGGATGGCCATAGTGTCGGCTTAAACATCAAACTACCCCACGAGCAGAGCGATAACGGTTATCAATCTGATAGCTTATATTTTAAGTATTTTATGTCGCGTAAAACCACTTTCTTTATGAACAGCTCAGCTTATATTATGATGCCGGGTGGTTTTGGTACGATGGATGAGGTCTTTGAAACACTCACCTTAATACAAACAGGTAAAGCACATTATGCACCCATTGTTTTTGTTGGCAGTGAGTTCTGGAGCGGCTTGGTTGACTGGATCAAAGAGCAATTACTGGGTTGCAGCTATATCTCCGCACCCGACCTCGATCTATTTATAGTTGAGGATGATCCCCATAAAATCCTGCAATACATCACAGACAAGCATGAAGAACACTGTTTCGATGTGAACTGCTTTGGTTTGAAGTAATTTAATCAAGCCTTAAGAGCACTTTAAGCTGCTGAATAAACAATAAGCAATAAACATGCAGCTTAAGCATAACAGAAGCTCAAACTAATTACTTCCCTTAGCTTCTTCCTCCACATCCGCCGGCGGTCGGCAAGTCACATGCACCGATCGCGCTTGGCGCTCCTCCTGCCTTAACTCAGCTTTTAATTCCTCACTGATATAACGCTCTCGGGCTATATTAACATCAACCACCTCACCACCGTATTCAGCACAAGCCGCACGCATACGCTCTTGACACTCATCACCCTGCTCGATACAAGTCACTTCAAAATGTATATCTCCCTCGGTATACAGAGGTGTCGTCCGGCAAGCACTAAGCGCTAAAAGCAAAATGCTGACTAAAGAAAAAAGCAGTAATTTTTGAGTGCAGTACGTATTCATAAGTTTAAACAATGATTTTCCTGGCCCCTGGTTATGATTAAATTTAAGCTCAATCAGGGGTATAATGGAGCGTTTATATGAAGAACAAAAATAGCGCTTTAGAAAAGCAACTATAAATCATGAGTGCTATTTTATTCTAATAAAATCTAATTTTTATCACTATTATCTTTAGAAGTCTATCCATGCAAGAACAATATCATTCTTCTGCTGTTGAGAAAGAAGCACAGAAAATTTGGCAAGAACAAGATGTGTATCGTGTCGTAGAGGGCGCCAAAAACGCCGCCGGTGAAGAAAAACCAAAATACTATGCTTGTTCCATGCTGCCTTACCCAAGTGGTAAGTTACACATGGGGCACGTGAGAAACTATACGATCAATGACGTGATGACACGCCAACTCAGAATGCGCGGCTACAATGTTTTAATGCCAATGGGATGGGATGCTTTCGGTATGCCGGCAGAAAATGCGGCGATCAAATCTAAAGTACCACCTGCAAAGTGGACTTACGACAACATCGCTTATATGAAAAAGCAAATGGAATCCATGGGCTTAGCTATCGACTGGTCTCGTGAAATGTGTGCCTGCGATCCTGAATATTATCGTTGGAACCAATGGCTCTTCTTAAAGATGTTAGATAAAGGCATCGCCTACCGTAAAACTCAGGTTGTTAACTGGGATCCTGTAGATCAAACCGTTTTGGCAAACGAGCAAGTCATTGATGGACGCGGTTGGCGTTCCGGTGCTTTAGTTGAAAAACGTGAGATCCCAGGCTATTATTTGCGCATTACTGACTATGCCGAAGAGTTGCTCGATTACACTAAAAATCACTTAGAAGGCTGGCCAGAGCGTGTACGCTTAATGCAAGAAAACTGGATTGGTCGCAGTGAAGGAGTACGTTTTGCCTTCACCCATGATATTCATGATGCTGACGACCAACTGATCCAGGATGGCCGTATGTATGTATTTACGACACGTGCTGACACCATTATGGGCGTGACTTTCTGTGCCGTTGCACCTGAGCACCCGATTGCTACCGAAGCTGCGCGCCGTGATTCAAAGGTCGCTGCTTTTATCAAAGAAGCGATAAAAGGTGGCACCAGTGAAGCGGATTTAGCCACTAAAGATAAAGAAGGCATCCCTACTGGCCTGTACGTTACCCACCCTATTACCGGAGAGCAAGTTGAGGTTTGGGTTGGTAATTACGTCTTAATGAGCTATGGCGACGGTGCTGTTATGGCAGTACCTGGCCATGATGAGCGCGACTTTGCCTTTGCCCTCAAGTACAATTTGCCCATTATTCAAGTAGTTGATATTGACGGTCAAACATATTCTGACCAGGAGTGGCAAGATTGGTATGCTGACAAAGAAGGTGGCAAACTCATCAACTCCAGCCAATATAACGGCTTAAGCACTGCAGAAGCTATCGACAATATCGCTGACTTCATGGTTGAAAAGCAATTAGGCGAGAAAAAAGTTACTTGGCGTATCCGTGACTGGGGTATTTCCCGTCAACGTTATTGGGGTACTCCTATTCCCATCATCCATTGCCCTAGTTGTGGTCCTGTCCCTGTACCTGAAAAAGATCTACCGGTCGTATTGCCGGAACATCTAATTCCGGATGGCAGCGGCAACCCCCTCAACAAGTGTGAGGAGTTTCTCCATACTCAATGCCCTTCTTGTGGAGCTGACGCTCGTCGCGAGACTGACACTATGGATACCTTCGTTGATTCATCATGGTACTTTATGCGCTACGCTTCGGCCAAAAACGACACAGCAATGGTTGATGAACGAAATAATTACTGGATGCCAATGGACCAGTATATTGGTGGCATCGAACACGCAGTCATGCATTTGCTTTATGCCCGCTTCTGGACCAAGGCCATGCGCGATATGGGCCTATTAAATTACGACGAACCCTTTGTTAAACTACTATGCCAAGGGATGGTTTTAAACCACATTTACTCCCGTCGTAACGAACTTGGTGGTATTGAATATTTTGCGCCCAGCGAAGTAGAAAACACGCTGGATGCCAAAGGCAATATTATCGGTGCCAAGCTCAAAAGCGATGGCTCTGCGATTCAATACGAGGGCATTGGCACGATGTCCAAGTCCAAAAACAATGGTATCGACCCTCAGCAACTCATTGATCAAATGGGTGCTGACACAGCTCGCTTATTTGTTATGTTTACCAGCCCTCCTGAGCAAACTCTAGAGTGGTCCGGCAGTGGTGTCGACGGTTCAAACCGTTTCCTACGTCGCCTATGGAACTATTGCTTTAAGCATCAAGAGCAAATCCGCCAAGGCCACGATAATTTTGATTGGTCTTCAGCTGAGAGCTTAGACAAAGCGATTAAAGACTTACGCTTGGAAACACACGCTTTATTGAAGCAAGCAAATTACGATTACAACCGTATTCAATACAATACTGTTGTTTCAGCTAATATGAAATTATTAAACGTGCTTGAAGCAGCACAATTACCTGAAGGCGACTTTGCCAATCACGCCATTCGTGAATCGGTATCTATTATGCTACGCATGCTCTACCCTGTGGTGCCGCACATTACTTGGCATATTTGGCGCGAACTTGGCCTTGTCGATGCTTATGGTGATCTACTTGATGCGTCTTGGCCTGAAGTTGACGAAAATGCCCTAATCGCTGATGAGGTTGAATTAATGCTTCAAGTCAACGGCAAGCTTCGTGGTTCTATTATGATCCCTAATGATGCCGGCAAAGAGCATATTGAGACAGTAGCCAGAGCACACGAAGCTGTTGAGCGCTTCCTAGAAGGTCGCCCTATTAAACGTGTGATCGTGGTACCGGGTCGCCTCGTTAACGTGGTTGGTTAGTTATGACATTAAATAAGGTATTCGCTTTTAGCAGCAAGTCACAACGCTTTAATCTGCAGCAATATGCTTTGTTTTTGCTGCTTCTGTTGATAGTGATGAGCCTTGCTGCTTGCGGCTTCAAGTTACGTGGGGCGACACCGCTACCATTTAATTCTCTCTATACAAATATCAGCAGCCAAAGCTCCTTTGGTGCACAAATCATCCGTGGAATCAGGGCTAACTCACCCAACACCCGAATTGTTGAAGATGCGAGCGAAGCTGAAGTACGTCTAATTCAAATTAATAACCGCCGCACGCGCAAGGAAATGTCCTTAACCGTCGACGGTAAAGTTGAAGAATACGAATTAGGTCTTTATATCAGCTTTACTTTGGTAGATCATGCTGGCAATACCTTATTAGAACCTACCACTTTATCCAATTTACGCTTATTACCTTATGACGAAGATAACTCAGCTGCCAAAGCCGCTGAGATGCAGCAACTCTATGCTGATATGGAGCGTAATATCGCCACCTCAATGTTGCAACGGATTACTTCAGATGAGGTGATTCAGCGCTATAGGCAATTACATGGAAATTAATGGCTAATATCAATCTTGACAAGATAGATCGTCGGCAAGAACCAGCACCACTCTATTGCGTAGTTGGTGATGAGCTATTGTTGAGAATTGAAGCTGTTGATGCTCTTCGACAGTGGGCCTATGAGCACGGCTACTCAGAACGCAGCTCCTTAAGTCTCAACGCCACTGACGATTGGGGGGTAATTGAGGAGTTCACCCAAAGCATGTCCTTATTTGCCGAACGTAAACTATTGGAATTAGTCATTCCTAGCGGCAAACCTGGACGTAAAGGCGCTGAAGCATTGGTTTCACTGGCTGAACAAGCCAAACAAGGACAACTAATCGATACTGTCATAGTTATCAGCTTCCCTGAGCTAGACTGGCAAACAAAAAAAACCAAGTGGTGGCAAACTCTTTCTACTGTCGCACAGACAGCAGATTTACCAAAAATCACTCGTGAACAGCTACCTCACTGGATTGCTCAACGCTTAAGGCGCCAAAAGCAATCAGTCGATAAAGAAACCCTTGATTGGATTGTCGATAAAGTTGAAGGCAATTTATTTGCTGCTCATCAAGAAATACTTAAACTGGGTCTTAGCTATCCTGAAGGCGAAATAACCTTTGAAGCTATTCAGCAATCGATACAAGATGTTGCACGTTATGATGTTATTTCTTTAATGTCTGCTATGCTAGAAGGTGATGCTAAACGCACTCGTAGAATCCTTGAGGGCCTAGAAGCAGAAGGCGAAGCACTACCACTTATTCTCGGTTTTATGATGGTCGATATTCGTCATTTATATAATTTGGCCGTAGCAAGACAAAAGGGGTTAAACCCAGCCGGACAGACACAGGCGATGCGCATACATAAATCCAAATCAGGCTTGATTTTAACTGCACTTAATCGTCTTAGCCTAATGCAACTCATGGGTATCATTCAGCATGCTCACGATGTCGATCGTATCCTTAAAGGCATCCCCGTTGAAGGCCGTTTAAACGATCCCTGGCAGGAGTTGCTACGATTAAGCCTAAAAATAGTCAATCCTAAAGCGCTTTAAGCATTTTTATATTTAATAATTAACACTTAATTTTTAATATTGCCATGAATACTATACCGTCGACATTCGCATCCGAACTATCACTAAAGGATTATTTACAGCAACTAGGAAGCCAAGCTCGACAAGCTTCTCGCACCCTAATGCGTACTAATGATCAACAAAAATCGGCCGCTTTGCTAAGTTTGGCCGATTTAATCAATAAAAACAAAGACTTTTTACTCGCAGAAAACGCCAAAGACTTGGCAAAAGCCAAAGAAAAGAGCCTGGATGCACCGCTACTTGACCGTTTAGCTCTATCAGAAAAGTACTTGGATATTATGCAAACTGGCTTACGCCAAATTGCCGCTATGCCTGCTCCGATCGGTTCGCTCTCAGCTACCAGTATTCGTCCAAATGGCATGAAACTAGCACAAATGCGTGTACCGATTGGAGTGATTGGTATTATTTACGAATCACGCCCTAATGTCACGATTGATGCAGCGGCACTCTGTTTAAAATCCGGTAATGCGTGTATTTTACGTGGCGGGAGTGAGGCTTTTTATTCCAACCAAGCCTTTGCCAAACTTATCTCAGAAAGCCTTAAAATCAATAATTTACCAGAACATGCTGTGCAAATTATTGAAACCACAGATCGCGAAGCGGTTAGTGAATTAGTCCGTTTAACTGACTATGTTGATGTCATTATTCCGCGCGGCGGCAAGTCTTTACTATCGCGCTTGGCCAAAGATGCCCGCGTACCGATGATTATGCACTTAGATGGTAACTGTCATATGCATATTGATGAGTTTGCTGATATAGATATGGCCATTGAAACGGCCTTTCATGCAAAAACTCACCGCTATGGCATCTGCGGTGCTTTAGAAACCTTATTGGTTGATCAAGCTGTTGCTGAACAGGTGTTACCAGAACTTGGAAGACGTTTCCAAGCGCACGGTGATGAGATGCGCGTTTGCCCTAAAAGCAAAGCAATTTTAAATAATGCTGGTCTGCAGTCAAATGAGCAAGCAGCAATCAAGGATGCTACTGCTGAAGATTGGGAAACTGAGTTCTTGGGGCCAATTATCGCAATTCGTGTAGTTGACTCACTGGAAGAGGCTATTGAGCATATTACACAATATAGCTCAGGTCATACTGAATCGATCATTACAAATAATATTCAGCGCGCAGAGCAATTCCAGTTATGGGTTGATTCTAGCTCTGTATATGTCAACCTACCCACCATCTTTGCCGATGGTTTTGAATATGGCCTGGGAGCTGAAATCGGTATTTCAACGAACCGCTTACATACGCGTGGTCCAGTCGGTCTAGAAGGACTTACCACGTACAAATGGGTACTTCACGGCAATGGTCAAAAGCGCGGTTAAACAGGATTTAAATAATGAGCTATCTTTGGTACAAGGTTTTACATATCGTCTTTTTCGCTTCATGGTTTGCCGGGTTATTTTACTTACCTCGCATTTATGTCAACATGGCTCGACTACAATACGGCTCTGAAGGCTATACTCTACTTTTAGGCATGGCCAAGCGTTTATTACGATTCATGACCATCATTGCCGTAGTAAATCTAGTTTTCGGATTATTACTAATTAGCAAAATTGGCTTGCTCCACGGCTGGCTGCACTTTAAATTACTACTGGTATTTTTTGTCTTTGTTTACCATTATTCCTGTTACGTAATTTATAAGCGCTTCGAAAACGGCACTAATAAAAAAGAACATACTTTTTACCGTTGGTACAATGAAATTCCAGTGGTACTCATGCTTGTAATTGTTTATTTAGTTATTTTCAAACCTTTTTAAAATAACAACCCACTATGTCAGAACAAGACTCTTCAAAAAGAAGCACATTAAAATTAAACCCCGGTGCTAAAAAAAGCACTAGTAGTGCACGCAAAACAAGTCATGTACGCACCGGCCCTCGTGCCCGTCGTCTTGAGCAATCAGCTTATGAACATGGCCAAGGTAAAATTTCGGCACGAACTTTAGCTCGCACAGGCGTCAGCATGGACAAACTTAAGGAAGATAAAAATCTTTCTTACAGGCTTTCCAAATCAGGTATGACTGAACAGCGCCTAGCCAAGCAGGCAGCAGAAAGAGAAGCTAATAGACCTCAACGAGATAGGCCTAGTGTCCCTTCTGACGCATGGAACCCTCGTAATCGTGATGATTCACGAGATACTCCTCGGGGGCATAATGATACGCGTCGTGACTCGCGGAGCCATGATGATTCACGTCGTAACTCGCAGGGCCGTGATGATTCACGGCGTGACTCACGTAGTACTGGTGACTCGCGATTTGAATCCCGTGGTCGTAGTGATTCGCGTTATGACTCTCGCAACCCACAAAAAGACACTAGACGTAACGCGCCCCGCTTAGACCCTAGGCCAGGTCGCCCTGCGCCACAAGGGGTCAACTATAATCCTGACAATCCTCAGCAAGCGGCAACAGTCTTTGCAACCTGCCCTCAAGGTTTAGAAGATGTGCTCTCTCAAGAGTTAAAGCATCTAGGCTTTGCCGAGGTAGAAAGTAGCCGCTCAGGAGTTTATTTTAAAACAGATATGTTGGGTGTTATCAAGGCAAATTTATATAGCCGTCTAGCAACTCGTATTTTACTTCAGGTGGCCCAAGCTGAAATTCATAGTGAAGATGATATTTATCAATTATCGCTAGCAACAGCATGGGAACATTATTTTGGTCCCGAGCATACCCTGCGCGTAGATACTTCAGCCATACGAAGTCCTATGCAAAGCCTGCACTTTTGTAACTTAAAAGCCAAAGACGGAATCGTTGATCGTATCCGCGACAAAGAAGGTGAACGCCCTTCCATCGACACCGTAAGACCCGACGCCAAGGTACATTTGTTCCTCTATAGGGATCAAGCCACACTGTATTTAGATACATCCGGCGAATCATTATTTAAGCGTGGTTGGCGCTTAGACAAGGGCAGTGCCCCACTGCGTGAGAACTTGGCAGCAGGGATG
>JAAZFX010000136.1 GCA_012511555.1 Alcaligenaceae bacterium | reverse complement strand
GCTTGGTTTCAGTGGTTTGTTCTGTTTGACTCATAAGTCCTCCTATAAATCGTTTAAAAGGTTATTTTTTAGCGTATAAGTTATCTAGATACTCTTCAAATTCAAAGTAGCCAATGCTTTCGTACAGTTCCATACGAGTTTGCATCAAATCAACAATGTTTTTCTGATGGCCATCTCTGCGAATAGCTTCGTAAACAGTTTAAGCGGCTTTGTTCATCCCGCGGAGCGCTGATAGTGGGTAAAAGGCCATGCCGACATTGGCTGAGGCTAGTTCTTCTACTGAAAATAAAGGTGTAGCACCGAACTCAGTGATATTGGCCAAGACTGGAACATTTAAATTATCACTAAAGAGTTTGTAGGTCTCTAAATCATGAGCGGCTTCGACGAAAATGCCATCAGCACCGGCTTCAGCACATTTTTGAGCACGTTCTAAAGCAGCTTCAACGCCAAAGCTCTGGATAGCATCGGTACGAGCGATGATGAAGAAATCAGGATCTGTTTTAGCATCGACAGCTGCTTTAACGCGGTCAGTCATTTCCTCAGTGCTGACAATTTCCTTGTTAGGGCGGTGACCACAGCGCTTAGCACCTGCTTGGTCTTCAATATGACAAGCAGCAGCGCCGAATTTGATGAGACTTTTAACGGTACGAGCAATATTGAAAGCGGAAGGACCGAAGCCCGTATCAATGTCTACTAATAGAGGGGTGTCGCAAACATCAGTGATACGGCGAATATCTGTTAGCACGTCATCTAAGGTATTGATGCCCAAGTCAGGTAGACCGAGTGAGCCTGCAGCGACGCCGCCGCCTGATAAATAGATTGCCTTGTAGCCGGCGCGCTTAGCTAGTAGTGCGTGGTTGGCATTAATAGCGCCAATAATTTGTAAGGGTTTTTCTTCAGCTAATGCTTTGCGAAAAGCTGCTCCTGCAGAAAGTTGACTCATATCTTGTTCTCTATTTGATTTTCAGTAGTTAAAATAATAGCCATCCGAAAAGTATGACGGATGGCTATTGACCTTGAGCAGATTAACTCTGCTTTTATTGATTTAGAATAATCTAATGGTTGATTATTTTAATAAATCGGCAACACCGTCACGCTCTTCCAAGAGCTCGTTTAATGTCTTGTCCATGTATTGGCGAGATAGCTCATCAATTTCTAAGCCCTCAACGCGTTTGTATTCGCCGTTCTCACAAATAACAGGAACACCATACATGATGCCTTCAGGGATGCCATAAGAGCCATCAGAAGGAATGCCCATGGTGACCCACTGACCATTAGAACCTAAAACCCAGTCACGGATATGGTCGATGGCAGCGTTGGCAGCAGAGGCAGCTGAAGATAGACCGCGAGCTTCAATAATCGCTGCGCCGCGCTTACCGACCTTAGGAATAAACTCGTTATTGTTCCACTCTTCGTCGTTGATGGTGTCTTTTAAGCTCTCACCATTAACCGTCGCAAATCGATAGTCAGGATACATGGTTGGAGAGTGGTTGCCCCAAACATCGAAAATTTCAATGTCTTTAACTGCTTTGCCTGATTTCTGTGCTAGCTGAGTCAGGGCACGGTTATGATCCAGGCGAAGCATGGCTGTGAAGTTTTTGGCCGGAAGGTCTGGCGCAGAATTCATCGCAATATAAGCGTTAGTGTTGGCTGGGTTGCCTACAACTAATACCTTGACGTCACGATCGGCTACATCGTTAAGTGCTTTACCTTGTTCGATAAAGATTTTAGCGTTAATTTGTAGAAGATCAGCACGCTCCATACCTGGACCACGTGGTCGAGAGCCGACTAATAAAGCAATTTAGGCATCTTTAAAAGCTTCTTTAGGATCGCTATGAGCGCTCATGCCTTCTAATAAAGGAAAGGCACAGTCATCTAGCT
>JAAZFX010000017.1 GCA_012511555.1 Alcaligenaceae bacterium | reverse complement strand
GTTATTAAAGAAGCTGATTTAGTTCAGTCGATTGCAGATGCTGTACAGTTCATTAGTTATTATCATCCGCAGGATTATCTTCAGCATTTAGCGCGCGCTTATGAAGTTGAGCAGAGTCCTGCCGCCAAGGATGCGATTGCCCAAATTCTTACTAACTCCAAGATGGCAGCCGAAGGGCATCGTCCTATTTGTCAAGATACGGGCATTGTGAATGTCTTCTTAAAGGTGGGCATGGATGTGAAGTTTGAGTTGAGTGGCACGCTTCAAGAGGCCTGTGATGAGGGGGTGCGTCAGGGCTATTTAAATCCTGACAATAAATTGCGCGCCTCCGTGCTTGATGATGCAATTTTTGAACGTAAAAATACCCGTGACAACACGCCCTGTATTTTGTCTGTCGAGTTGGTGCCTGGTGAAAAGGTGGAGGTTCAAGTAGCGGCTAAAGGCGGTGGCTCTGAGAATAAAACCAAATTTGCCATGCTTAATCCCGGTGAAGATATTGTGGAGTGGGTGCTTAAAACGGTACCAACGATGGGTGCCGGCTGGTGTCCTCCGGGCATGTTAGGCATTGGTGTTGGTGGTACCGCTGAAAAAGCGATGTTGATGGCTAAGCAAGCTTTGATGGAAGACATCGATATGTATGAATTACTACAGCGTGGTCCGCAAAACAAATTAGAAGAAATGCGTATTGAGCTGTATGAAAAAGTGAATGCGCTCGGTATTGGAGCTCAGGGCTTGGGTGGCTTAACCACCGTATTGGATGTCAAAATTAACACCTTCCCAACCCATGCTGCGTCTAAACCGATTGCCATGATTCCTAACTGTGCGGCAACCCGTCACGTACACTTTGAGCTAGATGGCAGTGGTGTGGCAGAAATGCCTGTGCCGTCTTTAGATAGCTGGCCTGATATCGAATGGGCACCTGACTACAACAAGTCCAAAGCAGTCAATTTAGATACGCTAACACCAGAAGAAGTAGCGAGTTGGCAACCCGGCGATACTTTGTTGTTATCGGGTAAAATGCTGACCGGTCGTGATGCGGCGCATAAGCGTATCCAGCAGATGTTAGCTGCGGGTGAAGAGTTACCAGTAGACTTTAAAAATCGTGTAATTTACTACGTTGGCCCGGTTGATCCAGTGCGTGACGAAGCAGTGGGTCCAGCTGGTCCTACGACTTCTACTCGCATGGATGCTTTTACCAATATGATGTTAGAGCAGGGTTTAATTGCCATGATTGGTAAGGCCGAGCGTGGTCCGGTTGCGATTGACGCGATTAAAAATCACAAGTCAGCTTATTTAATGGCGGTAGGTGGTGCAGCCTACTTAGTATCCAAAGCCATCCGTAGTGCCAGGGTTGTCGGTTTTGAGGACCTGGGCATGGAGGCTATTTATGAGTTTGAGGTCAAAGACATGCCAGTGACGGTTGCTGTTGATGCGACCGGTGTGTCAGTACACCAAACAGGACCAAAAGTCTGGCAGGCGAAGATTGAAGAGATGCAAGCAGTTGAAGCTTAACTAAGTCTAGTTGCTGCAGATTCTTAAGGTAGTAAAAGGGGAGTTGGGATTTTTTCTTGGCTCCCTTTTTGTACTAATAAGGTATATATCATATTAGTACATAAGCAAAGGAGAGAAGTATGTCTAAGCAAGCCGTTTTTACAATGAAATTAGAAGCCGAGCTAGGCGAAGAGTTTATTGCTGAAGCCGCTATATTTAACACTTAGTGATTTGCTGACCCGACGCCATCGCTGCGTCCAATAACTCAGCAGCACTACCTTGCGCTAGTTGCATGTCACCTGCAATTTCCATCAAAGGCATCAGCACAAAGCTGCGTAGGTGCATGCGTGGATGTGGTACGGTGAGCTCTGCGCTCTCAGAGCTAAAGCCCTCATACAGCAGTACATCAAGGTCTAGGGTGCGAGGTGAGTTTGTGTATAAACGTACTCGACCAAAATCATTTTCAATGGCTTGTAGGCTATGCAGCAACTGCAAAGGCTCTAAGCTCGTCTGAATCTCAGCGACTGCATTAATATAATCCGGACCATCTGCATCAAGGGGTGGACTGCGATAGAGCGATGAACGCTTGATTAGCTTAAGCTGTTCGCTTTTAGCAATCACCTCTAAAGCCGCCTCAAGTGTAGAGGCGGGAGAGTCAAGATTAGCGCCTAAGGCGATATAAGCTTTATGAAGGGCCTTAGTCATTGTTAGTACCGTCTTGAACCACAGCGGCTTTGCTCGTTCTTCTATTGCGATTGGTATTGGAGCGACGGCGAGGACGGCGTCGTTTTGATTTAGAAGAGCCGGCACCGCCCCCACCAGATGAGGTAGCGTGATGCGGTAGTTCAGCAAGCATCTCTTGACGACCCTCATCGTCAGCATCGGCCAGATCCATCCACCATTGGGCAAGGACACTGTCAAACTCACCGGCAGCAGCGCGGATTTGTAAGAAATCAACCGCTGCTCTAAAGCGCTGCTGCTCAAACATGCGGTAAATAGCGCGAGTTGAGCGTCGCTCGAAGCGTGGCTGCATAAACCAGATTTCTCGCATATCACTGCTTTGACGTTTTTGTAAGGCCAGTGGACGAGCGTATTGGTCCAGTACATCATGGGCCGCTTGAATCAGAGCAGGGACTGTAGGCTCTTTATGTTGCTCCCGATAAAACTCCCAACGCTGATCGACTAAAGGCCATAGCGCTGAAGCGTACAAGAAGCTTGGGCTGACTGTCTTATTACTGCGAATACGAAGATCAGTACGCTCCAGTGCAATTCTCAAGAATTTACTACTATCTGCTTGCTGTTGAAGTAAATCAATTAAGGGTAAAACACCTTTATCAATGTGCTGATCTTTAATTAACTGGAGGCACAGACTGACATTACCGCAAGTTAATAATTTGAGGCACTCGTCAGCCATTCGTGATTCAGGTACGTTGGCAAGTAAATTAGCCATCTCACGGATAGGAGCGGCAGTTTTTTCTTCGAGGGTGCCGTTTAATTTAGCCTGGAAGCGCAAAGCCCGCAAGATACGTACCGGGTCCTCTCTATAGCGTGCTACAGCATCACCGATAATGTGTACTACACGCTGACGAATATCGCTAAGGCCATTGTGATAATCAATCACCTCCTCACGTACCGGATCGTAGTATAAGGCATTAATGGTGAAGTCGCGGCGCTCAGCATCTTCGGCTTGTGTGCCGTAAACATTGTCACTCAGAACACGACCAAACTCATCCGTTAGCTGCTTTTGCTTAGAAGCTGCTCTAAAAGTAGATACCTCGATAATTTCTCGACCAAAGACACAATGCACTAATCTAAAGCGGCGCCCAATAATCAAGGCTCTGCGAAAAAGTGGTTTAATCTCTTCTGGCGTGGCGCTGGTGGCTACATCAAAGTCTTTTGGTTGTAGCCCAAGGGTCAAGTCACGTACTGCGCCACCGACAATATAAGCTTCATAGCCGGCTTGTTGTAGTACTTGGCATACTTTAATCGCATTGCGCGAAATGAAATGCTTTTGAATCTGGTGCTCATCAGCGTTGTAAATTACTTTTTTTGCCACGCTATTTGCTGTGTCTGCTTTGTTTTTGATGGTGCGGTGCTCAGTTTGTTTGTTTTGCTCAGATGGTTGAAAAAAACGTTTCACAAATTTACCGAGGGTGGATTTAGCTTCGTTGGCCATAGACTTTTTACTTAAAAAGATCAATAATTGCCCAGTTATTGCGCTCCGCAACTTCTCGTAAGGCAGGGCTTGGGTTGGTCGCTACCGGGTGAGTAGCTATTTCTAATAAAGGTAAATCATTCATGGAATCACTGTAGAAGTGAACCTCATCAAAATCGTTGAAGTTTGAATTTAAACTTTTGAGCCATTGTTCAACACGGGTTATTTTACCTTCTTTGTAGCTGGCTACACCGACAAACTTGCCAGTAAAACGACCATTAATATATTCCGGTGTGGTACCAATAATATGTTCAAAACCAAAGGCACGACCAACAGGTTTAATAACAAAGGTATTAGTAGCAGAAACTAAGCAGCATAAATTGCCATTGCTTAAGTGTCGATTGACTAAATCACACGCTTGCTGAGTAATATTTGGACGAACCACATCCGCCATAAAGCGCTCATGATAAGCGGCTAAATCAAAGGGACTATGCATAGTTAAAAAACTTAATACAAAAGCCGCTGATTCTTCGATGGTGAGTTGACCTGCGTCGTATTTGTCCATGATCTCTTGATTTCTGCGCTCAACTTCGGCCGGATCGCCCGCCAAGTTATTGCGACTAAGCCATTCTACCCATTCATAGTCGGTGTCGATTGGCAGTAAGGTGTGATCGAGATCGAAGAGGGCAAGTGTTTTTGTCGTTGTTGTACTCATATCGTATTTTTAAATTCAGCTTCTTTAATAAAGTTTTTAATTAAGTTCAGTGTAACCTGGCGTCGTTTAGCGATGGAATAAAGATCCAGGGCATCTAGCCAGGCAAAAAGAGAGCGGATATTGCGCTCCGTGTTTTTTAAGAGCCAATCCATGGCTTCTTTGTTGATTTTGAGATCTTTTTCAAAGGCCCGTTGCTGTATTGCCAATAAAATATCCTCATCTTTGAGAGAGTGTAATCGATAAGCTAATCCCCAACCTAGGCGATTACGTAAATCCTCACGAATCGGCATGTTTAAGGGTGACTGGTCGCCTGTCATGACGAGCGTAATTGCCTCATCAGTTGCCTTGTTGCGATGGCAGTGATTAACTAAATCAAATAAGTTCATTTGTTGATCAGCATCGAGTTCATGCACATCATCTATGGCTATTATTTGTGGTGCAGATTCTAAACAAGCCTCTATTGTTGTAGGAAAATTGCTGGCAGCAAAATACACGGTATCCGCACGCTCTGCTGTGAGTGCTTTTAGTAAATGTGTTTTACCGCTTCCGGACTCACCAAAAAGATAAAACATTTTGCCGGGGGCGCACTTAAGCAGCTGGCTGAGAGCTTCCCAGTTCTCACCCGGCACAAAATTATCAAAGCTAAAATCCTGGCTCAGCTGTAGAGCCAATGGCAGTTGTTCAATCATTCAAAATCATTGCTATCACTCAAACACTTTGAGTGATAATTTGTCGTAAAATAGGATAATCTACTTATTGCGCAGCATAGTGCATGTTTTCTAACAATAATCATTATTCTTACATATTTGGGTATATTTCTCATGACAAATAAGCAAAACTCCCCTTTAAGTTACCGTGATGCGGGTGTTGACATTGATGCCGGTGAGGCTTTAGTTGATCGTATTAAGCCTTTAGCCGCTAAAACCATGCGTGAAGGGGTTTTGACCGGTCTTGGTGGTTTTGGTGCATTGTTTGAAATTCCTAAGCGCTATGAGGAGCCTGTATTAGTAGCAGGAACTGATGGCGTGGGCACCAAGTTGCGTTTAGCTTTTGATTGGGATAAGCACGATACGGTTGGCATTGACTTGGTGGCGATGAGTGTTAACGACATCTTAGTGCAGGGTGCAGAGCCTTTGTTCTTTTTAGATTATTTCGCTTGTGGCAAATTGTCTGTGGACAAAGCCGCAGCAGTCGTTGGTGGTATCGCCAAGGGGTGTGAGTTATCAGGTTGTGCCTTGATTGGCGGCGAGACCGCTGAGATGCCGGGCATGTACCCAGAAGGCGAGTACGATTTAGCCGGTTTCGCGGTAGGTGCAGTTGAGAAGTCTAAAATTATCAATGGCTCTACCATTGCCGCCGGTGATGTGGTGATTGCTCTAGCTTCTAGCGGTCCTCACTCTAATGGCTACTCTTTGATTCGCAAGATCATTGAGCGTGCCGGTATTAAACCGACTGATAGTTTTGGTGATAGCACCTTTGGTGATGCCATCATGGCACCAACTCGTCTGTATGTTAAACCGGTACTAGCCGCAATTCAACAACACGGCGCAGCGATTAAAGGCCTAGTGCACGTGACTGGCGGTGGTTTACTGGAAAATATCCCGCGTATTGTACCAGCAGGTTTGGCAGCCCATTTACAAAAGGGTGAGTGGCAGTTACCACCATTATTCCAGTGGTTACAGGAGCAGGGTAATGTCGATACGCAAGAAATGTATCGTGTCTTTAACTGCGGTTTAGGTATGGTGATTGTAGTTGAGGCTGATGCTGCTGAAGCAATCAAAACTCAGCTAAGTGAGGCTGGTGAGACGGTTTATCACTTAGGTGAGATTGTTGAGCAGGGTGATGGCGCTCAAGTCGTCGTCAAGGAGTAGCGGAGTAGAGGACATATGGGCTTTAGTCTACAAAGCCCAGTTCTTGAGCAAGTTTTAGGACTTGTCCCGGTACATTCTCAGAAAAGCAGTCAATTTGAATTCTTTCCGGTTGGCTGCGTAGCCAAGTAATTTGGCGTTTCGCTAGCTGTCTGGTGGCAGCAATCCCACGTTCAACTGCTTCCTCATAACTGCAGTTACCCTCTAAATAGTCCCAGAGCTGTCTATAGCCAACACATCGAATTGATGGTAGGTCAGGATGTAAATCGTCGCGTTCATAGAGTGCTTTTACTTCGTCTAAAAAGCCCATCTCCATCATTTGATAAAAACGTTTAGCAATTTGTTGATGTAAAAGACTACGATCAATGGGTTCCAGGCTCACAGTTACAAAGTCATAATCGTGTTGTCTCTCTTTTTGCTCAGAGAGCAGAGTTGACATGGCTTTGCCACTTAACTCGATAATTTCCAGTGCACGGGAGATACGTTGACTGTCATTGGGTGCCAGGCGCTCGGCAGTGATTGGATCCAAGGTGGCAAGTTTTTGATGCATTGCCGGCCAACCTGATTCAGTTGCTTCTGCTTCAATTTTCGCTCTTAACTCAGCATCAGCTTTAGGCAAATCATGCAGTCCTTCACGCAGGGCTTTGTAATACATCATGGTGCCGCCTTCAATCACTGGTCGGCGACCACGAGTTTCGATCTCGCTAATTAAGCGCAGAGCATCGTCAACAAAATCTGCTGCACTATAGCTTTCTGCCGGATCGCGAATATCCAATAAATGATGAGGCACCAGAGCTTGTTCCTCAGCGCTGGCTTTGGCAGTACCAATGTCCATCCCTTTGTAGATAGTAGCGGAGTCCATGGAAATAATTTCAATAGGCGTTGTTTTGGCTAAAGCTAAGACGGAGGCTGATTTACCGGCAGCTGTAGTACCACTGATACAGAGAATCTTTTTCTTCATATTTTTCTACTCATTCGCCACGCATAAAGAGTTTATCTAAATCACGCATCGACCATTGGAACCAGGTTGGGCGGCCGTGATTGCAGTTGTCTGCCTTATCAGTGGCCTCCATCGCCCGCAATAGCGCATTCATCTCAGTGATATTAAGAAATTTATTCGCGCGTATTGCCCCGTGACAAGCCATGGTCGAGAGAATTTCATTACGTTGCAAGGCAAGTCGCTCAGTACTGCCAATCTCACTGATGTCTTTGAGTACGCCTAAAACCAGGCTTTCAATATCTCCACGTGCCAATAAAGCTGGAACAGCTCTTACGGTGATACTTTTTGGGCCACTGGCACTAAGGCGTAGACCTAACTCTTGTAGCAACTCCTGCTGTGATTCAACAATAGCCACTTCTTTTTCACTACAAGAAATTAAAAAGGGAACTAAAAATTCTTGGATCACAATATCTTGTTGGTCGTGTAATTGCTTTAACTGCTCATAAACGACGCGCTCATGGGCAGCATGCATATCAACCAGGACAAGACCAGAGCGGTTTTGAGCCAAAATATACACGCCATGCAATTGACCAATCGCCATGCCCAGGGGGTAGTCGTCTGCTTCAGCATCTTTGCTCTCTGGCAGGCTTTGATTGCTAGATGGCTGGCGACGCTCCGGCATAGGAAAGCTCTCCAGCGTGCTGTCGGATTCAGGCGCACTAATCGGCGCATAGACTGCTTGCCAATCGCCTGCCGTTTGCGGTAGTTCCAAGGAGTTTTGACGGTAATTGGTGGTTGGGTAGCTTGTTGCTGCAGCGGGCCTACTTATTTGGCCATCACCGGCACGGCCTAGCGCACTCAATACGGCATCAGCATCACTTTGGTTTTGACCGCCGGTATTAGATAAGGTCGCCCCCAAGGCTTGCATAAATAAGCGGTATACTGCTCCCGATTCTCTAAAGCGAACCTCACTTTTAGCAGGGTGCACATTGACATCAACTAATTCTGGTGCAATCTCTAAAAAAAGGACATAGGCTGGTTGCCTGTCGCCATGTAAGACATCACGATAAGCTTGACGTATGGCGTGACTGATCGTGCGATCTCGTATAAAACGGCCATTGACAAAGAGGTATTGCTTATCCGCTCTCGCTCGTGCTGCAGTGGGGTGAATCGTAAGCCCATGAACTCGAGCAAGACCGTGATCCATTTGTACTTCAAGACCATGCTCAATAAACTCTTCGCCAATCACATCACGCACACGTTGAAAAGCATCAGTTGCCTGCCATTGTTTATAAGGCTTTTGGTTATGAAATATTCTAAAAGCAATGTGAGGGTTAGCCATCGCTATACGTTCTAGAGCATCCACCGCGTGAGCAAACTCAGTAGCCTCAGTCTTCAGGAATTTACGGCGTGCAGGAATATGTTCAAATAATTGCTTAACATCAATGGTCGTACCCTCACCACCCGCAGCAGGTGTTATTTCCTTGCTGGTACCACAAATACTATAAGCGTGATCTTGCCCAGCACTGCGGGAGGTAATAGTCATGCGACTGACTGAAGCGATAGAGGCCAAGGCCTCACCCCTAAAGCCCATGGAGGCTACTGACTCCAGTTCATCAAGAGAGCGGATTTTGCTAGTGGCATGCTGAGTGATTGCTAAAGGTAACTCCTCAACCGGTATGCCGCTACCGTCATCAATTTCACAGATACGGCGAATGCCGCCGCCTTCAAGTCGAATTTCGATTTGGGAGGCACCGGCATCAATGGCATTTTCCAATACTTCTTTAAGTACAGAGGCTGGACGTTCAATCACTTCACCTGCGGCGATTTGATTGATTAGTTGTTCAGGAAGAGGGCGAATTTCTTTTCTTTGAGTCATGTCGTACATATTAAAAAACCGCTCGATATTAATCAAGCGGTTTTAAAAACTAAGTCTATTAAGTGGGAGATTTTACGTTTAACCCATTCTTGCAAGAGGAGGGTTAGTGGCAAGATAATCTTGTAAACCTCTTAAAATGCCCTGTGCTAACGCTTTTTGATTGCTCTTGGAGCGTAAAAACTTCTCTTCTTGAGGGTTAGAAATAAAAGCAGTTTCTACTAAAATCGATGGCGTATCAGGTGAGCGCAAAACGGCAAAACCTGCTTGCTCTACACGGCGACTATGTACACCATTTACCTTGCCAAGCGCACTTAGTACGCGGTGACCGAT
Source organism: Alcaligenaceae bacterium (assembly GCA_012511555.1). GTDB lineage: Bacteria > Pseudomonadota > Gammaproteobacteria > Burkholderiales > Burkholderiaceae_B > Oligella. The sequence continues at coordinate 1,825 of JAAZFX010000017.1, read as the reverse complement.
TTTAAGCGAGTCTTGGATCTGCTGTGTGGTTGACAAGTCTAATAGCACGCTGGCAGTACTCTTATCGTGTACGCCAAAATCCACGCCACCAATCATGTCAGCCTGGTTTTCGCGATTAGCTAACCACTTGGCACTCGCACTACTGGCGCCTTTGGTGGAAAGAGTGAACACGGTGGTACCTTTGGCGCTCGGATTGGTAAAAGCATCCGCATGGATAGAAACAAAAATATCGGCCTTAACACGTCGTGTTTTTTGTACCCTAACTTGTAAAGGCACAAAGAAGTCAGCATCGCGAGTCATATAGGCACGCATATTAGGTTGAGCGTTAATTTGGTCGCGCAAGTATTTTCCAATGGCTAAGACAATATCCTTTTCGCGCGTACCGCTAGGGCCAATAGCACCAGGATCCTCGCCACCATGACCGGGGTCAATGGCAATTAAGATCGGGCGTGAACCACGACTTTTGCTGCCGGAACTGGCCGGTGGAGCTTTGGGAGCGATTTGACCTTGTACTGTAGGAGCATTGGTGGTAGGGCGGTTTGCGCCTAATTGATCAATAATGCCCGCCAAAGGATCGTCGCCCGGACTATCTAATAAGGCCATTAAAGGATCGTGAGCTACTTTAGGATATAAATCCAGCACCAGACGATACTGATAATCGCCAATTGGCTTTAAAGTAAATACTTGCGGTGCAATGGATTGTTTAAGATCCATGACTAAACGTACTACGTCTGCACGGTTTTGACCTACACGAATGGATTGAATATACGGATCATTAGGCTTAATCTGTGAGACTAAAGAATTTAGTGCCTGGTTTAGCGTAATGCCCTGCAGATCCACTACCAAACGGTTTGGGTTTTCCAGCATAAAGTGCTCGGCAGTAAGCGGTGAGCTTAACTCCAGCGTCACGCGCGTGTACTCATCAGCAGGCCAAGTACGGACTGCCAAGACTTGAGGGACGGCAGCTTGAGCCCATTTGGGGATGACACTCAGGGTCAATAAGCTACCCGCGACACTTAAAGCATGGCGGCGCTTTATGCCTTTGTCTGTGAGTTCAAATTGTTTATCCATTGCTTCCCTTTGTCTGAAATTGCCGATAAAACGACCTCTCTTCCTTCCTCTTGATAAATTAAATTTACTTTTAAATCGGCGGGAGGGAGTTGTTCGTTTGCTTTTTCTGACCATTCAACTAATACAACCGCTTGGTCGAGTAGTTGTTCCTCAAAACCGGCTTCTTGCCATTCGTCGGAATCACTAAACCTATAAAAATCAAAGTGATATAAGTATAATCTAGAAACATTATAGCTTTCAAGTAGGGTGTATGTGGGACTTTTTATTCGCCCTGTTACACCTAATGCACGTAAAAATGCACGAACAAAGGTTGTCTTACCGGCGCCTAAATCACCTTGCAAATAAATCCGCGCGCCGCTGAAGTTACTTAGGTTGGGTTCGTAACCGCTTGATAAGTCAGGAAAAATGGCTTTTGCGAGTCGCTTTGCCAAGGATTCAGTGGCCTCTTCATCGGCTAAAAAAAGTCGATAATGGCTTAGTTCTTGATTCATGTGAATTCGAGGTAATAATGCTAATTCGTTGTTAATTAAGTAAATTTAAAGCTACTATTAGTTGTATTTTATTAAAAATAATTAGCAAGTGTTTGTAAAAAGTTGGTATTTACAATAAGAAATAGCCATAGTGGGATAGTCAGTACACAACATAAGGTCTGTACAGAAATAATATTAGCGACTAGGCGCGCGTCGCCTCCCATGCGTACGGTTAAAACATAAGCAGCGGGAGCGGTAGGGATAGCGGCAAAAATCACAAACAT
>JAAZFX010000135.1 GCA_012511555.1 Alcaligenaceae bacterium | reverse complement strand
TAAACTAACTGCTGATAAGAAGCTTAAAGAGCACCCGGAATTAGGTCAAATCGATGCGGTTAAAAATAATAAGATTTTTTATATTGACCCTGCTGAATGGTATTTAATTACAGGTGGCTTAAATAATATTCACAATATTGTGAAGCAAGCCGCTGAAGCAATGAAATAATTTTATCCTCTACTCTTAGTCCTTTAGCAGCGACCTCATATTTTTGGAGGTCGTTTTTTTATATGAGTAATAAGAGCGTGAAGGTTTTGGAAAAAGCGACATTATTTTGAGCTTAGCGCCTGATTCTGTTTCATGTATCAGCTTTTCATCTTAAAATGGTCAGTTAAATATTTTCTCAATTTGTGGATAGAGCTTGAATGTTAGATTTTATTCGTAGGCATCAAAAATGGATGCTGGTGTTCGTCATCATTCTTATCGTGCCTTCTTTCGTGTTTTTAGGTGTGTTTGATTATCAGAGCATGTTGTCCAATGATCCTCCTTTGGCTAAGGTCAAGGAGCAGAAAGTTACCCGTGATCAGTTCAACATGGAGTGGCGTGATCGTTTGAATCAATTAAGAATTCAAAGCGGCAACCAATTTGATATCAGCCAAGTTGATGTCCCGGAAAACCGTCGTGCTTTTCTTGACCAGTTGATTAATAGCCGTGTTTTGCATGAAGTAGTCTTGGCAGAAAATTATTCGGCGACCGACCAGATGGTGACCTTAGCCATTGCTTCTGATCCTCAGTTCCATGATGAGGGTCGTTTTAGCGTTGATAAATACAGCCAGTTTCTACAACGAGTTGGTATTGATGCCGGCATGTATGAAAACAGTGTGCGCTATAGTCTGGCCCTTGAGCAAGTGGCTGAACCTGTTAAACAAGGCTTAACCTTAGCCAAGCAAGTTGAGGATGCTGTTTTATCTGCATTATTACAAGAGCGTACGGTTCGTCTAAGACTATTTGAAGCGTCGAGCTATTTTGCTGAAAATGAGCCTAGTGAAGAAGATGCAAAAGCCTGGTATGAAGCAAATAAAGAAAGTTTAGAAGTTCCTAGCCACGTTGATGCGCAGTATGTGATTCTTAACGAAGCGGCTGCTGTTCAAGCAGTACCTGTTCCAACAGATACTGAGCTGCAACAATATTATGAATCTAATAAATCGCGTTATACAAAAATTGAACGTCGTTCTATTAATCACATTCAATTAAATATTCCTGCGGGTGCTACAGAAGAGCAAGTGGCCGAGATCGAGCAAAAAGCAGAAGAGATTAAACAACAAGCCACAGCTAACCCTGCCCAGTTTGCAGAGTTGGCCAGTCAATACTCTGATGACGTGGGTTCCAAGCAATTAGGTGGCGCTTTAGGTGTTATCAGCAAGGGTGATATCCCCGAGTTTGATCAAGTAGCATTTACACCCGCTGAGCTTGGCGTCTATGGTCCAGTGCAGGTGGGTAACGCCTTGCATATTGTTCAGGTTGATCATATTGATGCAGGTGAGGTAAAAACCTTTGAGGAAATGCGTGATAGCTTAATCAATGAGGTAAGACTACAGGTTGCTTCAGACCGCTTTGCTGATTTGTCGAGCGACTTAGTGCGCTTGGCTAATGATGCCCATCAGAGTCTTGAGGATATATCATCGATGTTGGGATTGCCGATTCAGACGGTTGAAGGCATTACTCAATCGGGACTTTTAGAGGATGCACAACTCACTGAGGGTTCTGCTATTTTCAGTGAGCACCCACAAGTCAGAGAGGCATTATTTAGTCGTGAAGCCATTGAAGAGGGTAAAACCTCAGGGGTTATAGAGCTTTCACCGATTGAGTTAGTGGTGGTTAAAGTAGCAAAGCATACGCCAGCTTATATTCCGGAGTTCGCTGATGTAGCAACGGAAGCTGTGGCTGCTGTTCGTACAGAAAAGAGTCTAGCCCAAGCTAAAGCAACTGCTGAAACCGTAGAAGCAGGCTTGGCTGCAGGTGAGATCACTGCACTGACTGATTTTGAAGAAGCTATGACGGTTAGTCGCTTAATGGGTAATTTACCGCAAAGCCTATTAGATGCCATTATGGCTGCACCGGTTGATAGCTTACCTGCTTACACTTCTTTCTGGATGCCTCAAGGCTACGTTGTTGCACGTATTGAGTCAGTCAATGAGCCTGAAGATGAGCTTAAGCAAGGACTTAAAGCCCAAATTGAGCAGTTGCTCTTAACCGGTCCCAAGGTTGAACTAGAAAGACAATTGCTTAATGCCTTAAGAGATGGCACGGATGTCACAATCTATGAGGAAAGTGAGCGCGTAATTAATGACACCGGTATGTAGTACCGATTGAATTAATGCATTAAAAAAGGATTGAGTTTTTAATTGGACTCAATCCTTTTTTTACGTTGAAAATTGATACGTGTTATTGGTTTTTAATACGAGTAATACGACGTACGGCACGAATAGTACGGATTTTACGGAATACTTTAGCAAGGTGGTCACGATCCTCAACCTGTATGGTCGCTTGCACCTTGGAGACATTCATACCACCGTCTTTGGTGGTGATATTAATAATATTAGAATCGGCTTCGGCAATCTTAATCATAAGCGCGCCGAGGGCACCTTTTTCATTGTCCAAGGTGATTTCAATGCGAGTTGAGAGGTGCTTAGAGGGATCTTCATCCCATGCTACTTTAACCCAGCGCTCAGGCTCCTTGTCTTTTTGTCTAAGGGCCGTAGGGCAGTCGTTAGTGTGGACGACGATCCCGTAGCCCGGGCGTAGTACAGCAACAATCTGATCGCCGGGGATAGGCGTGCAACATGGTGCTAGTTGAACCGATTGGCCCTCTTTGCCTTGAATTAAAATCGTCGAACGATAAGCTGTTGACATCTCGTCCAGGACGGCAGCAGTTGTTGCCAATAGTGGGTTATCAATGAGGAAGCGACGAGCAACTACTTGAGCCAAGCGAGTACCCAGACCAATATCTAAAAACACCTCATCAATATCTTTGGCACCTGCACTAATCGCTAATTTATACCAGATAGGATCCTCATCTTCGGGGACTCGAATACCCAGTGCTGCCATGGCTTGATGCAGCAGCTTCTCACCAAACTTGATGGAATCATTAGAGTTTGACTTGCGTAAGTAGTTGCGGATTTCAGAACGCGCACGACCAGTACGGACAAACTCCATCCATGAGGTTTTGGGTGAGGCATTTTCATCGGTGATGACCTTGACAGTTTCTCCACTATGCAGTGGCGTGTTAATAGCAACTACTTCACCGTTAATCTCTGCAGAAACAATGTGGTTACCGATGTCGGTGTGGATGGCGTAAGCAAAATCGACGGGCGTGGCGCCACGTGGCAAGGAAATAATTTTACCGCGCGGAGTGAGGACAAAGACGGCATCAGGGAAGAGGTCAACTTTGACGTAATCCAGGAACTCTGCCGAATCGTGAGTCTGACTCTGTATGTCTAATAGGGACTGTAACCAGCGGTGGGTTTGTTGCTGAATTTCATTGAGGTTAGCACCTTTAGATTTGTAAATCCAGTGAGAAACAAGGCCTTTTTCTGCCATGTTATGCATGTCGCGCGTACGTATTTGAAACTCGACAGCGCTGCCATGAGGGCCAACAAGTGTTGTGTGCAAAGACTGATAACCATTAATCTTGGGAATGGCGATATAGTCTTTAAACTTCCCGGGTACCGGACGGTATAGCTGATGTAGCACCCCAAGTGTTAGATAACACTCAGGTAGAGTGTTAACAATGACCCTAAAGCCGTGTAAATCCAAAACATCTGCAAAGCTCTTTTTTTGTTCAACCATCTTGCTGTGAATGCTGTAAAGAGACTTTTCACGGCCACTAATTTCAGCCTCAATGCCTTGAGCGGTTAATGTTGAAACAACATTGTCGAGGATTTTGGTGAGTACCTCGCGGCGATTACCCTTAGCTGCTTTTGTGGCTTTTTCTAAGACACGATAGCGAAAAGGGTGGGCGGCGGATAAACACAGATCGTGAAATTCGCGTACTAGTGAATTTAATCCCAGACGATCGGCAATTGGTGCATAAATTTCCAAGGTTTCACGAGCAACTCGTCTGCCCTTATCGGGGGTAACACCCCCTAAGGTACGCATATTGTGTAGTCGATCAGCAAGCTTGACTAAAATCACACGAACATCTTTGGCCATTGCCAAGAGCATCTTGCGGAAGCTTTCAGCTTGCTGTTCAGCTTTGGAGGTGAACTGGATCTTATCTAGTTTGGTCAAACCGTCGACTAGCTCTGCTACGTCCAGATTGAAGCTTTCAGCGATTTGTTGCTTACTGACATCTTGATCCTCAATAGTGTCATGAAGGAGAGCAGCGAGTAAGGCGTTAACATCCAGCTTCCAGTCGGCACAAATCTCACAGACTGCGACCGGGTGAGTGATATAAGGCAGACCGCTATCGCGCATCTGCCCAGTATGTGCTTCATCAGCAAATTGATAGGCACGAATGACGGTATCTATATCTTCATCAGAAAGATATAAACTGATTTTTTGCAGTAGATGATCGAGGATGCCGACTTTGTGCGGATCCTCTTCTTTTTCTTGATCTTGCTTAGTAGGGTGCAGCAGTAAATAGTTTTGTACAGCTACTTGAAGACTCTTGCCTTTGGGCGCGTCCTTGTCACGACGTGATGATGAACCGCGTCGGAAACGGCTTAAAAACTCTGATGCACCTTTTTTACTCATAAGCTAATGATCTTTTATAGGGTGGGAAGTGTGTCTAGTTAGACAGGTACTTTGCGAAGCATCTCTAAACCGGTTTTGCCCTCGGCAATCTCGCGTAATGCGATGACTGTCGGCTTATCACGGTCAACGTCAACGCGGGGCTCATGTCCCTGAGCAATTTCGCGTGCGCGGTAAGTAGCCGCTAAGGTTAGGTCAAAACGATTTTCGATGTGTTCTAAACAATCTTCAACGGTAATACGAGCCATATATTTATAATTCTCACTAAAATCAGGTTAAAAAGCAATTGGAACGAAGACTAGTAGATTAAGCCCTTAAAATTCCGTAATTATGGAATAATCTTTCGTGTTTTTTTGCTTGACATGCAAAGCGCAGTCGCGAAACGGCAACAATTTGCTGTAATTGCTGTAATGCCACGCTAAAGTCATCATTAATAATAACATATTCGCACTCATCGGCATGCTCGATTTCTTCTCCTGCCGCACGTATACGACGTTCGATGACTTCTGCGCTATCTTGACCGCGTTTTTGTAAGCGCTCTTTGAGGATTTCTATGGAAGGGGGCAAGATAAAAATATCAACCACCTCCGGAAATTGCTGACGAACTTGCTGTGCGCCTTGCCAGTCGATTTCTAAAAGAATATCCTGGCCTTTGTTAACGCGTTCCTGGACATAGGCTTTGGGTGTGCCGTAGTAATTGTCATGCACTTGAGCCCATTCAAGTAATTCGTTATTGTCTTTAAGCTTTTCAAACTCTTTAGTGCTCAAAAAGCTGTAATGCACATTATTAGTTTCTCCGGGACGAGGGGCTCTAGTGGTGCAGGAAATTGATAGTCCAATATTGCTATCTTCATTGAGAAGGGCATTAACTAGACTTGATTTGCCGGCGCCGCTTGGAGCCACAACCATAAATACATTGCCTGGATAATTTTTCATGAGATGAGTCTTACAATCAATTAAAATATTTCAAATTGTACATATTTTAAACTAGATAGATGGGAGCTGCAGGTGCAAACTTGGCAACAGTTAATTGAAACTGAACAAAGTAAGGTTTATTTTAAAGATTTATTGCATCGAGTGGATACTAAAAGGACGGAAGGCGTCATTATTTATCCGCCTGCAGGCGATGTTTTTAAAGCCTTCGAACTCACTCCCCTTGATCAGGTTAAGGTAGTTATTCTAGGCCAAGATCCTTATCACGGGCCTAATCAGGCCCACGGTTTGGCTTTTTCAGTCAATGAAGGGATTGCCTTTCCGCCATCTTTACAAAATATTTTTAAAGAGCTCGCGACTGATATTGAGGGTTTCCAGATTCCAATGCATGGTGATTTAAGGGCTTGGGCCAGGCAAGGTGTTTTTTTACTAAATACCGTCTTGACGGTGCAGCAAGCTCAGGCCAATTCACATGCTGACTGGGGGTGGGAGCAGTTTACTGATGAGGTCATTAATGTTCTTAATACTGAACGCGAACATCTGGTCTTTATACTATGGGGCGCTCATGCTCAGAAAAAGGGCCGTGTGATTGATAAGAAAAAGCACCTGGTTTTGACTTCACCGCACCCATCACCACTATCCGCTTATCGCGGCTTTTTTGGTTCCAGGCCTTTCTCCAAAGCCAATCAATACTTGGTGGAACATGGTTTAGAGCCTATTGATTGGCAACTCTAAAACTCTCTTTTTAAAAGTTCTGTCAAGCACTTTGCCGCTAGATATCCATAGTTAGTTCTGTTGATTGTTGTTTATTCTGCTCTATTGCAAACTGAAATACCTAATTTCAATTGCAGGAGCAGACAATGTCTCTACATACCGATCCCCCGGTTGTTCATTCAACCGCGACACGCACCACTGCCGTAAAGAGCAAAGATCGTTCTCGTAAAAACAGTCTTTGGCGGCAGAGCGGGCAAGCAATGACTGAGTACATCATCATCGTTGCTTTGGTGGCCGTTGCTGCCATTGCCGTTTATCAACTTTTTGGCCAAGTGGTGCGTTCACAAACTGCAGCGATGGCTAAAGAGCTCTCAGGTGAAGATGGTACCGCCCAATCGCAAATGGCTCAAAGCGCAGCACAAACCGCCGAAGCCCAGACTGCTTCTAAATCCCTAAAGTCCTATACCGGCAATGCTGATGCTGCCGGCGGTTAATTTTAGTATTTAGTGGACTTTGATAATGATTAAGACGAGGTTCTGGTTTTGTCAGGCGCAGCGGCGAGGGTTAAAAGAGCAGAGTGGACAGGTTCTGATTCTTGGCCTTGCCATGATGATGGTGCTAGTGGTGCTTTTATTAAGTCTCTTTAATCAAGGGCGCCTATTAAATGCCAAGGCTAAGCAAAGCCACACGGTGGATGCCGCGGCTTATTCGGGCGCCTTGATACAAGCACGAGCGCTTAATATGCAGTCTTATATCAATTTAGCTCAAGTTGGTCATCAGATGGCGATGGCACATTTGGTGACCCTGGCGTCTTGGGCCAAGTTTTCAGCGACCGAATCGCGTCAGTTCACTCGTGCTAATCCACCAGCTTATTTAATCGGCATGATGTTTGGTGCAGAGCATCAAAGTGCCTATGCAGCTTCGCGTCGTGCTTCTTCGCTTCTGTCAATTGCTGAGCGGGGTAATGAGCTTGAGCAGCGTTATGCTCGTCATGATCAAATCGTTAATGAGGTGCTCTTAGAGGTTGCATATGCTATTCAAGATAGCTTTAAAGATACACGTGATGCGGCTATTCATGAGGTGATCAGAGCAAATTATCCGCAACAACAGATCATTCACTTAAGTAACTCTCAGCTTGGACAAACTGAGCCTAGTGAGGGGCAAGTGCAATGGCGATTGCTTGAGGCAGATGCAGAGGGCTTTATGACGGCTTATAAGCCTGAGGGTAACTATCGTTCACTCATTACTTCTGTGGCTGGAGTATATGATTTTTTAGCTCCTCGCCAACACACTGATCGAAACTCATGGCCTGTTAGTACTCGTTGCCCACATCTGCGCCACGAGTTAAGGCGTCAAGGCACGACCATCCTTAATCAACAGGGTAATTGGCAATCAATTGATACACAGTCATTTCATGCATTGCGTTCAAATAGATGGATAGGTTGTTATTACCGTGAATATCCTATGGGTTGGGGCTGGATTTCAGGACAATTTAACAGCATTCCGGATGGTATGCAGTATAGCGATAATCCGCCGGATGATTTTTCTAGTCAAGATTTTTGGCGTTGGGTGCAGTCAGCTACTCAATGGGATTTGTTAGGCGGTTTGCAAAATCCCCTGGCCAATTCAAGAGCCATTATGCAGCGAGTGCAGTGGAGTGGCGGTGGGCTTGTGCCTTATATCGATATTAATCAAGAGGGTCGTGAGTCATTGTCTTTTCAGTTGCTCTTGAGGGGGCCTGAAGTTGAGGACGAGTTGATGACGGTTAGTGCCAAGGCTGAGAGCTTTTTTGAACGTTATAAGGCTCGGAGCGATACACGTCATGAAAAAGCGAATTTATGGCATCCCTATTGGTTAGCACGTCTAGTTCAGACTACACATAATACAAGTGACGTTGCTGCGGATAGTGCCTTGTCTGTTTTTGAGGATTAAGTCATGAAGCGTAAAGGTTATGGATTAAAAGAGCAGAGTGGGCAATCGGTAGTAGAAGCGTTGGTACTGTTCTTGGTGCTGATCATGATGTTTATGGCGATTCCATGGTTAGGTAGACTGTCAGATATTGGCTTGCAACAAGCTAATGCTAGTCGTTATGCGGCTTTTCAGTTAACCCGTCATGATGAGGGTATTGATGAAAATGACCTTCAGCGTCGCTACTTTTTAGATGAAGACCATCAGTGGAAAGATAGGGCTAATAATGATCTGATCACAAGCGATTCAATTTACCTATCCCTTAATCGAGATCGGAAGCTTGGAGAACATATGCAAGCCGGCGGCGAGGGCAGTCATCAGCAGAAGCTCAGAGGTGAGTGGGAAATTGAAGATAAAGGCATAGCGACTATAGCTGTTCATACAAGGCCTCAATACACCCAAGTAGATGATAAAACCGATAGTGCGATGAGCGTGGGCTTATCGTTTCTTGACCAACAAGTGCTTAATATTCATCGACATACCTCAATCTTAACCGGTGCGGCACATAGCGCTTCGGATTTGAGTGCGCATCAACGCAGTGGTTCCAGTGATTTAGCTTGGCGAGAAGCGGCTGAAGGCTCTTATGAGAGTGGCAAAAAAGTAGCTGATATTGCAGTGCCGGTAGATGCAGCATGGAATCGACCTAATCCCATTTTTGATTGGTTAAGCCCATGGGAAGGTCAGTTGCCTGCGCATCATTTAGAGGTAAGGAAGGAGAATTCTAAATGAAGCTAATTCTTTCTGCGCTACTGGTGTTTTTATTGAGCTTTATGAGTATAGGCGTTATGGCCTTAAGTCCACACGCCTCTGATGCTACTTATGCCGAGTCTGAGCAGATTGCAGTGGTGGTAGCTAAGGATTTGGCATTAGATCTAAGCGAAAAGATTTTTCAAGGTGAGATATTTTCACAAGCAGTAAGTGCTTGGCAGTTTCAGTCTGATTATGGTTTTGAAGAGTTTATTAAGACGTTGCCAAAGCAAGCCATTATTCAGCAGTATCACAACGTGGGAAATCTGCTTATGTTGAGCGGCGATTATCAGCAGCACAGTGTGTTGCTACATGTGGAGCGTCTAGGTGCCGGGGCTTATCGAGGCTTTCTGAGTGTGATGCCAAGTCAGGCAGGACATTTTTCTGCTGATGAAGTTGAGCAATTTCAGAAATACTTACTTAAAGAGCAAGCATTAGCCAGTGCAAAGAGGGTGCCTTGGTTAGCGTCATCAGCAAGCTTGTTGTTGGATATCAAAACTACACCCTACCAATCTCAGCAAATTTATCTCGTGCCGCAGCAGGAGCCGACTCTTTTGCGGGAGCATGTGGCAATTAATTTAAAGCATATGGGTTGGCAAACAAGTGACGTTGATGATTTTGGTCTGAGCTTATGGACTAAGGGCTCCCAACAATTACGACTATTTTTCAGTCAACAAGCAGAGGGTACGGCCTTATATGTGCTGACACAGGATTTAACTAAGGAAGTTTATGAAAATACGCATGAATAAAAAAGCCACGATTGTTATTAGCTTAGCCATTTTTGCCGGGTTAATCGCAGCATGGTCGGCTCAACAATATATTAGCGAGAAAGTCGACATGTTGGAGGAGCAGGCCAGAGTGGAAACGGTACCACGGGTGGTTGCGGCTTATGATTTACCGGAGGGCACAAAAATTGATGCTATTCATGTGGCAGTGCGAGAAGTGCCTAAGGAGTGGGTAGCCAGCGGTAGTATTTTGCCTGACGAGTTTATTCAGATTGAGGGGCAGATCGTGACCGCTTCTTTAAAAAGAGGTGATCAGCTGCTGTGGGCTAATACGGCACAGCTAAAGAATAAACCTTTTTCCGACAAAATTAATCCGGGACGTCGTGCTGTGACGATTCCGGTCGATACCATTAACTCCGTATCGGGCATGCTCGTGCCGGGGGATTTGATTGATCTCTATGTGTCATTCGAATATAGACGTAAGCAAATTACAGCCCCGTTATTGCAAGGTGTTTTAGTGATGGCGACCGGACAGCAAAGTCGACCGGGCCAAGATCCCAAGGATAGTAGTTCTCGTTATTCTACCGTGACCCTAGATACCGCACCCGAAGAAGCAGCGAAGTTAGTGGCTGCTCGTCAGGCAGGCACAATTACCGCTTTATTGCGTAATCCTGAGGATGATAAGGTTACTCAAAAAGGAGTTAGAGGCGATCTAGCCAATATGCTGGGGATTGCCACACCGCCTCCGCCAATTAAACGCAAGCCACAGGTGATTTATGGCGATCAAAACAATAAGAAATTACCTAATTTAGCCGTCAATACAGCCACAGAAAATAGCAATAGAGATGAGCGTGGTGTCTTTGAACTACCCGATCAAGAAGACCTGGTCAGTGCTTGGATAAATACTTTGCCTAGCGTGGATATCAATGATGCTCAAGCGTTAAATCATCAATTTGCAGATGAAGAAATTTTATTAGTTGAATAAAGGAAGGGACAGAATGAATAAAAAGCTACATGTGACGTTTATTTATCTAAGTGCTTTATGGCTATTTTTAATGCCTTTTTATGCAATGGCGCAGCAGCAAATTAATTTAACCGTGGGGCAAATACATGTACTGCCGGTTGAGCAAATCGCTAGAGTAGCCGTGGGTGATGGTGATGTGATTAATGCGGTCACCGATGATGATAAAGAAGTCGTTATTTTTGCTAGAGCCGCAGGTGATACCAGTATGCAAATTTGGGATGTCGATGGCAACTCAAAAAGTTATCAAATTCGTGTTTCTTCAGCCGTGCAGCATCGCATACAACATGATATCCGCAATATGCTGAATCGCATTGATAACGTCAAGGCGACGGTAGTGGGTGAAAAAGTCATTGTCGAGGGTGATAAGTTAAGTGATGCAGATAGGGAGCGGGTACAGCTATTGGCTAAACACTATCCTCAAGTGGTGGATATGACGAGTCAGGTAGGATGGGATCAAATGGTGCTGCTTGACGTGCAAATCTTAGAGATTCCCAGAAACTTTTTACAAGAAATTGGGGTAAGTTGGAATAGTAGCTCTGTGGGAGGTTTCAATGCCGGTGTCGTTTGGGACAGTACTGCCGGCGGGTTACTAACACGACCTGGTGAACAGGCTTTAGAAGCCGCTTTTGCGCAGCACAACCCGCTCGGTTATTTCGGTATTAATGCATTATTAAGCTCCAACCTTAAAGCGATGACGAATGAGGGTAAAGCCGTCATGCTTGCGCAACCTCAACTAATGGCGCGTAGCGGTGCAACTGCTGAGTTTTTAGCGGGTGGTGAGGTGCCTTATGCGATTTCTGATGGTAATGGCAATACTCAAACGGTTTTTAAGCCTTATGGAGTCAGTCTTCAAATCACGCCGCGTATTGAGAAAAACGGCATTGTGCGTTCGAGTATTAATGTGGAGGTAAGCTCAATTGATGGTTCGATGGTGTTACAGGGTGGTCCGGCATTAAAAATCCGCCGTACTAACACGGAGTTTAATGTCAAATCTGGTCAAACCTTGGTTTTGTCGGGATTTATCTCACGCGACCAGATGCAAAATATGGATAAAGTCCCGGGGATGGGGGATGTGCCTATTTTGAGTGCTTTATTTCGCTCAAAGAAATTCCAGAATAATGAAACAGAGTTAGCGATTTTTGTGCGGCCAGTCGTGGTCTCTTCAGACAACGAGGATATGCAAAAACGGGTGATGCGTTCACAGGCCATCGTTGATAGTACTTTTGAGCAGGCTCCTTTACTTAATGTGCCAATCAATGATGGCGCTACCGAGCTTGGTTTTAGGGTTTTTGATGCTCAAAACATTCCGCCGTTTCGTGTCGCCAAGTCCGGTTCCAAGTCCAAGAAATTAATTCTTCGCTCTATTAACGTGGGAACAGGGGATGCGTCATGAGTCGTTTATTGTTGAGTTTGCAGTATGAGGATGGCGCTAATGAACAAAAATGGTTCGAATTACCTATCACAATTGGTAAGCAGGCTGAAAATAGTCTTGAGCTTAAAAGCTGGCGGGTATCCAAGCATCATGCAAAAATATTTCACAAAGAAGGTAATCTTTACCTCCATGACCTTGGTTCATTGGGTGGTTCAGTTCTTAACTCACAACGTATTTATCATGTGCATCCGCTGGATATTAACGATCAGATTGTAATTGGCCCTTGCTTGATACGCGTAGTGGATATTAATAGCACTAGTGACGTTAATGAAGAGAGCAATGAGCTAGTAGAGGAACTGGATCAGTCTACAGTTAATTATTCGAGCTTAACAGAGGCTCTAAATGCAGCTGATGAGTCTGACGATGTAGTGGAAACCACTGATAGCGATGCTTTGAGTCTTAGCTTTATCGATAAAAAGCTTGATCCCAGCACACTCATCGCTAAGCGCAATCAACTGCACAAATTACTGCTTGAAGCGCTCGATCTCAAAAGAAATAACATCACGATGATGGATGACTCTTTATTGCGAGAGGAGGCCAGTCGTTTACTTAAAAAGATTGTTGAGTCCGATAGCGAGTTTAGTGAGCTTAGCTATGCTGATGAGCTATGCGCGATGGTACTTGATGAGGCAGTTGGTTTAGGGCCTTTGGAAGAACTGTTAAAAGATCCCAGTATCACAGAGATTATGGTGAATCGCTTTGATGAAATTTATATTGAGCGAGCGGGTAAGCTAGAAGCCTATCCAATGAGCTTTAGTAGCAATCAATCGGTGGTATCAATCATCGATCGTATCGTGGCACCTATCGGACGACGTATTGATGAAAGTTCACCGATGGTCGATGCGCGTCTAAAAGACGGCTCCCGGGTTAATGCCGTTCTGCCACCCATTGCCATTAAGGGGGCAAATATCACAATTCGCAAGTTTCCACTTAAACGTCCCGATATGAGGGATTTGAT
>JAAZFX010000134.1 GCA_012511555.1 Alcaligenaceae bacterium | reverse complement strand
TGAAACATTTATCTACTGCCAAGAGATGGTTGCTAATGGCGAGGTTGATCATTTGATTGCCGAGCGCGTGTGGCAGGAGCTAGCCAAAGCCTTGATGCAGGCGAAGCCGGCAAGAAGCTTTGAGTTTTTACTGGAGGTTGGTGCGCTTGAGCGAGTTTTAACGGGCTTTGTATGGACTGATGAGGCTGCTGCTGCGATTGCATTAGCAGTTCAAAAGAGATTACCCCAGCACCTTAGATAAGCCTTGGTTTTTTACCGTGTTGAGGATATCAAGGCGTTTAGTCAGGTCTTAAGAGTGCCGTTAGTATGTCAAGACGCCGCTATTTTAGTGGCTCAATGGGATGCTGCTATACGTACACTTGGCCGTGAGCCGGCAGATGACCCTGAAGCCGCACTTAATACTATCTTGGCAACGGATGCGATTAGAAAACCGCAACGATTTGTTGAGTTGCTACAGGCTTATGCGCTTTTATTGGCAGTGCGCAGTCTGGAGGTCGAGCGAATTACTTCTCAAATGCAGCTGTGGCAGCGTTTGTTTGAAGCGGTTATGGCAGTTGATGCAGGCGTTATTGCCAAGTCATGTGGTGCTGACACCGGTAAAATAAAAGAAGCGGTTTATGCAGCGCGTCTTGACGCTTTAAAAAACGCCTTGATTAACTAAGTAGTTAGTTGGCTATTTTCTCGCCAAAGAAAAATATAAATAGACCAATCATTATGACTAAGGCACCAAGGAGTCGCCAAATATCGATGGGTTTGTGAGGCATGCCGATAAGGCCAAAGTGATCAATGAGTAAAGCAACCAGAATTTGAGTTACTACCACCATAAATAAGAAGTTGCCTAAACCTATTTTTAAGGGTAAAAAGGCACTGCAAAAGACCATAAAAGCGCCCAATAAGCCGCCGGAGAGCTTCCATAAGGGTTGTTGCAGTAACGTGTGGCCCAGGTTATTAAAATCGGCACGAAATAAGCAAAGTATAAAAAGAGCAATGGTGCCTACACTAAAAGAAATCAAGGCGGCAAGTAGTGGCTGATCCGAAAGTGCTTGGCCCAGGCGGGAATTAATCGGTGCTTGTATTGCGATGGCTGCGGCGGCGGCAAAGGCTAAAAAGTAATACAAAACCATATATTTCTCATGTGGGCAAAGTTTAGTCTATCTTTATAACTGGAAGCGTCTATCAGCTCGTGTAAAACCGATGGGGTAAAGCTCATCTACATTTTTGGCGAGCATAATTACTTTAAATAATTCGCCCATTTCTGCTTCAGAAAGCAGCTTTTGTACGGGACCGATATTTAATGCATAGCTTTCAACGTCTTCAGGGTCTAGCGCTGACAATAAGTCCAGGAGTCCGCAATTCATTAAGAAGTTGGCTTGAGAAGTATAGCCTATGACCTCTAAATCTGCTTCAACCGCTTTTTCTGCAATCGCGGAAAAATTAACGTGTGCTGTAATGTCCTGTATGCCGGGCAGAGCCAAGACCTCGCTATGGGCATGATGGCGAAAATGACACATTAAAGTGCCTTGACCACGTTGTGGGTGATAATACTCAGAAGCTGGGAAACCATAATCGATTAGAATCGCCGCACCTTGCTTGAGCCAGCTACCCATGCTGGTGATCCATGCTTTAGCTTGCTCGTTAAATTCACTGGTGTAGCCACTTATTTTAAGTAAGCGATCGATGTCATCCGGCGTATCTTGCGTTTTGACATCTTGCTCAAACCAGATAAAGCGAGAGAGGCTATTGGGCTCTGAGTTTGGCTTAATATCGACATAGCGCTCTTTAAGTTTGCAATCCTCATCACGGCTATATAAACGAACCGGCATGGCATCCAAGACTTCGTTGGCGACAACGCAACCAATAAAGGACTCTGGTAATTGTTCTAACCAAACAACGCGATCTTTGTAGGCGCTTAGCGTTTGTTGTTGTAGATTTTTGAGATCACTGGATAGCTCAAGTATGAAGTACTTAATATTTTTATCTTTGAGGCTATCAAGAATTTGTTTCGCTAAAATACCGCTACCGGCACCAAACTCCAAAATGTTTTTTTCTTCACAATGGCTTAGTACCTCAGCGATGGCAACGGCCAAGGTGTGACCAAACCAAGGGCTTAATTCGGGAGCAGTGATAAAGTCGCCACTGACTGTAGCAGCTGATTGCATCGCCGACTCGTCTAGCTCCTCACCACGGACTAGACCAATAGCAGGCTCATTGCCGTCGCTTGGGATATCTTCGTCTTTGTTGAGATGCTCTTGAGTAGCGGCCTTAATAGCTGCCTGACTGCTTCTGTGGCTTGCCAGCTTTAGCCGACCACTGGTGTAATAACCGTATTCGGGATGATAAAGGGCATGAGCCATATATTGCTCAAAAGAAATAGGGCCATTAGACTCGATTTCTTGCTGTAGGATGTCGGCTAACTTTTGCGTGTGTTCAAGTTCTGCAGGGTGTAGCTCAGGTAAATTTTTAATATCCATTGATGACTTTATTAAGCCCAAAAAACTTTATTATCTCTTTTGAAGCGTCAAAGGTGGACACTTCGTGGTAACGAAATTCCGGATCGCCATTAGACCAACCATGCCACAGCTCAGGGATCATTTTTAACCTGACTGGTGCTGCACGCTCGTCAAGTATGCGAGCGGCTTTTCTATTAAGGCTTGAGAACCATCGATGTAATTGCTCAGCATTGACAGGGTTAACGTAATCGTCTTTTTCACCATGGATAATCATAACAGGCAAAGGGCTTTCTACGTAGCTTATCGGGGTTGGAATATCCTGAATTGCGCCTTTAAAGCCGTCTTTCATAACGCGGATTGAACCGGCTGCGTTGTGCACGTCAGGAAACATCGGACAGGAGTGTAAGACGAGTCCGGCAAAGAGGTGGCTATACTCCATGCATATTTGACCGGCAAGAGCGGCGCCTGATGAAATGCCGGCTAAATAAATGCGTTCAGAATCAATAAAGTCGTAGGCAGTTGTTAAGCTTGTCAGTATTTCGACAATAGATTGCTTTTCTTTGAGCCCATGTCTTTCACTGGCATTGAACCAATGCCAACAGTTGTTCATGTTTCTAAAGTTGTTTTGATGAGGGTATAAAACGGCAAAACCGTGCTGTTCTGCGTATTCGTTCATGCGAGTACCGGCAGCAAAGGTGTGGGAGCTTTGACCACAGCCATGAACCATAACAACTACCGGCATTTTTTCTTGGGAACGGTTTTGAGGTAAATACGCCGCATACTCAACTTGTTGAAAATTAAACAAGCCAGCAGGAACATCATTTTTTAGGATGGGCTCAAACCAGTTCCCGTCAAGGTTACTAAAGCCGCTTTTTCTAACAAATTCAAATTCAGGCATAGTGGATTATTCTTTTGTGTTACGTACTTGGTAAGTACGTCATATTGATGAACTTGAGGGATTGTTATGAAATCGCTCAAGGCCTGTCAAAAACTATAACTAATTTTTATTAGCATATAACTAAACTACTATTGTATGATCCGGATCAAGTTGTGGCTAGTTAGTATTTAACTTATGTATTTTTCTTTAGCAATGTCATACACTACTGTAAGTGGCGCATGATCTGAAAAGCGTTCAGCTTTGTAAATTTCAGTGCTAACAGCCTTTGCAGCAATACCAGGTGTACTGATTTGATAATCAATACGCCAACCGACATTGTTATCCCACGCCCGCCCACGGTTACTCCACCAAGTATATTGATCAGCTTCCTGATTTAATTGGCGAAATACATCAACAAAACCTCGCTCTTCAAATAAATGCGTCATCCAGGCACGCTCTTCCGGGGTGAAACCGGAGTTTTTCAAATTACCACGCCAGTTTTTGATATCTACTTCCTTGTGAGCGATATTCCAGTCACCACAAATAATATACTCATGTCCTGTTTCACGATGATGTTGCATCATCTCATCAATCCACGGACCAAACCTGTCTAAGAAACGGAATTTGGCGGCTTGGCGCTCTTCACTACTGGAGCCTGAAGGTAGGTAGGCGCTGACAATCGTCAAATCATCCCATGTTGCGTTAATGATACGTCCTTCAGGGTCGAACTCATCACAGCCCATACCTACGGTAATTTCAGGATTACCTTTGTAGTAAAAAGCGACACCACTATAGCCTTTTTTTTCAGCAGGGTTAAAGGCGCTTTGATAGCCTTTGCGGTTGCGCATGGTGTCTTTAATATCGCTTTCGCTAATTCTCGTTTCTTGTAAACACAGTACATCTGCATTGTGTTTATCCATCCATTCAAAGAAACCTTTTCTTTCGGCTGCACGGATGCCGTTAATATTAAGGGAAGTAACTTTCAACATAAAATTATTTAACTATCAACTAATTTGTTTTGTATATAAACAGTTTAAACCAAATGTCTTTGATTTAACTGTGATTATTTATTCCTATTATATCAGGATGGGGTTTTCCCTAGTTTTTAATCCATCGTTCTCAAACTTTGTAGCGGAGCTTGAAGCCATAGGCGGCGTAGGCGGTAGCGACCAACTAGTGCGCAGATAAAGGCCATGCAGAGTGGTAGCAGTAACCAATAAAAGCCATGAGCTTGCCAACTTAAATTGAGGTAGTAAGCAGCAATGGCGGCTATGATTTCGGCAAATAATATTGCCACGAATCCGGCTGCCGCCCCAATAAAGGCCATTTCCAAGCTTAAATAGCGTTGAATTTTTCGTTGAGATAAGCCGATGACTCTTAATAGGGCCACCTCCGTACGTCGTTCGTCCATCAGCAGGTTAAGGCTAGCCAAAAGCACTAAAAGTCCTGCCACCATGACCAAAATAGCTAAATAGCTGATCACTTTGGCAATCATCTGCACGATACCCATAACCTGCGTTAATACTGCGTCTACATCAATAAAGACGGTCGTAGGATAATGACGAATAAGTTCACCGAGTTGTGATTTATCCGCTGGCGGGATATAAAAACTGCCTAAATAAGAGGCATTGTCCTGCGCCATAGTGCCTGGCGAGAAGACAAAGAAGAAGTTTGGACTAAAACTTTCCCATTGTACTTGTCTAAAGCTGACTACCTCTACTTCTATGGTGCCATCAGGTAGTTCGAACTGTAGTGTATCACCCAGTTTCAAACCTAGTTCGATGGCATTTTCTTCTTCAACGGATACCTGGTTCGGGCCCGTGAATTCAGCTTTACCGGCAACAAATAGATTGTTGTCCGGAAATACGCCACTTTGGGTTAAATTCAAATCGCGCCGTAGGGTATTGCTGCGCTCTATAGTTTCATCACTAAAGCTCTGTCCATTATGTGCCACTAAGCGACCACGAACAAAGGAGTATAATGGGTCAGCGGACCATTGTCGTTCTTTAAGTAATTGCTCAAAACCCTCCCGTTCATAGGGTGGCAGGCTCATGACAAAATGATTAGGTGTGCCTTCGGGAAGTTGTTCCTTCCATCGTTCTAATAAATCGCCACGTAACAAAAAGAGTACGGTAAATAAACTGAGACCCAAGGCTAGGGCGGTGATTTGTAAACCGGTTTTGGCAGGTTGGCGTAACCACTGTTCGGCTTTAGTAAAGCTTCTTTTAGTAGTAAGCAGTACTGCGCAGATGAATAAATAAAATAACAGTGCCATGGCGAAGATACCGAACATCACGGCGATGCCCAGCAAAATGTCAGTACTGATATTCATTGAAAATATCAACAGACTAATAATAGCTGTTGATGCCAAGAGCCGCCAACTGACTATCGCTCCTTCAGCAGGACGAAGAACATTGGTCGGCGGTAGAGAGCTCAGCTGCCAAATGGCCGGCATGATGAAGCCAGCAAGCATCAAGGTGCAAGTAAGGACGGCGATAGGCAAGGGGCCATTGATTAGATCACGTAGTGCAAACTGTAATTCAATCTGTGGCAGAAGCAAGACCACTAATTTTAATAGGGTATAACCAAAAAACACTCCTAATATCATGCCAATGAGGGTGGCGATCACGGCCACTAAAGCTAATAACGCCATAAATGAGCCAAGTAGTTGAGTGCGAGAAGCACCTAGACAACGTAACATTGCCACATGGTCCTGGTTTTGTTCTACGTAGCGGTGGGCTGAGAGAGCAATGGCAATACCACAAAGTAGCAAGGTCAGTAAATTGGCCAATTGCATAAAGCTGTGCAATTGCTGCATCGGCTCAACCAGTTGAGAAATACCTTCGCTAGATTTTAAAAGGCGTAACGAACCTGATTGTAGGTTAGCAGCACTACCACCCGGTTCATAAGACCTTAGTGTTTCTTCGTGCGAAGTTAAAAAAGCTTCCAACTGTCTTGGCTCACCGCTTAGGAGTAAGCGATTGTCTTGGCGACTGCCTAATTGAATGGCATTGGTACGCTTGACTTCATCGGCTCTAATAATCACAGTAGGAGAAAAACCGCCAAAACCGGTTTGTTGGTTTGTATCTTTATCAATACGTCCACTCACCGTGAAAGTAGCATCGGCAATTTGTACCTCATCACCTTGCTGAACTTGCAGTAATTCAAAGAGGATCGGGCTAAGCCAGATTTGACCGTTTTCTAGTCGCTGTGTCTGTTGCTGTGTCTGTGATGGTGCGCTATCAGTGCTGATTAACAATTCACCGCGGAGAGGGAAGTTTTGCTCGATGGCTTTGACATTAACCAAAATAAACTCGTCATTAGCCATGGCCATGCTATTGAACATAACGATTTGAGAGCTTATTAAGCCAGCTTTATGGGCATGCTCTTGCCATTGTGGGTAAATGGGCCGAGAGGAGCTGATAGCTAAGTCTGCAGCCAGTAATTGGGCTGATTGTTGGGCAATAGAGTATTGAATTTGCTGGTGGCTAAAACGCAAAGCAGTGGTCGCACTGATGGCTAGTGATAGGGCAATCAATACCAGTTGTAAAGCGCCTGAGCCTGAACTTTGTTTTAGAAGAGCACTAAATAAAGAGAAATAACGACGCATTTGGCTACATCTCCACTAAGTGACCATCTTGGATGTCTAAGCGGCGTTGGCATTTAGCAGCTAAATCAAGATCGTGAGTGACCACAATCAGGGTTGTGCCTTGTTCTTTATTAAGCGCAAAAAATAAGCTTTCTATTTCGTTGGCTGTATCGTCGTCGAGGTTCCCGGTGGGTTCATCTGCAAAAACGACTTGTGGTTGTAGAATGAGCGCACGGGCAATGGCTACACGTTGTTGCTCACCACCGGAAAGCACTTTAGGAATCTGTTGACTTTGTTTATCTAAACCGACACGCTTTAACATGGTCAGAGCATGTTCTTTGGCTGTCTTAAAATTAAAATCACCAAGAAGGCGCATGGGCAGCATGACATTCTCTAAGGCACTTAAATGCGGTAGTAATTGAAAGGACTGAAAAATGAAGCCTATATGCTGCAAGCGCACGGCTGCACGTTCTTCCTCTCGCAGTTGGTGTATCGGATGACCACATAGATAAATAGCGCCTTCGCTGGGACTGTCTAAAGCCGCCAATAAGCCCAAGAGGGTGGATTTTCCGGAGCCGGAGCGTCCGGTAATAGCTACTTGTTCGCCTGCACTAATCTGTAGGTTAATATCACGTAGGACATGTAGTTCACGTTCAGGAGTATGAATGCGGTGATTCAGTCCTGTAGTTTTAACCACAATGTCAGGTGATTGATGTAGCATAAGATTTTCCTGTGAATAATTTACGATCGGAGATGCTTGGATGGCTCAGTCCTATATACGAACAGCTGTAGGCAGTTTACTGCTTTGTTTATTGTTACTCAGTACTTTAGCAAAGGTGCAAGCAAAAAGTATCCTGATTTTAGGTGACAGTATCAGTGCAGGCTACGGTATGGAGGCTAAGCAATCTTGGGTCAGTCTATTAGAGCAGCGTCTAGAGCAAAAGTTTCCGGGTGAGCATGAGGTCATTAATGGCAGCATGAGTGGTGAAACTGCTGCTGGTGCAGTGAATCGCCTACCTCATCTTTTAAAAAGTCATGAACCCGACATCGTAATTATTGAATTGGGCGGTAATGATGGTCTGCGCGGTCAACCACCACCTCTGATAGAGCATAGTTTGGACCGTTTAGTGGCAATGAGTTTGGAGTCGGGCGCAGAGACCTTGCTTTTCGGTATGAAAATCCCTCCTAATTACGGTACTAACTATAGCCAAGCTTTTGAGGCTAATTTTCAGCAAGTGGCTGAGCGACATGAGATTAGCTTATTGCCTTTCTTTTTAGAGGGGGTGGCAGGGGATGATAGTTTGATGCAGTCGGACGGTATTCATCCGCGCGCCGAGGCCCAGTCATTGTTGCTGGAAAATGCCTGGCCCTTGATTGAAGCAGCTCTGCAGGGAGATTAGCTGGCTCTGCTTTAATTGCTAAGTGCCAAATTGTAAAGACTTGTATAATGACTTTTTTGAATAAAAACAAGCGATTTCTACCTTATGAATGACAATACTCAGCAACAAGCTCAGCAACAACGTCGTGACTTTGTCCGTTTTGCCCTTGAACAGGGTGTGTTGCGATTCGGACAGTTTGAAACTAAATCAGGTCGTTTAAGTCCATACTTTTTTAATGCAGGTCTATTTAATAGTGGTAAATCATTAGGCATCTTAGCCAAATTTTACGCTGATGCCTTGGTTAATTCCGGCGTTGAATTTGATATGCTTTTTGGCCCAGCTTACAAGGGCATTAGTTTAGCAGCTGCTACTTCCATTGCTCTGGCTAATCACCCCTCTTTAGAGGGGCGTGATGTACCTTATGCTTTTGACCGTAAGGAAGCAAAAGATCACGGTGAAGGCGGTGTCTTAGTAGGTGCGCCTTTAGAGGGCAAGGTCGTGATTATTGATGATGTGATTACTGCGGGTACTTCTGTGCGTCATTCAGTCGATATTATCGAAGCACAAGGAGCAAAGCCAGCTGCAGTGTTAATTGCTTTAGACCGTATGGAAAAGGGCGGTAATCACGAGGAGATCGCTGAAAATTCGGCGGTTCAGGAGGTTGAGCAAAAATATGGTTTACCAGTGATTTCTATCGCTTCTCTCAAGGATATTATGGCCTTATTAGAAGAAGATGAGGAGTTCTCGCAGCACAAGGCCTCAGTGGTCGCTTATCGTGAGAAATACGGGGCTTAGTGACCTTTAG
>JAAZFX010000133.1 GCA_012511555.1 Alcaligenaceae bacterium | reverse complement strand
TAGCCTAAGATAACAGCCATCGTAGGAAAGGCTTTCAGTTCTTTTTCGTAAATATATTGTAATTGCTTTGTATCGAGCGGATCGTGACCGATCCCTAGACTTAGCGCGTAAATGATCGTATCTTTTTCAGTGTAGGTATGCTCAATCTCAGGGAATTCCCAATTCTTGATTAAGTCGTAGTCTATAGGCATCTAAAAAGCCTCCATGCAGTAAATTTAAGGCCAGTACGCCGCACATAAATAATGTACGGCGCGTAGCTATCTAAGTATTGACAAGTAAGGGCCTTACTTAGATAGGATCCCAGTTAATTACCTCAGGCGAGCGTTCAAGCTTAAAGAAGCTGCCTTTCATTGCAGGAATAGCGGTTTCAGCGATGGCCTCTGGGGTCCAGCCTGTGGACATATGTACAGAGCGGATAGGTCGAGGTTGGCTAAATAGCATGATTTCATTGGCACGGACACCAAAGATTTGACCGGTAACTTCACTGGCTGCATCACTGCCTAGATAAACAGCCATAGGAGCCACTTTGTTAGCTTCCATCTTTTGCAGCTTAAGAACACGTGCTTTTTCTTCTTCAGTCTCTGCTGGAATCGAGCTGGTCATACGGCTCCAGGCAAAAGGCGCAATGCAATTCGAACGAACATTAAAACGTTGCATATCTAATGCAATTGACTTGGAAAGAGCGACAATGCCAAGTTTGGCTGCAGAGTAGTTGCTTTGGCCAAAATTACCGATAAGGCCAGAGGTAGAAGTCATATGAACAAAGGCACCGGACTCTTGGTCACGGAAATGAGCTGCGGCGGCTCTACTAACAAAAAAGGTACCATGTAAATGAACATCAATTACCTGACGCCATTCTTCTTCGCTCAT
The DNA here is from genome assembly GCA_012511555.1 of Alcaligenaceae bacterium. Lineage (GTDB taxonomy): Bacteria > Pseudomonadota > Gammaproteobacteria > Burkholderiales > Burkholderiaceae_B > Oligella. The sequence continues at coordinate 1,573 of JAAZFX010000133.1, read as the reverse complement.
CTTGTGAAACAAACGATCGCGTAAGTTACCGGCGTTGTTCACTACCACATCAATGCGGCCGAAGTGGTCAATTGCCGTTTCAATAATGCGATTGGCTGAGTCATAAGCCGCGACACTGTCGGTACTAATGACCGCTTGTCCCCCAGCTTGTTTGATTTCATTAGCGACTTGTTGAGCCGGACCATCACTGCCACCTTCACCACCAAGGCTAACACCAATATCATTTACCACAACTTTAGCGCCTGCTGCTGCATAGGCAAGGGCAATGTCACGACCAATACCACCGCCGGCACCAGTGATGACAACAACTTTACCTTCTACCATTCCACTCATGTTTGTCTCCATTAAGTTTATTTTTAAAGTAATGTTTTTAACAATACTATTAGATAGTAGACCATATTTGCTTTGCTCTTCTTAGTTTTTCTCTAGCCCTCCCTTCTGTATAAATTAAGGCTTGGATTAGAACTTAAGGCTTTTGATTTACTGAGGTGGGGATTAAGCTTTTAAAGAGGATAATACTTGTTATTACTGATGGGTAAGTGCTTGTTATCGCTGCATAATTAATATTCTAATAAAAAATTCTAATTAAACAGGAGATATCTTTTATGTTAAGAAGTGCAGGTAAATTGCGACGTGGTTTTTTAAAGCTAGGTTTAGCTTATTCATTATTGGGGGTGACTGGTTTTTCAGGTATAGCAATGGCAGCTGACTGGCCTCAAAGGGCGGTTACTTTTATTGTGCCTTTTGCTCCTGGAGGGCCTGTAGATACCGCAGCGCGTATAGTGACTATGCCATTTAATAGTGTTTGGCAATATCCCGTGGTTATTGATAATAAAGCGGGGGCTGGAGGGATCGTCGGTGCACGCACTGCAGTCAAGGCTAAACCAGATGGTCATCACTTTTTCTTTGGTGCTATTCATCATGCTATTTTGCCTAGTTTGAACAATAATTTGGGCTATGAAATAGGTGAGGATTTAGTTCCGGTGGCAGGGATAGCGAGATTCCCTTTAATCCTTGTGGCGCATCCCTCACTAAAGGTCAAGACGGTTCAAGAGCTTATTGATTTGGCTAAAGCAGAGCCAAACAAGATAGCGTATAGCTCGTCCGGTACGGGGGGCGGTACACACCTCGCGGGTGAGTTGTTTGCTAGTCAAGCGGGAGTTCAGTTACAGCATATTCCTTACAGTGGTAGTGCACCGGCAGTGCAGGATTTAGTCGGTGGGCAGGTGCAACTGATGTTTGCTGACGCGACTTCTGCCTTGCCATTTATTAAAACAGGTCAAGTGGTGCCATTAGGGGTGGGGAATCAAGAGCGTTCTGCATTGGCACCAGAGCTCCCGACAATTAGTGAGGCAGGTTTGCCAGGTTATGAAGCCTACTCTTGGAGTGGTTTGTATGCGTCAAAAGGCACTTCTCAAGAGGTTATTGACAAGCTGGCGGCTGAGTTTGAGCGGTCTTTATCCAATCCGGAAATTATTGAGCGTATGAATGGTTCCGGTTCTGAACCTATGTTTTTTAAGCCAAGTGATTTCGCCAAGTTTACACAAGATGAAATAGCGAAGTGGCGCGATAC
>JAAZFX010000132.1 GCA_012511555.1 Alcaligenaceae bacterium | reverse complement strand
TTCATCAGCAGTAGTACCCGCCAATAAAGGTAACTGCGCTGTTTTTAAGGCATGCAGTACATTAACCAAACTCACCACATAAAGTTGCGATAAGTTATAACTTATTCGATAATCACCGCGCGTATGCATCCAGACTTGCCAAGCTGCCTTCATCGCTTGCAATTGATTTTGTGCAATTAAAGCGACACGCTTGCGGGGCTTAGTTAATAACTCCGGAAATTGATTTTTAGGTAAATGCTCTATCCCTACTACTGGCTTTTCTCTAGCCCCAATCTCTTTAGCACTGACTGCGGATGCCAATGCTGCAATACCCTGGTCAAAACGATGGCTGTAATTTTGTTCAACCACAGCGGCATTGAAGTGACTAATAAATTGATTAAAAACCACCTCTGTATCGGCACCACGCCAAGCAAAGACGTTTTGATAACGGTCACCTACCGCCATCACAAAACAACCTGGTTTAACCAGGCGCAAAATAAAATCCAATTGCAGCGGTGAAATATCATGAAACTCGTCAATAAAGACAAAGCGGTAGCCCTTCAGACATACACTATTTTCAAAATACTCGTGATTGTACAAATCACTGACCGCCTCTGATATGCGCCTAAAACCCTCGCGCTCTCTATAACCAGTCAAACTGGCATCATTGCGGCTATACCAAGTCCAACGCAAATCCTCATAACGTTTAAAACATCTAGCGACCAAGCGTATATCGAAATTTAAACGGTCACCACAAATATCCGCCTGCTCTTCTAAGGAATCTGCTTTAAAAGCCATAGTGGCACGGAAATAATCAAAGTCCTCTAAAAGCAACCACAAATCCTGATCACTCAGCTGTGGCGCGTAGAAATCCAAATCATATAGCCCCTCACAAACCTCTTCGACCAAGTCCGGCAAAATCCGCTCAACCACATCATTAGAACTGAGCACCGCGCGTTCATCGCCAAGCTCTTGCAAAGCTTCCATGGCTAAGGCGTCAATCGTAGAAATCTTATTATTCTGGTCTAAGAATAAACCCAAGTTCGCCGTGTAATCACGTAGTACATCCGCACCGGCACGACTAAAGGCAAGCATTAAGCGCTTACCGGATTCATCGCGCAACAACTCCATTTGCTGAGCAAGCAATGTCGACTTGCCACTACCCGCCACGCCCTCAATTAAAATGGCTGACTTATTTTGCTGTACGAAAAAAGATACATCACTCATGATTTAATTAACGTCACCTTGAAGTGCTAACTCACGATGACTCTCAAAGCGGCGCTGCTGACCGGTAATAGGGTCCTCGAACTCAATAGCGCGTGCCAATAACTGCAAGGGGTCACTAAAATCATCAGCCTCTCGCATCTCGCCGAGCACAGGATAAAAGCCATCATGACAGATTGGCATGCCAAGTGCATTCATATGTACTCGTAACTGGTGCTTACGACCGCTTAATGGTTCTAAATAATAATGTGACAGTCGCTCACCGCGCTTTAAAACGCTGATTTTAGTCTCGCTATTACTCGGTTTATCCACTTCCATCATCGTAAAATATTGTGGGCTTTTAATAATATGACTTTGATAAACTAGAGGGAATTCTAGTCCATCAACCGTAGGAGCAATGGCCTCATAAAATTTCGTGACTTGACGAGTCTGGAACAAACTTTGATAAGCCCCACGATCCTCAGGTCGCAAGCTAAAAAGCAGTACCCCTGCGGTTTCTCTATCTAAGCGATGTATAGGTGAAATTGCAGCCAAATCAAACTGCTTACGCAGACGCGATAAAACTGTTTCATGAACATAACGACCACTAGGAATACTGGCTAAGAAATGCGGCTTATCTACCGCTAAAAGATGCTTATCTTGATATAAAATCTCTATATCAAAAGGCACCTCAACCTCATCAGGTACCTCACGGTAATACCATAGCCAGCTATCAGGCTCAAAAGCACTACTTAAAGAAAATGGCACACCCTCTGCATTAACCATCTCACCGGCAGCTAAACGCGCCTTGAGAATCTCTGCGGGCATGTAAGGAAAACGTTCAAACAAAAAACTCAGAAGATCAGACCACTGACCATCGCGAGGTAAATATAAACGACTGGGATTAACCCCACCCCGCATGGGCAATGGTGCTTTCATAAAACAACTAAAATTAATTAATCCACTAAATCGTAGCCGGCTTCATCTAAAGCAGTACGGATAGTCTCAATATCAATTTCTTCAGCCGAACGAATAGTCGCACCGGCTTTGTCCAGGCTTACTTCTACAGACTCAACACCGGGAATCTCAGACAGTGCTTCATTAACGTGCTTAACACAATTATTGCAAGTCATACCGTCTACACGAACAAATTTCTCTTGCATCATCATCTCCCAAAAAACAATAAAAAATCTAACTACAACGCGCGATTCGACATTCATTTTGACCATCTTCCTCACCCGGTTTGAGGATAGTGCCATCTAAAGCACAGACACCACGCAAACCAACCGAATAAGTTTCAAAACCCATACGCTCAAAATGCGGACTATAGTCATAATGGTCATGATGGTGCCCGTGAAACACGGCACTCACACCCATTTGTCTGGCTAAGCGGTCAATCACTGCAAAGCCAAAGCGATTACAGGACGGCGCCTCATGACAGACTAAAATATCGGCCTTTAGACAGCGTAGGGCCATATAAGTCTCCGGAAAAATAGAACTACGATTACGCAGAGACACACCACCATTCCACAACTGGCGTGGATGTGCATCCTGAACATAGTCATCGTGTGAAAAATAATTCCAACACTCATCCCCCGGATGCCAAATCTTGCCTCTAAATACACCGCCTAGACCACCAATCCGTAAACCGGCAATTTCAACAACACGACCGTCAAGATTAAAGTCAATCATCTCGGAATCATAGAGATTGCTATAGTAGTGCTCTTTATCTGTATCGTGATTACCGTGAATCCACCAGACCTCAGTTAGTTTCCTAACCTCATGAAACATTTTCTGCAGAGGCTCTGGCGCCTCTAAATCACCAAGCAATACGATAGCCTTCGGTCGATATTGCTGCACTAAAGGCAAGCAATGATCGAAGCCGCCGTGTAGATCGCCAAAAAATAACACTTGATGCTTCATATTTGCAAATTAAATAACTAATCTTATCCACTTAGTATAACGTATCTTAGATGCACAACTTAGAGTAAAAGGCAACGATGCCATTACATACTAGGACTAACCATGAGTTACATTTTTAATGCTTTCAATTGAACCCTGAATCTTATTAAAATCAAAAGGCTTTTCAAATTAAATAATTAAAAATTTATTCTCACTTCTGGAGGAGACACGATGAAGCATTTACTTCCCACAAACAATCCTAGAAAGCTTGCCCTAGTTTCTGCATTAGCAGTTAGCATGGCAATTGCATCCACCACTTCTTGGGCTCGCGAAGCCAACGTTAAAATCACCGCTCCCACAAGCGCAGTAGCTACTCATAATTACGATTATGAGATGAATGTTTTCCATCCGGTTCAAGCCTCTAACGGCATGGTCGCTACTGAACAAAATTTAGCCAGTCAAATTGGTTTAGAGATTCTAAAAAATGGCGGTAATGCAGTTGATGCAGCCGTAGCCATTGGTTTTTCACTCGCTGTCAGTCTACCAAATGCCGGTAATATAGGCGGTGGTGGTTTTATGCTTGTGCACGATGCTAAAAGCAATAAAACGATTGCTTTAGACTTCCGGGAAAAAGCGCCTGCTGCCGCGACAGAGACTATGTACCAAGATGAAAATGGTGAAATTATTCCACGCAAATCTTGGTACACTCACCAAGCCATCGGTGTACCGGGTACTGTCGCGGGTTTAACCAAAGCACTTGAGCAATGGGGTTCTTTACCACTAGCCGAGGTGATGCAACCGGCGATTGATTTAGCCGAACAGGGTTATGCAGTCTCTCCGACCATGGCCAAATTACTCCAGGTAGAAAAAGACAATCTTGGCAAATGGCCTAGCACCAAAGCTATTTTCTTTGATGGCGATGAGCCTTTAGCCTTGGGTGACACTCTGGTACAAAAAAACCTCGCAGAAAGTCTAAAACTCATTGCCAAAGAAGGTGCTGATGCTTTCTATAAAGGCGCCATTGCCGAAGAAATTGTCCGCGATCAAGAGGCTCATGATGGTTTAATTAGCAAAGAAGATTTAGCAAACTACGAAGCCACAGAACGCGAGGTCGTTCGCGGTGACTATCGAGGCTATGAAATTGTTTCTATGCCTTTACCGAGTTCCGGCGGTATTCACATAATACAAATGCTTAACGCCTTTGAGCATTTACCCCTCAAAGAATCCGGTGTTAATAGCGCCAAAACGATCAGCCTCATGGCTGAAACCATGAAGCGTGCCTATGCTGATCGCTCTGAATACCTTGGCGACAGTGATTTTGTTGATGTACCAATACAAGAGCTAACCAGCAAAGAATACGCTAAAGCCATTGCCGATGAGGTTCTTAAAGGCGAGGTAACACCTGCTCAAGCGATTAAACCGGGTGATTTAGCCCCATATGAGAGCGATCAAACCACTCACTACTCCGTAGTGGATAAAGAGGGCAATGCCGTTGCGGTGACCTACACCCTCAACCTCAATTTTGGTAGCGGTATTGTAGCGGGCAAAACCGGTATTCTCATGAACAACGAGATGGACGACTTCTCTGCCAAACCCGGTGTACCTAATGCTTTTGGTTTAATCGGCGGTTCAGCCAATGCCATTGAAGCAGGCAAACGCCCTCTCTCTTCAATGACACCGACGATGGTACTTAAAGACGGTAAGCCTTGGCTTGTCACCGGCAGTCCTGGCGGCGCTCGTATTATCACCACTGTACTGCAGCAGATAGTTAATGCGGTGGACTTCGGTATGAATCCAGCAGCAGCAACTAACACACCTCGCTTCCACCACCAGTGGTTACCTGATGAATTACGTCTAGAGGTTGGTTTTAGTCCCGACACTATCCAATTATTAGAAAATGCCGGTTATGAAGTTAGTGTTAAGCCTAGCATGGGTCGTACTCAAACGATTCAAATTATTGACGATGTCATGTACGGTTACTCTGACCCTCGTAACCCAGACGGTTCAGCAATAGGTTATTAATTCTAAAAGCCTACTTATATAGAAAAATGGCCGAGTTTCCGTGAGGAACTCGGCCATTTAAACATAAAACTAAATACTAATTGTTTAATTTAATTCAATTCCACTCTTCTCAACAACATCGTGTGCCCAATCGTATTGGGCCTGAATTTCAGCAGCGAATTCGTCAGGAGTATTGCCGGAAGGGAAAGCTCCTTGCTTTAATAAGGACTCTTTAACTTTTGGATCTGCCAATGCTTCTACAGCCGCTTTGTGCAGTGTTTCAACAACATCATCCGGTGTGCCGGCAGGTGCTAATAAACCATACCAAGCAGGTTGGTTTAGACTTTCATAACCTAGCTCTTTATATGTTGGAACATCCGGCAAGTCTGCTAAACGCTCCGGCCAAGCAACGGCTAAAGCTGTTAAGTTGCCGGCTTGTACATGAGAGAGAGAAGAAGGCAAGTTATCAAAAAGAATTTGGACTTGACCACCTACTGTATCTGCCACTGCAGGACCCGAACCACGATAAGGAACATGAGTTGCTTTAGTATCTGTTGCTAATAAGAACGCTTCACCAGCTAAGTGGTTAATTGAGCAAGTTCCTGATGTTCCATAAGCATACTTGTCCGGATTAGCCTTAAGCTCTTCAATAAATCCTTGTAAGTCTTTTGCCGGGAATTTAGGATTGACATTAACAATATTTGGCACATTGGTAAAGTTAGTCACCGGCTTAAAGTCTTTTAACGGATCGTAACCTAAACCGGTTGGCTTGCACGCAGGGTTAACTGCCAAGGTAGAAACCGTGGCAATAGATAATGTGTAACCATCAGCTTTAGCACGTGCAGCCTCAGCAGCACCAATCGCACCACCTGCACCACCTTAATTTTCTACAACCATTGTTTGACCAAGGATTTCACCCATCTTCGCTGCTACAACACGCGTCACGATATCGGTTGATCCACCCGGTGCAAACGGCACAATCACACGAATTGGTTTATCCGGATATGCCGCATGAGCAGCACCAAAAGCACTGAATGTTAAGGCTGCACCCAAAGTGATGCGTAAAAAATTCTTTTTCATATTACGTTGTCCCTTCCGTGTTAGAGTGGGCGTGCCTCGTAGTGTAGCTACACCCTTATTAATTTAATTTGATATTTTTACTTCACAATACCGAGAGACCGATCGTACTACTCTTTAATCACATTATTAGATGGTAGAGAGAGTATATAGGCTGATAAAAAATAATAAACAATGCCGAGCACAATTACAATAATTTATTCCAAGACTAGGGAAAATGCTATGTTAACTAAGTATTTGTTAATTGAATTAGAATTTAATAACGTAGCTCGTAAGCTTGCTCTACTCTTTGTTGATCTTAATAAGAAGAGTTAAAAAGAGCATCACACTAAGTTCAACTCATGTAGTAGCAAGGCAAGTTGCTCGCGTTCTGCTCCACTCACCGCCATGAGTGGCAAAGGAAGACTAGGAGAAGACACTAGGCCACACAATTCGGCTGCCGCTGCTATTACACGCAGACTGCCACCAGATTTATCAAATAAAGCCCACAATGGCTTGAGGTCGTCCGATAGCCTCATCGCTTCTTCCGCTTTTCCTGCTTGAGCCGCTCGCGTAATAGCTAACGCTACTTGAGGAAACAAGCCACCTATGACTGAATACCAGGCGTCGCAACCAGCATTCAACCCCGCTGCAGCGCTGGCATCTCCACTAATCCCTATCGTGACATGTGCGGGAATCATACGCTGCAAGCGCTCGACTCGCGCCTTAGCGACGACAGGATCCAACGACACACTTGGAATTTTTATCGAGCGCACATTTGGCAAGTGCGCAATACGTCCATGAAGCTCATCAGTAAATTCAAAATGAGTAGTGCTCGGGTTGTCATACACGCATAACGGAACTGACAGGTGACGCGTAACCGTCTCATAAAGTGCAAAAACCTCATCATCAGTCAATTCTTGATAAGATACCGGTGCCAGCAATACACCGCTAACCCCGGCCCTCTGTGCATTTTCAGCCAAACTCAATACATCATAAGTGCGCATAGCGCCAATACCAACGATCACCGGAACATCACCAGCATGCTCTACTGCAAGTTGAGTTATCCGCGTCCGTTCGGCTAAGGAGAGATATGCATAACTACCCGTTGATCCGAGAACACAGATAGAATCAACCACAGCTGTCCTCAAACGCTGAACTAATGAGGTAAATGCTACTTCATCGATAACATCTCCCTTGAAGGGAGTAAGAGGGAATGCACTAAGACCGCTAAACATAATTTAACTCCTTTGAGAGAACTCATAATCACCAATTTCTGTCATTATGACGTCATTCCTTTCATGTAAGGTATTAATGCCTATAACCATCAAATGAAAGAGGACACAACCATGAAAAAGGCAGTACTATTCGCACTAACGATATTACCCACCATGACGTGGGCAGCATCTGATTCAAGCTATACACCTATTGATAGTTTTACTTACGGCCAACGCCCTTTTTACTTAATAGATGATTTAAGTAATGGCTCTCTTAAAAATGAGCTGATGGCATGTAGCGCTCAAACTCCTGAGCGTTCAGACTTCTCTATCGCTCACCGTGGCGCACCATTACAATTTCCTGAACATACTAAAGAGGCTTATTTAGCAGGCGCTCGTATGGGTGCCGGGATTTTGGAATGCGATGTGTCCTTTACCAAAGATCATGAGCTGGTTTGTCGTCACTCCCAAAATGACCTGCACACTACCACGAATATCTTGGCAACGTCTTTAGCCGCTCAATGTAGCGTACCCTTTACACCGGCTGAATTTGATAAAGACGGCAAGATGACTAAAGCAGCAGCTGCTGAATGCCGCACCTCTGATATTACATTAGCTGAATTCAAATCCTTAAAAGGTAAAATGGATGCTGCTAATGACCGAGCCACAACAGTTGAAGAGTATATGAATGCTACCCCAGCATGGCGAACAGATTTGTATGCTCAAAACGCTACTTTAATGACGCATAAAGAGTCTATTGCTTTATTTAAAGATCTTGGCGTCAAAATGACACCTGAGCTTAAAAAACCGGTCGTTGACATGCCCTTCAACGGCTTTAGCCAAGAACAATATGCACAAAAACTCTTAGATGAATATCGTGAAGCCGGGATCCCTGCTAAAGATGTCTTTCCTCAATCTTTTGAATATGGTGATATTGAATATTGGTTAAGTAGAGGCGATGAGTATGGCAAACAAGCGGTATTCCTTGATGAAGAACTTGATGACCCTACAATTCGCATTAAGGAAATGCCTAATATGCGTGAAGCAGGATTAGAATATCTGGCACCGGCAACCCCATTACTCGTAACCACAAAAGACGGTGAAATTGCTCCCTCAGAATATGCCGTAGCAGCCAAAGACGCTGGTTTTAAACTCATCGCTTGGTCATTAGAGCGTTCTGGCCCACTTGCTGGTGGCGGCGGTTGGTATTACAGCAATATTAATGATATTACTAAAAAAGACAGCGATGTTCTGAAGCTCTTGGACGTCCTAGCGCAACAAATCGGTGTCACTGCCGTATTTAGCGACTGGCCTGCGACAGTTACTTACTATGCAAATTGCAAAAACTTATAGAACAATATAAGTTAGCACAAGATTAATCAAAAAGAGCCTTAGTTGTATTTATAACTAAGGCTCTTTTCTTATTTAAAAAATACTAACTAAACATCCAAGTTAGCCGCTAATAAGGCATTTTCTTCAATAAAGGCACGTCTAGGCTCAACCTGATCGCCCATGAGTGTACTAAAGACAATATCCGCATTTATAGCATCCTCGACCTGCACACGTAATAAACGACGTACCGTAGGATCCATCGTAGTTTCCCACAATTGATCCGGATTCATCTCACCCAGACCTTTATAGCGTTGCTTAGTGACCTGACGATCGGCTTCAGAGTTTAACCATCTTACTGCATCACGGAAATGGTCAATACGCTCTTGACGACGACGCTCGCCCTCACCACGATACACAACGGCACGTTCACCAATCAAACCACTAAAAGTTTCAGCGGCACGATTTAATAAAGCGTAATCCTTACTCTCAACAAACTCTGTATCTAAAACCGTCACACGGATATTACCGTGATGATTACGATTAACCAAGATGCGATGCTTATTAAGTTCTGGATCAAATTCAAGTGAAAAACTCACTAAATGAGGATGAGCCGGATCAACGAGTACCTCAGCCAAGGCATTCATACTCTCTTGAGCTGCTGCTTCAGAACTGAGATCAATGCTAACACCCTCAGCAATTGCAGATAAAGTATCTACATCATAACTACGCGATAAACGATCAGTCACAGAGTCCACTTCATAATAAAGATCGAACATCTCTTTTAAACGCTCACCATCAATGGCTTCAGCACCCTCAGATGGAATAATGCCCGCATCTCTAAGTGCTACTTGCTTCATGAATGCGATTTCCTCGATCTCATCTTTGAGATAGCGCTCCTCACGACCAAACTTTACCCGGTAGAGAGGTGGCTGAGCAATATACACATAACCACGTTCAATTAACTCCGGCATTTGACGGTAGAATAAGGTCAATAGAAGTGTACGGATATGTGCACCATCAACGTCCGCATCCGTCATGATAATGATACGGTGATAGCGTAACTTGGAAATATCAAATTCAGGACCAATACTGGTACCAAGTGCGGTGATCAAAGTTGTGATTTGGTCACTGGTAATCAAGCGGTCAAAGCGTGCTTTTTCTACGTTTAACACCTTACCCCGAAGCGGTAAAATCGCTTGGAACTTACGGTCACGGCCTTGTTTAGCCGAACCACCCGCAGAGTCCCCCTCCACAATATAGAGTTCAGATTTAGCAGGATCTTTTTCCTGACAATCTGCCAACTTGCCCGGTAGGCCGGCACCCTCTAATAATCCCTTACGACGAGTGCCCTCACGAGCTCGACGAGCAGCTTCTCGAGCAGTCGCAGCTTGTACTACTTTTTCGCAAATAGCACGCGCATCTTGCGGGTTTTCTAATAACCAAGTCTCAAGAGCCCGACTCACCGCGTCTTCGACAGCAGGTCTAACCTCACTGGAAACAAGGCGGTCCTTGGTCTGGCTACTGAATTTAGGCTCAGGTACTTTAACCGATAATACGCAAGCTAAACCCTCACGAATATCATCGCCCGTTGTTTGTACCTTGGCACGCTTAGCGAGATCATTATCAGTAATGTACTTATTAACCACACGAGTCATGGCTGCACGTAGACCGGTTAAATGAGTACCACCATCACGTTGTGGGATATTGTTGGTAAAGCAAAGCACCTGCTCGTTGTAGCCGTCATTCCACTGCATTGCCACGTCAACAGTAACATTTACCCCACCGGCATCAGAGTCAGAAGAGCTGTAGAAAACGTTGTCGTGAGCTGCAGTGCGGCTCTTATTGATGAACTCAACGAAACCCTGGACACCACCGGCATAAGCGAAATTTTCTTCGCGGCCGTTAATTTCGTCAACCAGACGAATACCAACGCCATTGTTTAAGAAAGATAACTCACGTAGGCGCTTAGATAATACTTCCCAGTGATACTCAATATGAGAGAAAATCTCGACATCGGCAAGATAATGTACCTTGGTGCCTGTCTTATCAGTGGTACCAATAACCTCTATTGAGCCTTGTGGTACACCCTGAGCAAATTCAATTTGATAAACCTTACCGTCACGACGAATCGTCAAGCGTAACCACTCTGATAGCGCATTAACACACGCAACGCCTACCCCATGTAGACCGCCGGACACCTTATAGCTGTTTTGGTCAAACTTACCACCGGCATGAAGTTCAGTCATCACAATCTCGGCCGCACTACGGCTAAGCTCATCATGCTCCAAGACATCGGCCGGAATACCGCGGCCATTATCCACAACAGAAATTGAACCGTCAGCATGGATGGTCACAACGATATCATCACAATGACCGGCTAACGCCTCATCAATTGAGTTATCAACCACCTCGAAAACCATGTGATGTAAACCGGTGCCATCGGATGTATCACCAATATACATCCCCGGACGCTTACGAACAGCCTCTAGACCTTTTAGAACCTGAATACTACTGGCACCATAGCCTTCGACTTTTTTATTTTCTGTGTTTTCACTCATAATTTTACTGATTGATTAAATGCGCAATGGCATCACGACATACTTGAAGTTTTCGTCGCTTAGTAAGTTGATAATGACTGATGAACCTGCGACCGGTTTAACAGATACGGAAATTTCCTCATCTTTGATCACAGACAGTACATCTAGTAAATAATTAACATTAAAACCAACTTCCAACGGTTCAAAAGGATACTCAATAGCTAAGCTGTTAGTCGCTTCCTCTTGATCCTGGTTATTAGAATAAATCTTTAGCTGGTTATCACTAAAATTCAGCTTAATGCCGTGAAGACGGTCATTGGCCACTAAAATACGGGCACGCTGAAGGTTTGATTGAAACTCCTCACGGTTAATCGCCAAGTGACGATCATAATCACTTGGAATTACACGCTTATAATCAGGGAAACGACCCTCAATTAATTTAGATACCAAGACAATATCACCAAAAGTAAAACGAATTTGTGAATGCTTAGTATCTTTGTGAAGGCTGATATAAACAGGCTCATCGGAATCGTCTAGCAGACGCTGTAACTCGATGACTGTCTTAGCCGGTAAAATTAACTGTTGCTCTTCACTAACCGGGGTCTCGATATCTTCTGATAAATGTGCAAGGCGGTGACCGTCAGTTGCTACAGCACGCACTTTACCCGGCTCCACAACTAGTAGTATACCATTTAAGTAGTAGCGAATATCTTGCTTGGCCATGGCAAAGGAGACCATGTTAAATAAGCGTTTAAGCGTTTTTTGAGGCAATACAAAGGTATTTTCCAACTCACCGGGATTGGTATTTTCACGCCAACTATCAGGCTGTTCTACAGGAGGGAAATCCTCACCAGGCATCGTTTGTAAACTAAAACGGCTACGCCCACAGATAATTTGCAGCTTATTATCTTCTAAAGTAATATCAACAATACCACCAGAAGGCAAAGCACGTAAAACCTCTAAAAACTTACGAGCGGATACAGTCACCAAGGCAGCCTCATCGCCTACCCCAATATCTACGGTGGTACTAATCTCTACCTCTAAGTCAGTAGCTGTAAAATCGACACGGTTGCCATTTTTCTTAATCAAGATATTGGCTAAAATCGGCATCGTACTTCTACGTTCAACAATACCTATGACCGTGTTTAACGGCTTTATTAAAACTTCACTACTAGCCTTTAGTAATTGCATGATTTTCCCTTTGAATTATCCCTTTAGTGATTGCTCTAATACACGTAAACGGTGATTTAACTCTTGATCACGCATACGCTCTTGGGTGATTTTTTTTACCGCACTCAAGACCGTACTATGATCTCTTCCGCCAAAAGAGTCGGCAATTTCGTTTAGACTCTTTTGCGTAAGTTCCTTAGCTAAATACATCGCAATATGACGTGGCACAACAACTGTTCTGTGACGTCGCTTCGACTGCATGTCGGATACTTTGATTTTATAGTATTCTGCGACAGTTTTCTGAATATTCTCAATTGTAATCTGTCCTATCGACGCACTGAGCAAATCCTTGAGCGCATCACGACAAATTTCTATAGTTAACTCCTTATTACCGTAAAAACCGGCATAAGCAATCACCTTAGTCAGTGCACCTTCTAATTCTCGTACATTACTACGCACATGCTTGGCAATAAAGTACGCGGACTCATCTAATAAATTGAACTCGCGATGCTCCTCAGCCTTTTTGTGCAAAATAGCAACTCGCAACTCTAACTCAGGCGGCTCAACACTGACCGCTAGCCCCGAATCAAAACGCGTAGTCAAACGCGCATTCATATCCTGCAACTGACGCGGGTAGGTATCAGAGGTAATAACAATCTGTTTATTTTCCCGCACCATACGTTCAAACAAATGGAAAAACTCCAGCTGCGTACGCTCCTTGCCACTAAAAAATTGAATATCATCAATTAATAAGAGATCAAGATTAAGGTAGTCACGCTGCCATTCGTCATTGGCCTTGCGCTTAATTGAGTCTACCATCGAGGTAAAATACTCATTAGCGTGAATATAGCGTATACGTAAGCCAGGTCTTTTTTGCAAGATCGCATTACCCATCGCATGCATCACGTGAGTCTTACCTAAACCGGTCGCGCCATAAATATAAAAAGGGTTATAGCTTAATTCGCCGCCCTCACCTTCCGAATAGTCATCAATAATTTTTTTAGCTGCGGTTACTACCAAGGCATTAGAACGACCTTCAACCAAGTTTTCAAAACTTAGTTCTTTAAGAAGGTTAGATTTTTCATAGGAATTTTGAGAATTTAACTCCGCTACTAACTGATCCGCATCGACGCTTTGAATATGGATATTAGGCATGGTGATATCATCACCAAAAGAACTCGTGTCGTTATATTGATCACTTAAATTGCTAATAGCCTCAAGGCTATCAGTATAAGCCATAGATTGTGCTGCGGCCGACTGATTTTGTTGCTTTTTAGCTTGTGCCATCGCCGCTGCCCGGCGTGCCTGCTCAACCGCTTCTTGAAGTTTGGTTGACTTGGCACCGGATTCGGCAACAGCCTCCGCAACCGACTCTACAGCAATCTCTGCTGCGCTTGGTACTACGTCAGCTTTTATACTAACCGCTGGATTCACCGCCGCTTTTACTGCAGGACGAGCCGCTCGTGTACCTGCTAGAACAATATCTACCTGGATATCGTCGCGCTTATACCACTCATCGGCAATGGCCTTAATCCGGTCTGAGTAAGACTCCTTGGCCCACTTCTGCTTGATGGGATTTTGTGCGGAAATAGTTAAAATACCTATTTCCTCATCAAAGGCCACAAAATCCAATGGTTCAATCCATGCCTTTACCTGCTCTACAGGGTACGCCTCAGCAAGTATAGAAAAGCAATGTGACCAAAAATCACCCATATAACCCACACCATCTACTTAAGTTTTTAAAGAAGAGATCTATTTTACTCTTCTTATGGAAAGTTATCCACAGTGTGGATAGATTGTGGATAATATCTCTTGTATAGGCTCTTTAACTACAATTTAATTAATTTATACCGTATGTTGCCTTGTAGTCTATTGACTTTATTGAGTTTTTTTGACATAATTTATGGTTTTCACCAATTTCGCTTTTAGATATTAGTTTATTGCGTTAAAAACACTCAAATAAATTAAAAATCAGCAATAAATTAGTTCCTCTGGACAAATTAATTATTAAAAAGGAATCTTCGTCATGAAACGTACTTATCAACCTTCCGTTACTCGTCGTAAACGCACTCACGGTTTCCGTGTTCGTATGAAAACCAAAGGTGGTCGTGCTGTTATCAACGCGCGTCGTGCTAAAGGTCGTAAGCGCTTAGCAGTTTAATCATTGCATATTTTTTTTGCCACATACATTTAAGTAGTTTTCCTTGTAGCATCTTCAGGTGACTTCGGATTCAAGTATAAGCAAGATCTCTGTAATATCAGGACCTAAAAGCAATGAATGGCGCCACATTTCCTAAATCTGCGCGCCTACTGCGCCCCAGCGAATTCAGCACTGCACTTAGAGGCAAGCGAGTTGGTCGAGGGGCGTTTTTTATGCTCAGTCGCTACATCCACTACTCTTCACCATCAAACACCGCCAGATTAGGATTAATCATTGCCAAGCGCAATGCTCAGCGTGCCAGCAGTCGCAATGCCATTAAGCGGGTTATAAGAGAGTCATTTAGAGCTCGTCGTGAACAATTACCGCCTGGCGATTATATTGTTCGACTTCATCAAAAAATACCTGACTGCTCATTAACTGAACTCAAAAAAATAACTCGCCAAGAGGTCGACAGTTTATTGGATGCCGTTAAGTAGGCGTTTAGGAGTTCTTCTCTATGCTTAAAAAACTGCTTATATTGCCAATACGCTTTTATCAATATTTTCTCAGCCCATGGGTTGGCAACTCCTGTCGTTTTACCCCAAGCTGCTCAAACTATATGATCGAAGCTATTGAAACACACGGTGCTTTTAAAGGACTATGCTTAGGGATTAAACGAATCTGTCGCTGCAACGCTTTTTTTAAAGGCGGCCACGACCCTGTTCCTCCCAAAAAACTACGCTAAACCTTTTGACATTTGTAAAGCTTAGACAGCTTTACAATTAGTGAGACCCTAATGTGGGTTAAACTACTGTGTTTATTTGTGAAATAATTTTCCCACCGATTTAACAAGAAATAACTAATGGATACTAGACGCTCCATCCTCTGGATGATTTTTGCATTTTCCTTGTTCATGATTTGGAATAGCTGGATGACATACAATAATCCGCCTGCTCCACAACTCACCGAACAACAACAGCAAGAAGCTCAAGCTCGCGAAACCGATCTTGCTACCCCAAGCTTGATTCCATCATCATCGACTAATAACAATAGTCCCCAACAAGTGGCAATGAGCGATAACGCTAGCACACCCGAATCTGAGCAAGAAATTATTCGGGTCCATACTGATGTTTTCACCATGTTATTTGACACCAAAGGTGCGCAAATTATTGGTGCCAAGCTTCACCTAAGCCATGATGAGGATTCTGATAAAGTTCAAGATTTTGTCTTGCTAGACAACGGTCAAACTATTTATACCGTTCAAAGTGGATTAGTTGGTCCGGTTGGTTCAAACTACCCTAATCAAAATACCCTTTTTCGCCTAGTGTCAGAACAAACCGACATGACCGGCGATAGCTTAGATGTAGTTTTTGAAGCCGAAAGTGATGGTTTAAAACTAACTCGTACTTACACCTTTAATCGCGGTACCTTCAAAATTGATGTTAACGACAGGGTAAGCAATATCAGTTCTGAACCTCAAACACCATCAATTTATCTACAAATTACACGCGATAATCATGAAGCGGGTGGTGGTACCTATTTCGACAGTGCCTTTAACGGCTTTGCGATGTATACCGATCAAGAGCGTTTCAAAAAGATTTCCTTTTCTGACATCGATAAAAATAATGGATCGGATGTAGACCAAACCAATGACGGCTGGATTAGCTTTATACAGCAATTCTTCGTTACTGCCTGGGTACCGGAAGAAGGTAAAGCACGGCATTACGATACTCGTAAAATCTCTAATAATCTTTATGCTATCAGCACTATTGAGCCTTTAGGTACAATTCAACCAGAATCTACTATCAGCAGTAATTCTGTTTTATGGGTTGGTCCTCAAGACCAAAAGCAGTTATCTGAAATCAGTACTGGTTTAGACTTGGTCGTTGATTATGGTTGGTTAACCATCATCGCTAAGCCCATGTTCAAACTCATGACCTGGCTACACTCATTTATTGGTAACTGGGGTTGGACTATTGTCGTCTTAACCATTATTATCAAAATCGTACTTTATCCATTATCAGCAGCAAGCTATCGTTCAATGGCACGCATGAAGCATGTCGGTCCACGTATGCAGGCTCTTAAAGAGAAGTTTGGTGACGACAAGCAAAGACTCAACCAAGCGATGATGGAGCTCTATCGTACTGAAAAGATTAACCCGATGGGTGGTTGCTTACCAATCTTGCTACAGATTCCAATTTTCTTGACGCTATACCGTGTAATTTTAGCCAGTGTAGAACTTCGCGGTGCCCCATGGATCTTGTGGATTCAAGATTTGGCCGTTGCTGATCCGTACTTTATCTTGCCAGCGATCATGACAGCCACTATGTTCTTACAATTCAAGTTGAACCCAACGCCGCCTGATCCTATGCAAGCTCGTATCATGATGATTATGCCGCTAGTCTTTGGTGCCATGATGTTCATGTTCCCAGCCGGTCTAGTACTTTACTGGGTTGTGAACAACATCTTGTCCATTGCACAACAGCAGTTCATTACCAAGCGCTTGGCTAAAGTGGCGAACGACAGCAAGATGTAATTATCATTTGTTGAGATACTGAATAAAAGCCGGTTAATTAAAATTAATCGGCTTTTATTTTGATATATTTAAGGTGAGTTAAGGATAAAAAATGATTTTGACAATACAAAGTCGACTAAATAATCCTTCTAGTCGACTTACTATTTAAACTTATTTTTGTATCTGACAACACCATCAATAGCTGTATAGTATTCTTTTTCTAAATTATCCACAATCGTAGCAACTGGTAAAATCTCATTAATTGCCCCAACTCCCTGACCTGCGCCCCAAATATCTTTCCATGCCTTAGTTTTGGAAGAACCCTCTTCATAACTCATTTTATGCCTACTGACCTCTGCTAAATTATCTGGATCAAGACCAGCAAGCACAATACTTTCTTTTAAATAATTACCGTGTACACCAGAAAAAAGATCACTATAAACAATATCCGCAGCCTTAGCTTTTAAAATCCCCTGCTTATAACCATCAACAGCTTGTGCTTCATCACTAGCGATAAACTTGGTACCAAGATAAGTAAAATCAGCCCCCATCACTTGAGCCGCTAATATTGCATCACCATTAGAAATGGCACCGGATAAAATAATCGGCCCATTAAAAATTTGCCTAACCTCATTAACCAATGCAATTGGTGACAATGTCCCACCATGTCCACCAGCTCCTGCACATACTAAAATCAATCCATCAACTCCCGCTTCAATTGCCTTTTGCGCATGACGAACATTAATCACATCATGCAAAACAATCCCACCATAAGCATGAACCTTTTCAATAAGTGCCGGTAATGGCGCACGTAGGGACGTAATAATAATCGGTACCTTATGCTTAACACATGTCTCCAAATCTTCTTCTAAACGCGGATTAGTGTTATGAATAATTAAATTCACTGCAAGCGGTCCAACCACAGCATCAGGATTTTCTTCTTTATAGCTATCAAGATCTGTATTTATGTCAGTAAGCCATTCGTCTAGCAAAGCTGCAGGACGAGCATTTAACGCTGGAAAAGAGCCAACAATCCCCGCTTTACATTGTGCCTTTACCAACTCTGGATAACTCACCGTAAACATAGGTGCAGCTATCACAGGTATTCTCAAATTTTGTAGTACTTGAGGAATATGTTTAGTATTTGATGTCATTAAATTCTCCTTATAAATTTTTATTAAATATGATTCATCCATGCATAACTGATTTTGAAAATAGATTTATCACTAATACTCCAATGATAATTAGCGCTATTCCAAGAATCGCCGGTAAATCCAAACTCTGCTTAAAAAACACAAAGCCAATCAGCGCAATACATACAATACCCACCGCACTCCAAATCGCATATGCAATACCTACAGGAATAACCTTTAAGCTTAAAGAAAGAAAATAAAATGAAATACTATAAAAAGAAATCACTAAAAGCGTAGGAATCAAGCGAGTGAATTGTTCTGTCTTAACCAACATTGCAGTACCGGTAATTTCAAAGAAAATGGCAATCGCTAAAAACAGATAAGCAGCTACAGCGGCTTGCATAAAACGGACTCCTAAAATGGTTATTGGAAAATAGTACGCTTACTAAAATAGTATCGAGAATACAGGGGTAGTCAATTCAGCATTTAAGTAGGAAGAGTTAAGCAAGAGAATACACATGAAATAAATATAAATGCCGCTATTAAGCGGCATTTATATTTAAATTAATCCTCATTACTCATCGTAAATAGATCATATTTTTGTTTAATTTGATGGTTTATATGTATTTTTTCTAAATCTATAAAGAAGACTATCACTACTGTCATTAATAAATAAACCAGAGCAGATATGATAACAATATCAATACGTTCAATTGGATCGCTACTCGTCACAAAGATTAGCAATAAGAACACTATCCATATCACTAATAATATAGTACCGCTTAGCGTTGCTATTTTTCTAATCTGACGATTAACCGCATGGTAAATAAACTTTAATACACATGCTAATACAGTAACGATTGCTGCTGTAGAAGCCAGGATTGAATGGTGTTCAGTGTAGAGATCAAACATAGGCAAAATTTTTACTTAAATAAATTTAAATTTCAAATTAAAAACATATTAACAATCAATTAATAGTTTAAGTATAAAACAAATAATAATTTATACCTATTATCAAGGTCACAATATTTAGTATTAAAAAAACATCGACTTAATAGATTCGGGAATAATCACTTTGATTAATGTTAATTTACTAAGATAT
>JAAZFX010000131.1 GCA_012511555.1 Alcaligenaceae bacterium | reverse complement strand
GTGACGCTATTTCACGGCTTGAGGTGATGGTTCTGATGGCGGGTATGGATATGCCATTAGCTGCTATTCGTGAGCATATTGCTTCCAGTATCGATTTTATTGTGCAGCAAACCAGATTAAGCGATGGCCGGCGAGTGATTTCATCCATCGTCGAGATTGGTGGTCTGGAGAGTGGCATTATCAAGAGTCAGGAAATCTTTAAGTTTCAACGCGGTCCGCAGAGTGGCTTTTACGGCCTAGGCATTATGCCGGAGAAGTTCGAGCGGCTTAGAGAGGAAGGGGTGCAGATTGATATCGAGCATTTCAATCAACACACCAAGGCCGTTTCTAGTACCGCACAAGTTTTGCATTAGAGCATCTGGAGGAATGAGTTGTGATTTTTATCAGTTTATTGTTTGCTGCCGTCTCAATCGCCTTAATTTGTTGGTTGCTGTTGCAGGGCTTTAATCAAGCTGCTAAGCGTTATGAGCTTGATTTTAAAGAGCAGATGCGGGTGCAGTTGAGTGATGCCTTTATTTTCTTTGACCCTGTGCAATTGTGGAGCTTTGCGCTGGCTTTAACCGTGTCGGTATTTTTGTTTTCATGGGTGTTTTTAAGGTTGTGGTGGCTGTCTTTACTGCTTGGGCTAATGATGTTTTTTGCACCCAAACTCTTACTGCTTTTATTAAGAAAAAGACGTCTGCATGCCTTTGATAAACAATTGCCGGACTTTCTCTTGTCTTTATCGGGGGCGTTGCAAGCAGGTTCAGGTGTGCAAACAGCGATTAAATCTTTAACCGAAGATGCAGAAGCGCCTTTGGCTCAAGAGCTTTCTCTGCTGCTACGAGAGCAGAGATTAGGTGTGCCTTTTGACCAGTGCTTACAGAATTTATCATTAAGGATGCCGTCCGAGGCGTGTGATTTGTTTGTTTCTTCTCTGCGTATCAGTGCGCAAACAGGGGGCAATTTGTCCGAGGCTATCGAGCGTATTGCCTCAACCCTAAGATCGCGCCTACAAATCCAGGGACGAATTAAAGCTTTAACCTCACAGGGCAAAATGCAGGCGGTGGTGATGTGTTTATTGCCGGTGGCGTTGATGCTGGTCTTGAATAAACTTGATCCGGAAGCGATGCACCATCTATGGCACAGTTACATGGGATGGGCAGTGCTTGCATTAATCTTCTTCTTAGAAGGATTGGGGGTTTGGATGATTAGTAAAATTGTTGCTATTGATGTTTGAGGGGGCGCTTAGATGTCGTCACACTTTATCTATATCAGTTTGGCGGGAAGCAGTATTTCTCTTGCACTGTTGATTTATTTCTTGTTTATGCCCAGTCTTAAGTCAGATGTGCAGAGACCTGTGGGCTTGCAAATTCACCGTGTTTGGGGCTTGCTATGGCCATGGATTAATTTATTTGCAGCGTTAGGACGACCATTGATGTCGTGGCGCTATCGCATGGCGGTGGAAAAAGAGATTGTTAAAGCCGGGCGCCTTGACCAGTTAGAGCCGGAGCATGTCTTTGGCTTGCAAATAGCCGCAGCGGTTTTAGGTCTTGTGTTTACCGTGGTGGTGTTTTGGTGGTTAAAGATTAACCTCAGCTGGCTGCCTATGTGTGCCTTATTTAGTGCGACACTGTGTTTTTATTTACCACGTCACAAACTGCGCCAACAAGCTAAAGAGCGACAGCGTTTGATGCTTAGACAGTTCCCTTTTTTCCTGGACATGATTACTTTATCAGTAGAGGGAGGATTGAATTTCCACGGAGCCTTAAACCAAACTCATCATCTTTTACCTAAAGGACCTTTAAATACAGAGATAAGCCATGCTTTGAGTGATATGCGCGCAGGCCTATCCAGGCATGATGCCTTAAAAGAAATGGCTAAGCGTGCGGACTTAGAAGAGATCACACATTTAATTTCTTCCATTGCCCAAAGTCAAAAGTTGGGTGTTAGCTTGGGACCTATTCTACGAGCACAATCGGAGCAACGGCGCAGTGAGCGCTTTATGAAGGCTGAGAAATTAGCATTAGAAGCGCCGGTAAAAATGCTATTTCCCCTGGTGACGTGTATTTTTCCGTGTACCTTTATCGTGATAGCCTTTCCGATTGCCTTGAAATTAATGAATGCGGCTTGGTAGCTGAGGGCACATTGATGAAAATTACCTACTGCTTAAGTCCACTCGCCAAGTTAAAGGGCTTATTGGGAAAACGCAATCTGGCTGAGCATCATTGCTATGTTTTTGCGCCATGTAAAGCGATACATACCTTCGGGATGCGCTTTGCAATAGATGTGATCTTTTGCGATAAAACTGGTCATCTCTTAAAGTACTATCGACAATTAGCACCTAATCGTATAGTCTTTGTATCTAGGGCTTTTTTTACAATTGAGTTGGCATCAAAGGAACTGTTAGATGCAGAGCAGCTTCAGCAGACCATTGCTGCTTGTTTAACCTTTGATAGCGATAATAAAAATCATATCAACTGGATTTAGAAAAGCCTCAAGATTTCATATTAAACAGAGGAGATGTTATGAGTTATAAGGTGCCCGTTGGAGATATTAACTTTAATCTTAAAGTTATGGGTCTATTAAAAGAAATACAAGAGCTATCGGCTTTTGAAGAAATAACGGATGATTTAGTTGATGCAGTGATCGAAGAAAACTCGCGCTTGGTTGAAGATGTTATTGCCCCATTAAATGTCGTCGGTGATCAAAACCACCCAGTATGTCAGGATGGTGCAGTCACCCTTAGTAAAGGTTTTAAAGAGGCGCTTCAACTTCATTCGGAAGGCGGTTGGCAAGCTCTGCAACATGATCCGGAATATGGGGGTCAAGGCTTTCCTAAACTCTTGGCAACGGTTCTATCAGAAAATCTTAACGCCGCTAATATGGCCTTTGCCTTGTGCCCGGTTCTGACGGATGGTTGTATTGAGGCCATTACCCAAGCAGGTAGCGAAGAACAAAAACAACGTTTCATTCCGCCGATGGTTGAAGGTCGCTGGACCGGTACCATGAACTTGACTGAACCACAAGCCGGTTCAGATTTAGCACGATTAAAGTCCAAAGCGGTGCGCCAAGACGATGGTACTTATCGTATTAGCGGTCAAAAAATCTTTATCACCTGGGGCGAACATGATGGCGCAGAAAACATCATCC
>JAAZFX010000130.1 GCA_012511555.1 Alcaligenaceae bacterium | reverse complement strand
GGAGCGTTTAGCACAACTCGTCATCGTACCGGTACAACAGGTACAATTTAATGTTGTTGATGAATTTAATCAAAGCGATCGCGGTGCCGGCGGCTTTGGTAGCACAGGCAAAAACTAATTATTAATATCAATCAAAGGGGATCCCAATGAATAATTCTACTACTCAGTTAGTTGGCAAAAAGTTATTAAAAAATCTTGGTTTAGGCTGCGCTGGCTTAGTCTTAGGTTTTACAAGCCTATTTAGCACATCAGCCATGGCTGATGAAGCGGCAAATTACCCTGAGAAAATGATTCGCTTTGTTGTACCTTATGCACCTGGTGGCCCGCTAGATGCGGCTGCCCGTCAACTAGGTGAACGTGTTCAGGAAATCCTTGGCCAAAGCGTCGTAGTGGAGAATAAAGCCGGTGCCGGCGGTAATATCGGCCTCAGTACGGTAGCTCAAGCCAAAGCCGATGGCTATGTACTTGGTATGGGCGCTGTTGCCACGATGGCGATTAACCCATGGCTCTATAACAACATGCCCTTTGACCCTGCCAAAGACTTTGCTCCGGTCATCTTATTATCTAATGTACCAAACGTCTTAATCTTGAATAAAGAATTCGCCGCTGAAAATAACATCAGCGATGTAAAAAGCCTCGTCGCCTATTTAAAAGACACCAAGGCAGATATCAACTATGCCTCCGGTGGTAATGGTAGTGCTGGTCACCTAGCAGGCGAACTATTTAAAATTCGTACCGGTGCTGATGTACTGCATGTCCCTTACCAGGGCGCGAACCCAGCTAAACTTTCTCTCATGTCCAATCAAACACAACTCATGTTTGATAACTTAGCCTCTGCCCTACCGTTAATTACCGGTGGAGATGTTATCGCCCTGGCAGTAACGACAACTGAGCGCAGCTCTTTCCTGGCCGATTTACCAACCATGGAAGAAAGCGGCATCGAGAACTTCGATATCGGTACATGGTTTGGTGTGGTTAGCCCAGCTGGCACACCTGACGCAGTAATTGAAAAGCTTAACAAAGCTTATGCCGAAGGCATGCAAGATGAGCGCGTACAAACGCAAATGAAAAACATGGGTTCTGACTTGGAGCCCGGCACTGCGCAAGACTTTGCCGACTACGCAGCTGCTGAGCTGGCAAAATATAAAGATATCGTTGAGTCGTCTGGTGTAAAACTAGAGTAATTAAATACAGATGTTACCGTTACTTATAGCGGTAACATCATCAGCATAGTTAAACCTTCGAAGCTAAAGATACTCATCCGAACTTTAATTTAAAGCTCATCAATTGTACTTCCCAAGACAATCACTTGAACAATTGATGAGATCATTTTTTGTGATTCATACATGTGTGCATTAGTCACATAAACTGCGTCATCTGGATAGATTAAAAACTCTCTTGCTAAAAACATCGAAACAGGATTAGTCATATCCAAGTGAAATACCATCGGTTTCACTTCAGAAGTTACGATACCCAGTTCATTGTCGTAAGTAATATTTTCAGGTACCCTAAACACAAATACGCCACGGGCATCAGTTCTTTGCTCTACCAGGCCACCAACACTGCCAAGTACTTCTAACAGGCTGGGTGATTGCGATGGTAAATCATGCAATCCCGGTTGACCTACTGCACCTAAAGCAACAAAGCGCTTACTAGCACGCTCCAACACTATTTCGGTATTGGGTGCCACTGCAAAGTTCAAACCATTTAAAAGCTCTTGATAGTTATAACTCTCTACAGATGATCTGGTATGGATTTTTTGATCTGGTATGGATTTTTTGGACACTAAAAAGCCCTCATAGCTTTTACACCATGAGGGCTTTGAATATGGCGCGCCCGGCAGGATTTGAACCCACGACCCCTTGGTTCGTAGCCAAGTACTCTAATCCAACTGAGCTACGGGCGCATATTAAGTGATTTGGTGGCTCTTCCCCGACTCGAACGGGGGACCTGCGGATTATGATTCCGTCGCTCTAACCGACTGAGCTAAAGAGCCTCTTAATCAACTTAAGAATGAGAGTATATGCGAATTTTTTATGACTGTCAATACTTATCGATATAATTCATTCTTAGTTGTGGCTTTTTTATATAAATTCAGTAGTTCATAATATACACACGACCGCCTAAGTGTTTTCCCTAGGCTATTAAAAGTTTAAAGTGGCTCTTCAAATAAACGAAATTGCTAAGCTTAATACAACATAATAAATTGACAGGCCGTAACGGATTTGCACTATCTCAAACGAGTGCAAAAATCTTGTACATTGAGTTCATTTTCAAGTAAGATTATGAGTTCAAGCTGCGATTAATATTAATACACAATATTACTATTAGTTACGACTTTCATTTACATCAAGGATGGAGACATATAGATGAAAAAAATATTCAAATCCCTTGTTTTACCAGTTGCATTATCTGTAGCCGGTATGATGGGAACCGCACAAGCGCAATCGCCTGTGATCATTAAGTTTGCCCACGTAGTAGCGGACAATACCCCTAAAGGTCAAGGTGCTAATTTATTTAAGCAAAAAGCCGAAGAGCGCTTAGGCGACAAGGTTCGTGTTGACGTTTATCCTAACTCATCACTTTACGGTGACGGTCAGGAGATGGACGCCCTACTGTCTAATGATGTGCAATTATTAGCTCCTTCACTCTCTAAACTAGAGCATTACCAGCAGAAGCTACAGCTTTTTGATTTACCTTTCCTATTTGAGAACATGGCTGCTTTAGACCGTTTCCAGCATAGTGACGCCGGTGTTGAACTTCTAAAAAGCATGGAAGACAAAAACATCACTGGTTTAGCCTACTGGCATAACGGTATGAAACAGCTATCTTCTAACAAAGCCTTACGTGTACCACGTGATGCTCGCGGCTTACGTTTCCGTGTGCAAGCCTCTAACGTACTCGAAGAGCAGTTCAAGGCCTTACGTGCTAACCCTCGTAAAATTGCCTTTGCTGAGGTTTACCAAGCCTTGCAAACCGGTGTAGTTAACGGTGCCGAAAACACTTATTCAAACATCTACTCGCAAAAAGTGCATGAGGTTCAGGAGTTTATTACTGAATCGAATCACGGCATTATTGACTACATGGTTATTACCAACTCTGACTTCTGGAACGGTTTAGATGCAGATATTCGCACAGCACTAGAGGAAGTAATGGCTGAGGTGACTGTGGAAGTAAACCAAATGGCTCAAGAGCTTAACGACGGCGATAAAGCAAAAATCATCGAAGCAGGTACCACTGAGATCATTAACATCACTCCTGAACAACGTAATGAGTGGCGTGAGACTGTTCAACCTGTTTGGAAGAAATTCGAAGATCAAATCGGTGCTGATTTAATTCAATCCGCTGTTGATGCTAACGAAGGTTAATCCTCATTTTTATTTACTATGTAAATAATAGATAGCCCCCTAAGTCTAGCAACCCTCAGGGGGCATTTTTATAAAACATAAGTTTAGGCTCAGTCGCAATGACGGCTTATCGCTTCAAGCCTTTGTTTTAACCCCAAGGTTCACAACTTTTCCAGATTTCTTAGGTAAAAGGAAAAACTTCATGTTTAAAGATTTATACCGCAAGATGGACCAAACATGGCAGCGAATTGAAAAATTCCTGATCTTTTTTATCCTCTCCGCAATGACATTAGTCACCTTCGTCTACACCATGATGAATAACATCTATGTGCCCTTCTACAGTTTAGGAGAGAGATTCGTAGATACAGGTCTTGGTAACTTCTTCGATACCATTGGTGACTTTATTATGGACTCAGCCGCTTCATTTAACTGGGCTAATGAGTTCACTGCCATTTGCTTTGCGTGGCTAATTTTCTTCTGCATGTCTTACGGCGTGCGTATTGGTGGTCACATTGGTGTAGATGCCCTGGTCAATAAACTGCAAAGCCGCACTAGACGTATTTTGGCCTTTATCGGTCTAACCGCTTGCCTTCTCTATGGTATCATCATGTTTGAGGCCAGCTTGGAGTGGGTACACACCCTATATAAAAACGGCACCTTAACTCACGGCTTAGACCGTTTTGGCGTTGCCAGATGGCATGTAACTATTATTGTTCCTATTGGTTTTGCTTTATTTATCATTCGCTACCTTGAGGTTGGCTACCGCTTAATCACAGGCCAACAAGATACTCTCGGCTTAGCCAACGAAGCACAAGATGCTATTGACGAATTACTTGAGTCTAAAAAGACCGAACAAAACAACCCTGAAACGGAGCAAAAATAATGACGATTTTCACATTGTTTTTCTTACTCTTCGGTCTATTAGCTATCGGTGTACCGGTTGCTATTTCCCTGGGCCTAACTAGTGCCATTACGATCATATTCTTTAGCCCCGACTCCGTTCGGGGTCTTGTGATCAAGATGTTTGAAACATCTGAGCACTACACTTTATTAGCAATTCCTTTCTTCCTGATTGCCGGTGCCTTTATGACAACCGGTGGCGTAGCAAAACGCTTGATCGACTTTGCTAACGCGTGTGTAGGCCATGTACGTGGTGGCTTAGCCATTGGTGCGGTATTAGCGTGTATGCTTTTCGCATCATTATCAGGTTCAAGTCCAGCCACAGTTGCTGCGGTAGGTTCAATCGCTATCGCAGGTATGGTTCGTTCGGGTTACTCAGCTGCTTTCGGCGCAGGTATTATTTGTAATGCCGGTACGCTAGGTATCCTAATCCCACCATCCATTGTAATGGTAGTTTATGCAGCCGCAACTGAGCAATCTGTCGGTAAAATGTTTATCGCTGGTGTGGTTCCCGGTCTATTACTTGGTACCGCATTGATGGTCGGCGTTTACATCGTTGCCCGCATCAAGAAAATGCCGGCGCAGCCGCGCGCTACTTTCGGTGAGTGGTTTGGTGCTTTTAGGCAATCAGTGTGGGGCTTATTACTAATCCTGATTATTTTAGGCGGTATTTACTCCGGTATGTTCACACCGACTGAGGCCGCTGCAGTCGCTGCTGTCTACTCGGCTTTTATTGCTCTCTTTGTCTATAAAGACATGGGCATTAAAGACATCCCTAGCGTGATGCTTGACTCAGGCAAGATGGCTGTGATGTTAATGTTCATTATTGCCAATGCGATGCTATTTGCCCACGTACTAACGACTGAACAAATTCCACAACTAATTTCTAATTGGGTCTTGGGTCTTGGTTTAGAGCCCTGGATGTTCTTAGTGGTCGTCAACTTGGTATTACTCGTTGCCGGTACCACCATGGAGCCTTCAGCGATTATTCTAATCATGGCGCCTATCTTCTTCCCAATCGCCATGGAATTAGGTATTGACCCAATTCACTTCGGTATCATCATGATTGTGAATATGGAGATTGGCTTAGTGACACCACCTATTGGCTTGAACCTCTTCGTCGCTTCCGCAGTGACCGGACTGCCGGTAGTTAAGGTGATGAAAGCTGCTTTCCCATGGTTACTGCTACTCTTAAGCTTCTTGATACTGGTGACCTATGTACCAGCTATTTCTCTCGCACTACCAGAGTACCTCGGTGCCATGTAAAGCTTAGTGGTTAGATAGCTAACTTATAAAAATTGAGCCACCTACTATAATATGTAGGTGGCTCATTTTCTTTGTGTAGTGCTCAGTTTTAATTGATAGTTATAGGGCTTGTTTGCTACTACCTAGTCCTAAATAACTCTCGATAACACCGGGGTGATTCAGCAGTTCTGACGCAGGCCCACTTAAGCTTAAACGACCCATTTCCAATACATAGGCATAATCTGCAATTTGCAACGCAGCGCGCGCATTTTGCTCAACTAACAGAATTGACGCACCCTCATCTCTCAAATACTGAATGATTTGAAAAATTTCACGGACAATTAAAGGCGCTAAACCTAAACTCGGCTCATCAAGCAACAATAAAGTCGGATTAGTCATCAAGGCACGGCCTAGCGCAAGCATCTGTCGCTCACCGCCCGACAAGGTACCGGCATATTGATCGCGACGCTCTTTTAAGCGCGGAAAAAGCTCGTAAATATCTTTTAGTTTATACTGGCGTGTGCCATCTTTATCAGAACGGAATCTAAAGGCCCCTAAGATAAGATTGTCTTCAACCGTCATCGAGCTAAACAGCTCACGGGTTTCCGGCACTAGACTTAAACCTCGGGCAACTCGACGCTCAACATCCAGTGCTGAGATATCCTTGCCCAAGTAATTAACCTTGCCTGTGCTGCGACCGTTACTCGGTAAATTACCCATAATAGCATTCATCAAACTACTTTTACCGGCACCATTGACCCCAATCACGGTAACAATCTGACTGGGGCGAATATTAATACTCACTTCATCCACTGCTCGAACCTGACCGTAATATACGGAGATATCCTGAGCGTCCAGTAAAAGTTCGGTACTTGTCGTATTAGTCATCTGATACACCTCCTAAGTAGGCTTCCAGCACGGCCGGGTTCGTCTGCACCTCGGCCGGTGTACCCTCAGCAATCTGAGTACCAAAATCCATTACTACTAAATGATTTGTTAAGCGCATCACAAAATCCATATCATGCTCAACCAGTAAAATACTCATGCCCTCATCACGTAAGGCGCGCAAGACAGTGGCTAATTCCTCTTTTTCTTTGTATCGTAGACCCGCCGCCGGCTCATCCAGCAGCAATAAACTTGGAGCTAAACATAAGGCTCGGGCAATTTCTACAATACGCTGTTGACCCAGGGATAAACCACCCGCTGGCAAGAGAGCGTAATCCTCAAGACCTACGCGTTTAAGCTGCTGCATGGCTTCATCTAAAAGCTGGTGCTCTGATTCATTTTCCAAGCGAAAAGCGGCACGGAAGGCACCACTATCAGCACGCACGTGAGCACCCAAGGCCACGTTTTCAACCACACTAATATCCGGCAGTAACTGCACATGCTGGAATGTACGGGCAATACCTAATCTGGCAATGCGATGCGCCGGCCAATTCGAAATATCCTGACCATGGAACAGTACCTTACCGGAGGTCAGGGGTAGAACGCCCGTTAGCAAGTTAAAAGTGGTACTTTTACCCGCACCGTTTGGACCAATTAAGCCCATAATTTCACGAGGTTTAATATTAAAACTAATATCATTAACAGCCACCAGGCCACCAAATTCTTTGCGAACATGTTGTGCCTGCAAAATGGCCTCGCCCTCAGCCGCATGGAAGCTATTTTGTCTTGGCGCCAAAGGTGTTGTCGGTTGTTCCAGGCGTAAGCGCTCTACTCCATAAGCTAAATGTGTCGTACTAAGTTCATCAGCATCGGAGCCAGCGGAGCTTTTTTTAGCTTTTCGCTTGTCGTTTAAAGCCCTAATCCGCTGCACTATTAATGGAATCAGACCATTGCGTGCATGTTGCAAGATAAGGATCATCATGACGCCAAAAAAGACCATCTCGACGTTAACATTACTACCGATAAGCTTGGGGGCAATATTCTGAATTTGGTCGCGTAAAATGATAATCATCGCCGCACCAAAAATCGCTCCCCACAAACTGGTAAAACCACCAATCAGTGCCATAAAGAGATATTCAATACCGTAATTGACGCCAAAGGTGCTTGGACTAACGGCACGTTGCTCATGAGCATATAACCAGCCAGCAAGTCCGGCCAGTAAAGCAGCATACACAAAGGCCAACATCTTGTAATTATAGGTTTTGACGCCAAACGAGCGGGCCATACCCTCACCACGATTGATAGAGCGAATCGCACGACCAGTCCGAGAGTTGAGCAGGTTTTGACTGAGCCATAGGGCGAAGAGTACGCAAAACCAGATGAGGTAGAAGTTATTACGTGCCGGTTGTAAAGAAATCCCAAATAGCTCAATGGCCGGTACACCTGGTAAACCATCGTGACGACCTAAAAAACCCATATTGCCGAATAAGTAGTAAAACACTAAACATAGGGCAATTGTACTGAGGGATAAAAAGTGGCCTGATAAACGCAGAGTCAATTGACCGAGCAACCAGGCAACGATACCGGTAATAAGCAGACCTACAAATAAGCCTAAAAATGGTGAATATCCCAGGGTCGCTGTTAAGTAGGCCGTTGAATAAGCACCAATACCGACAAAGGCCGCTTGACCAAAAGAGGTCATGCCCGCAGAACCAGTCAAAATCACTAAACCAAAAACCACGATGGCAGAAATACCAATGCTATTCATCTGGTTAATCCAGAATTCCGGCACGATAGAGAGTTGTGGCAAGATAATTAGCGCAATAATAAAAGCCACCACGAAGGGGTTAAATTTACGCAGTTTCTTTTTATTTATATGTATTTCTTCTTCTTTCATCACTTCTTGAGAAGGTATCGTATTGTTCATCTTAATCCTCCTCACCCTGCGTTTTAGTCGTTAAAGAGCGAATTAATAGCACCGGTATCACCAGAGCAAAGACAATCACTTCCTTATAGTCACTGGCCCAGAAGGTACTGAAGGCCTCAATGATGCCGACCAAGACTGCCGCTGTAGCAGCGATTGGGTAACTGACCAAGCCACCGATAATCGCACCAACGAAACCCTTAAGGCCAATCATAAAACCGGTCTCGTAGGTAATGGTAATAAAAGACACCAGTAAAATACCCGAGACCACGCCGATAAAGGAAGTAATCCAGAAAGAGATATAGCCCGACAAAGCGGTACTAATGCCCATGAGGCGCGCGCCCTTTCTATTAATGGCGGTAGCACGTAAGGCTTTGCCGTAAATGGTTTTTTCAAAGAAGAAATATAGGCCAACGATAATAAAAACCGTCATCGCGATTACGAAGAGACTTTGATAAGACCACACTAAACCAAAAAACTCTGCAGAACCCTCAAAGAAAGGCTCTGACACACGCCAGCCCTCAGCCCCGAAAAACACCAAGCCTAAACCGACGAAGGCAAAGTGCATGGCAATTGAAATAATTAACAGCAATAAGCCAGGCGCTTCAGCAACGGGTAAGAACACCAAGCGATAGACCATCGGCCCCACCGGTACAATTAACAGCATCGTTAATAAGGCCTTAATCCAAATCGATGGATTAGTCGCTAAAATCGGTGGCACGATAAAGGCCAGAAGCAGTGGTAAGACGATATTCAAGATGACGCTTTTAAGAAGCCGCCGGCTGCTACAGCTTTTCTTAATCAGAAACTGATAGAGATCCAGCAGCAGGATAATGCCCCCAAAAACGGGCAGAAGCCAAATGGTAGCGGGTACTTGACCATTGGCCATAATGGCAAATGTCAACGCCCCAAAAGAAACGAACTCACCTTGAGCAATTAGGGTGATTCGTGTTACGGCAAATACTAGCACTAATGCTACTGCCATCAGGGCGTAGATTACCCCAGTGACCAAACCATCCTGTGTAAGGATTTTGGCAATTTCCCAATTCATACTATTGTACTTTTTAAAAATGTATGGCTTAAAAAGCTAAAACAGCGACCAAGTTTTTTTAGAAATAAATGAGTAACAAAGCCGCGCTAACTGAATAACAAAGATAAAACGATTAAAAAAGCGCCAAGCTTAGTTCAACTTGGCGACTTTTTATACTCGTGGTGGATTACTCCAGATCCGGATCGTAGACCCACTTGCCATCTTCGATTTTAATGACAACACGGGCACGTTCATCCATGCCATTATGATTATCTTTGCTCGTGTTAAAGACACCGTGAACGCCTAACACCTCTTGCAGGTTTTCCAAAGAATCACGCATGGCTACACGGAAGCCCTCGGTACCTGGCTGCTCACCGCTCTCAATCGCTGCAGGAATCGCCGCATTAATTAGAACTGAGGCATCCCACATATGAGCACCGAAGCTATTAAAGCTGTTTTCACCGAACTTGTCATCGTAGAGCTTGATGTACTCCAGACCACCTGCTTTTGATGGGTGAGAATCGTCAAGCTGAGGCGCTACAACCACAGGGCCCACAGGAAGGATTACGCCCTCGCATGCTTTGCCGCATACGCGGAGGAAGTCGTTATTAGCTGAGCCGTGTGTATGATAGCTCACGCCCTTGAAGCCGCGTTGAATTAATTCACGTTGCGGTAAGGCACCTGGTGTACCGGCAGTGCCGACCACGATAGCGTCTGGTTTAGCAGAAATAAGCTTCATCACTTGACCGGTAACACTGGTATCGCTACGCGCAAAGCTTTCACGAGCTACTACCTCAATGCCCGAACCCTCAAGTGCTTTTTCTAACTCGGTCAACCAACCAGTACCGTAGGCATCCGCAAAACCGATATAACCGACCTTTTTGATGCCCTGCTTTTCCATGTTTTTGCGAATCGCGGTCGCCATTAAAGCGTCATTTTGCGGTGTTTTGAAAGCCCAAACCTTAGCACCTTCTTGAGGCTCAACGACTACGGCATTGCCCGCTAGACTGATTACCGGCACCTTCATCTCAGCACCTACGTCAACCATACCCAAGGAACCAGGGGTCACGGTACTGCCAACCATCACGTCAATACTTTGCTCACTGATGAGCTTACGCATATTGCGTACAGCTTGTGCCGTATCGGTAGCGTCATCCAAGACAAAGTACTTAATCTCAACATCACCTACTTGGGTGGGAACAATATCAACCGTATTACGCTCATGAATACCTAATGATGCCGCAGGACCGGTCGCTGATACTGACACACCGACATTGACCGTTTGTGTCTGGGCCATGATTGAGCCCGCTGCCAATAGCGATGATAGCAATACGCTTAGCTTAGTGAGTTTTAGAGATTTCATTTGTACTCCATCTAATCGTTGTTTTTTGTGAATAAAGGATTAATTTTACCAGAAAGATTTTGTAACTTATTAAAAGGTCTGGTATTAGGCCACAAAGAAAAAACGGCCTATGATATCGACTCTGTTAAAGCACAATAAATTCCGCGGCTAAAAGTAGCCAAGAGTCTAAAAAACGCAGCCGCAGTCTGATAAACTATGAGTCCGTGCGTTTCAATACTGACAAAAACCTTATGAACAAAATTATTTTCGATTTTCTCCCATTAATACTATTTTTTGTGGCCCTCAAAGTGGGCGATATTTATTTAGCCACCAAGGTCGCCATTGCCGCTACGGTCATACAAATTCTTTGGTTAAAAGTGCGACAAAAAAAAATCGAAAGCAGTCATTGGCTTAACTTAATTGTGATTGTATTGTTTGGCGGACTAACCATTTATTTGCAAGATGAAAGCTTTATCAAATGGAAGCCGACCATCCTCTATTGGGCTTTTGGACTGATTATTTCAGGTTCTTTGTTAGTCTTTAAAAACAATTTGATTAAGCGTCTTATGGGTACCCAAATTACCCTCCCCGAGCCAGTATGGACAAAACTAGCCTATAGTTGGTCAGCTTTTTTTGTCGTTATGGGTATACTTAATCTTTTTGTCGCCTTTTCCGGCTACTTTACAACCGATCAATGGGCCACCTTTAAAGTATTTGGTTTGACCGTTTTGTTGATTGTCTTTGTGATTGGACAATCGCTGATGCTCGCCAAGTACATGCAAGACGATGACACTCAGGCATAGAAACTTGATTCAATAGTGAACTTTTTATCTAAATGACTGTCCATTTTAATTACAACGTATGGAGATACATATATGAGTGATCATATAAATATGCCTAAGCCTGAAGAGCGAGTTGATGTGATTCGTGACCGTTTGGCTGTATTGGAGCCGATTGAGCTAGAGGTGCTCAATGACTCACACCTACATGCCCAGCATGCAGGTAATCGTGATGGTGCTAATCACTTCACGGTAACAATGCGCTCTGCCAAATTTGACGGTGTATCACGTGTACAGCGTCAACGAATGATTTATGAGCTACTTGAGGACTTAATGCCTTTTCCGGTTCATGCCCTGGCCCTGAAACTTTCAGGCTCTGAAGAATAAGCTTTACTTTATAAATTTGACAATAACGATCGATAGGATATCTATGAAACGCTTAATTTTAGCGGCAGCTGTCGCCTTAACCTTCCCTGTTTATGCTCAAAATGCGGCCACGGTCAATGGCCAGCCTATTCCTCAAGCAGAAATTGATACCATGGTACGCGCCATGGCTTCACGCGGTATGGAGGACACCCCTGAAAATCGCAAATTGATTTTAGATCAATTAATTACCGGTGAGGTTTTGTCTCAAGAAGCCGTAAAGCAAGGTCTAGACAAAGATCCTGAAACTCGCATGCTAATCGAAAACTCTCGTAAAGAAATTTTAATTAATACACTAATCGCCAAATGGATGGAAGACAACGATCCTAGCGACACGGACATTGATAAAGCTTACGAAGATCTAGTGGCTGATGCTAAAGACTCCAAAGAGTACAACATTCGCCACATTCTGGTTTCTGATGAGAAAAAAGCACAAGATCTTCTTAAGCAAATCAAAGACAAAAAAATTGACTTTGACGCTGCCGCTAAAGAAAACTCCGCTGATGTTGGCTCAGGTCAACAAGGTGGTAACTTAGGCTGGGCTGAAGCAGAAAACTTTGTCCCTGAATTTGCAGAGGCTGTGCGCCAAGCCAAGGTTAAAGAGATTGTTGCTGAACCGGTACAGAGTCAATTCGGCTGGCACATTATCGAGGTATTAGACGAGCGCTCCGTTGCTGCCCCTACTAAAGAAGAAGCAGCCCCGGGCTTAAAGCAAATGGTTCAACAAGAGAAGTTACAAAACTATGTTGAAGGTCTGCGTGAATCAGCTACTGTTGTTGAGTCTAAAGAAGATAAGTAATTAAGTAAAGTAGTTACTTAGAGTTGTGCAAAGAGAAACGCCTCCAATCTTAAAAAAGATGGAGGCGTTTTTGTTGATGGGATAGAAAGCGGTGTCGTATATACGAAGAACGCAACAAGCTGATAGTCCAATCGTGTTATTTTTTGTGCTAAAGTTAATCACCAACCTTTACCTTATAAAGATCAACTGTCATGTTAAAGCAGCTTACTATAAAAAACTTAACGCTTTTCCCTAATGAGCATCATCTATCGTTTGCTGCTGGATTAAATGTGTTTGTGGGAGAAAATGGCACGGGCAAAACGCATTTGATGAAAATGGCATATTCTTTAATCGCCAGTAGTCAAGAAGCTAGCCGCAAGCAAGAACATAATGCACCAACAAAAACGTATTTACAAAAAGCTTACGCTGATAAATTATTGGGAGTATTTAAACCTGATGCGCTGGGCCGTTTAGCTAGTCGCAAACAAGGATACGCACGTTGCGAGGTGTTTTTAGAGTTTGACAATACAGACCTCAACACCAGCATCAGTTTTGCTACAAATGCCAAAAGTGATGTCAAGATTGAATCACTACCAAAACAATGGGATGAACAGCGTGCACTATTTATACCAACCCGTGAATTAATGACTATTTATCCGGGTTTCATCGCCCTTTACGATATGCATTATGTGCCTTTTGAAGAAACATGGCGTGACACCTGCGTGCATCTTGCTGTTCCACAGCTTAAAGGCCGTCGCACAGCAGCCATAGCAGATTTGTTAGAACCATTAGAAGAAGCAATGGGCGGACGTGTGTTTCTTGATAAAAGTGGACGCTTTTATTTAAGCGTGCCAAGCACCGGTAATATGGAAATGCAGCTCGTATCTGAAGGCCTACGTAAACTGGCTATGTTGGCTCAGCTAATTGGTAATGGTGTGTTGCAAGAAAATGGCTATGTATTTTGGGATGAACCAGAATCAAATCTGAACCCGAAACTCATTAAGTTAATCGCAAAAGTTATTTATTCCTTAGCTACAAATGGTGTACAGGTTTTTATTGCAACACATTCATTGTTTTTACTGCGAGAGTTAGAAATTATTTCGGTAAATGAAAACAATAAAAACTTTAACCAACGTTACTTCTCACTAAGACCAGAAGGCAACAATGTACTTATAGAACAAGGCAATGAACTAACAGATCTACAGACACTAACTCTTTTAGACGAAGCACTGCAGCAATCTGATCGCTATATGGATATGCAATGAAAATTAAAGAAGGACACTTAGAATTTGATTTTTTAACTGAGCATGGTTCGCGTGCAAGTCAGTATGATAAATGGAGCTTTTATCGTAATCAATTTATTAATGTTACGAAGAGTACAAAGGCGGTTGATTTTATTTATATTGACAAAGCCCATGACATCACTTGGCTTATCGAGGTTAAGGATTACCGACACCCTGATACTCAATTAATTAAGCCTAGTGAATTAGCCAGTGTGGTCGCGCAGAAAGTTCGTGATAGTTTAGCTGGGCTAGCAGCTGCTCGCTGCAATGCAAATGATACTGAGGAGCGTGAGTTTTCAAATGCGGCATTAAGAACAAATAAAATTAAGGTTGTACTGCATATGGAACAAAACCATCCGATCATTAATCCGGCTGATATTCTTACAAATCTAAAGCAACAAATCAAAGCGATTGATGCACAGCCGAAGGTTGTCAATCAAGGAAACTTGAAGGCAAATATGTGCTGGAAAGTTGTGTGATTTTATGGACTACCTATCCAACAAAGCTTTCAGACCATCCTCATCGAGCACAGTCACCCCAAGCTCTTCCGCTTTTCTTAGCTTACTGCCCGCATCCTCACCAGCCACCACATAATCGGTTTTCTTAGACACTGAGCCGGTGACCTTAGCACCCGCTTCACGCAAATACTCTGAAGCTTCATCACGAGTCCAATTGGGTAAAGTACCGGTTAAGACAAAGGTTTTACCGGCAACAGCCGCAACCACTTCTGCATCAACGGCTGCTGCGCCCTCACCCTCTTCTGTCGCCGTCGATGGACTGCGTACTTCATGAGTCGGATTAAGACCTAATTCAGCAAGCTCCTGAATCACCTGTTGATTATGCTCTTCAGCAAAGAAATGCGTAATGGACTCGACAATCGCCGGTCCGACATCATCAACTTTTAAAAGCTCCTCTGTTGTGGCCTGTGCCAGTGCCGGAATACTGCCAAAGTGAGCGGCTAATTCGCGTGCTGTCGTCTCACCTACATGACGTATACCAAGAGCAAAAATAAAATTAGCAAGCTTGGCACTTTTACTCTTTTCAATAGCATTGATAAGATTTTGCGCAGACTTGGGGCCCATACGGTCGAGAGCAGAGATAGACTCCGCTCTTAAACGATATAAGTCAGCGAGCGATTTGACTAACTCTTTTTCTACCAAGGTTTCCGCTAATTTATCACCTAAACCCTCAATATCTAAGGCCTTGCGACTTGCCGCATGAATCAGACTTTGAACCCGTTGGGCCCGACAAAACAAGCCACCGGTACAACGCCATACTGCCTCACCCGGCAGTCGTTCAATCGCTGAATGACACACCGGACACTCTGTGACCATGTCGAAGGGCACCGCCCCCTCTGGACGTAATTCAAGCACAGGCGCCAAGACCTCCGGAATTACATCGCCGGCACGGCGCACAATGACGGTATCACCAATACGCACATCTTTGCGACGAATCTCATCCTCATTGTGAAGTGTGGCATTAGTTACCGTCACTCCACCGACAAATACCGGCTTAAGTCGGGCAACCGGAGTCAACGCACCGGTACGTCCTACCTGAATCTCAATACCCTCGAGGATTGTGGTCATTTCTTCAGCGGCAAATTTATGAGCTAGAGCAAAGCGAGGCGCTCTCGAAATAAAACCTAAAGCATCCTGCAATGCCAAACTATTGACCTTATAAACAATACCGTCAATATCAAAGGGTAAGTCTGCACGCTTAGCGTCGATAGCCCGATAGAATGCCAATAAACCCTCGGTACCTTTAACCACCTCACGCTCAGGAGAAATCATAAAGCCAAAGGCCTTGAGCTTGTCCATCATGCCTGATTGAGTCGTTGCTAATTGCTCGGTCGTCTCAATTTCGCCCCAACCATAAGCATAGAATCGAAGATGACGGCCACGAGTAATTTTAGAATCCAGTTGACGCAAACTACCGGCAGCTGCATTGCGCGGATTAACAAAAGCTTTGATGCCACGCTTTTCTTGCTCTAAATTGAGTGTGTGAAAATCATCCCGATGCATCAACACCTCACCGCGAACCTCAAGTACAACCGGTACCACATCGGCTTTTAAAGTTAAGGGTACCGTTCTAATCGTCCGAATATTGGCTGTTACATCCTCACCTTGGCTACCATCACCACGCGTTGCCGCTTGGACTAAACGACCATGTTCATAACGTAAACTCACCGCCAGACCATCAAACTTCAACTCTGCCAAATACTCAATCTCTTCACCTGCCAACAGCACATTCTGTGCGCGCAGATTATCCGTCGCCCGGCGATTGAAAGCAACAACCTCTTCATCATTAAAACCGTTATTAAGAGAAAGCATCGGCACCGCATGCTGCACGGTTTCAAAGGCGCCTAGCGGAGCGGCGCCAACGCGCTGTGAAGGCGACTCCGGCTTCACCCACTCGGGATGCTCCGCCTCAATGGCTAATACACGTTGCACTAATCCATCGTATTCGGCATCCGAAATAATCGGTGCATCTTCGGCGTGATAGGCATAATCATGACGAGCAATCTCACGATAAAGTTGCTCTAATTCTTGTTGTAGGGCGGAGTTAGTCATAACACTTAATAAAAAAAGCCGCAGTCAAATAACCGCGGCTGATTATAAACATAAAATCTGGCGCTTAAGAGAAAACACGGCGTGCACGTTCTGAACTGGCACTTAAACCAGAGGCTTCAAGTCGTTGATAAATATCGTAGATTTGCTCATCAACAGAAGCAACTAAATCATCGTGCTCAAGCGGCTGATTGTGATCATCAACAATACTGGCACGCAGCAGACCGGCCAAATCTCTTGCCGCGCCGACCATTTTACCAAAAGCATGCTCATCGGCCGGGCTATTGGGCACATCCAATAAAAGCTCAACCCGCTCAACACTGGCTGATTCTACTTGATTGAGGGCCAGGCCATCAAAGAGCATATAAAAACATGCAAAACCCTGATTGTCTAACCAAGCCAAGGTCTGTCTATACTCGACAAAGCCACGCTTACGCGCAATTTCAGCCACCGATCGGATAGGCTGTGGACCCTCAAGTAATAAGGTCAAACCGACTTGAGCATCTAAAGAAGCACATAAATCATCAAGATCCAGTGCACGATTTTCAATGTCTTTAAATGAAGGGGCCTCAACATCACCATCAAACTGTTGGGCCATTTCATCGGCGATCATCATGGCAGCAGACCAATGTACGTCTTGTAGTGGGCCAGAACGATTAGACATGAGTACGGCCAACTGCAAAGCTACATACATGACATCGGGACGAATCACCGCATGATAGGCGCCGTCTTCAGCTTCAGCAAAGTATCGAATCGGCTTATCATCGGCCGCGGGGAAACGCATCACTTGCTCAATAATGGCACGACCGCTAATAGCTCTATCAAAACGCACATCAACGACTGCTTCAGTCATCGGGTCAGGACCTAAATCTTCTGTCGAAGCGACACGTCTTGGCGCTACAGCCTGGGAAGCTACGGAGGCCACAGGCGCTTGCTCTGTACCATGCTCGCTGACAGAGGGTTGCTCATCCGTCGATTCTTCAAAGGCTGGGCCTAAAGAAACCCTGGGCTCATCATCCTGACTCTCATAAACTTGGCCCAGGCTAGGACCATCAGAATCTCTGGAAACAACTCGGGGCGTTGACTGCAATGGCGCTTGGTGACTTTGTCTACCGGCTTGACCATCCAACAAAGGATCCGAGTCACTTTGGTTAAAATGGCGATTCAAACGCTTTTGCGCTTGTTGATCCTGCCACCAGTTGTATAGCAGAACCAAGCCAATAAAGACCAGGCCAATGACAATCAGCGTAATTTGCAAACTATTCATGCGTCAACCCTAAAATTTCCTATTGTTATTAGCGCGTGAGTAACAAAAAATTGTAATCTTATATTTTGCCTTATTTTATGCTCCAAATGTGTAAGCTATTGCTTCTGCCGATGAATAGTCTTACTAACTAGCCTCCATCATTTGTACCGCTGCTTCAATATCCACTGCCACAATCCGAGAAACCCCTTGCTCCTGCATGGTTACTCCAATTAATTGCTTAGCCATCTGCATGGCAATCTTATTGTGAGAAATAAACAGGAACTGGGTCTGATCACTCATGGAATTAACCAGATTTGCATAGCGCTCAGTATTGGCATCATCCAGCGGCGCATCAACCTCGTCCAATAAGCAAAACGGCGCAGGATTTAATTTAAACAAGGCAAAAACCAAGGCCGTAGCAGTTAACGCCTTTTCCCCACCAGACAATAGGTGAATTGTACTATTACGCTTGCCAGGTGGTTGTGCCATAACCTGCACACCTGCATCTAAAATCTCTTCGCCAGTCATCACTAATTTAGCCTGACCGCCACCAAATAAGCGTGGAAATAGCTCGCCAAAATGCCCATTAACCAACTCAAAAGTTTCGTGTAATAGCTGACGCGTCTCACGGTCAATATTACGGATCGCCTCTTCCAGGGTATCCATCGCTTCTTGCAAGTCGGCCTGTTGAGCATCCAAAAACGCTTTGCGCTGTTGCGACTCTTCTAATTCCTCTAGCGCTGCCAAGTTGACCGAACCCAAACGCTCAATAGCCCGCGTAATACGCTGCGCTTCCGTTTGCAGCCAATCGGCTTGGGCCGATGCTTCTGTGATCTTAGCAAGATCCTGATTTTCACTTAAAAAGCGCGCTATGTCTTCACGGTCCACTTCCTGACGATTCAATTGCTCAGAAAACTGCTCAGCGACTAGTCGCGCCGCCTGCTCATCCAACTGCAACTGAGTGATTTCTTGACGGCGTGGCTCAATGGACATTTCCAGTTGCATGCGTTGCTCATCCTGCTCACGCAAACGCTGCTCAATAGCCTCTAGCTCCAGTCGCTTGGCTGCTAAGGCTTCTTCTTTGTCCTTGCGCTCCTCCAGTAGATCCTGCAAGGCTGCCTGGGTGCTTTGCTCATCAATAACAAATAACTCACCCTCAAGATTTTCCAACTCGTTTTTAGCCTGCTCACTCTGTTGCTGAGACAAGTTTTGATTACGCTTTAACTCCTCAGCACGCGCTCTAAGACTACGCTGCTCATACTCAATATCACGATTTTCTCGTTCAATTTCCTGTGCTCGCTGACGAATCTCACGCATATCAGCATTGGTAGACTCCAATTGACTATTTAAATCAGCATAGGCCTCACGCTTTTGCTCTAATAGCTCCTGATTTGATTCCAACTCAAGACTCAGCTCTTCAATACGTGCAGCCAATTCTTCGTTTTGCAAAGCTAATTCTTCCAAGTCTGTCTTTAAGCGCTGTTGAAGGTGCTCAGCTTGTTCTATTTGTTGTTTTAACTGACTATAAGCTAACTGATGAGCATGTAAGAAACGCGTAATTTCTGACACCCGCTGACGAGCCGGCACCATGGCTTGACTGCTTTGTTGATACTGTAACTCAGCTTGTTGCAGCGTGCTACTGTGCTGCTCACTAATTAAGCGCTCAGCCCTAATC
Organism: Alcaligenaceae bacterium; assembly: GCA_012511555.1. Taxonomy (GTDB): domain Bacteria; phylum Pseudomonadota; class Gammaproteobacteria; order Burkholderiales; family Burkholderiaceae_B; genus Oligella. The sequence continues at coordinate 593 of JAAZFX010000130.1, read as the reverse complement.
TCACGTTGTAGATTCTCAATTTCCTGCTGACGAGCTAACATCCCTGCTTGCTCACTATCCGCAGCATAAAAATATAAGCCAAAGGCATCCAGCAAATGCCCCTGCTTAACAACGAAGCGAGCCCCTTCAGGCAGTTGCGCGCGTTTGACCAAGGCCTCATCCATGCCCTCAACAACATAGATATTTGCTAACCAAATTGCTAACAGACCCTTAAGATCAGGATCAGAACAACGCACTAAACTTAATAAAGGCTTCAGGTTGCTGCTCTGTGTAAACGCTGGCACCGGTAAGGCGCCAGGTTTTTGATAAAGCGCCAAGCGTGCCGGCGGCGCATCAGTCGCCAATCGTATAGCAGCTTCCAGGGAGGGCACCTCTAAGGCACTTAAACGCTCTCTTAAAACTGACTCCAAGGCCACATCCCAACCTGCCTCAATCTGCAATTTTTGCCACAGCTGCGCTATGCTAGCAAGCTCATGCTTTTTAAGCCAAGGTTCAAGCTCAGTGTTTTGCATAACATCCGCTTGCAGCTTTTCCAAGGCATCTAATCGAGCCTCTAAACGCCCTACTAATTGCTCTGCTTGCTGTGACTCTCG
>JAAZFX010000129.1 GCA_012511555.1 Alcaligenaceae bacterium | reverse complement strand
TCGCCGGCTTCCATCCTTTTTGGTAATAATGAATTGGATGATACTTTTAGTGTTGAGGTATTGCCTGAGCAAGAGGGTATGGTTTGGTTAAGAGCGACTCCTAAAGTAGCGGACCAAGGTATGAGCTATATGGATATTGCCTTTGCCAACAATTTGCCGGCGGAGTTGCGTATTCGGGATTCTTTTGGTCAAACGACGATCATTAAGTTAAGAAGCTTTGATGCCAACGCTAAAATTCCGGCTAGTGAGTTCAGTTTTATTGCGCCAGAGGGCGTTGATGTAGTTAATATGTGATTAATCTGGATTTATATTGTCTGATTTATTAAGTCAAGCGTATGCTAATATTCATGCTCCCTTAGCAGAGCAGATGCGCCCGGTGACCTTAGATGAGGTGGTCGGGCAGCAGCATTTGTTGGGGGAGGGCAAGCCCCTGCGCGTTGCTTTTGAATCGGGGCGACCACATTCAATGGTGTTTTGGGGTCCCCCGGGAGTAGGCAAGACCACACTCGCTCGCCTGATGGCCAATAGCTTTGATGCACAGTTTATTGCTATTTCTGCGGTGCTAGGTGGCGTCAAGGATATTCGGGAAGCAGTTGAAAAAGCACAGATAGCACAGAGTCAAGGTCGCAAGACTATTCTTTTTGTCGATGAAGTGCATCGCTTCAATAAGGCACAGCAAGATGCCTTTTTGCCTTATGTAGAAAGCGGGTTGTTTACTTTTATTGGCGCCACGACTGAAAACCCTTCGTTTGAAGTTAATTCAGCGCTTTTATCCAGGGCACGGGTGTATGTACTGGAAGCGATTACAGAGACCGATCTACAACAGCTCCTGGATAGAGCCTTGGAGATTTTTAATCGACGTTTAGCTGAGGACGTCAAGGAGGGTGTTATAGCCCCATCCATTCAAATCGATGCTGCTGCAGCAGAACAGATGGTGGCTTGGGCTGACGGTGATGCCCGTCGTTTAATTAATGCCGTTGAAGTGGTGTTGGAGTCTGCTGAAAACGCACAGATACATCTAATTGATGAATCTTGGTTAGAGCAGTCATTACCCAAAAATCTTCGCCGCTTTGATAAAGGTGGTGATGCTTTTTATGATCAAATCAGTGCCTTGCATAAGTCAGTTAGAGGTTCAGATCCTGATGCTGCACTTTATTGGTTTTGTCGCATGATTGATGGTGGTGCTGATGCACGCTATTTAGCGCGACGTATTGTACGTATGGCGTGGGAAGATATTGGTTTGGCCGATCCTCGGGCAATGCAGATTTGTAATGACGCAGCAGCAACGTATGAGCGTCTTGGCAGCCCGGAAGGTGAATTGGCTTTAGCTGAAGCGGTGATTTATTTAGCCATTGCTGCTAAGAGCAATGCAGCGTATATGGCCTACAATAAAGCTAAGGCATTCGTTCAAAATGATAAGACCAGGCCTGTACCGGTTCACTTACGCAATGCACCGACTAAGCTGATGAAGGAGCTTGGTCATGGCAAGCAATATCGTTATGCACATGACGAAGCTCATGGTTATGCTGCCGGAGAGCATTATTTTCCTGATGATATGAGCCGTCCTTCGTGGTATCAACCGGTTAATCGTGGTCTGGAAATTAAAATTGCTGATAAATTAGCTTTTTTACGAGAGTTGGATCGAGAGCACCGGTTGAAGAAAGGTAATAAATAAATAATTAGCCCTGTTAAACTATTTAGTTAGGACTAATTTAACCTATACACATTTTATGTTTAATATCAAAAATCTCAAATTTTTAACGCTTAGTGCTGTACTTCTACTCACTGCCTGTTCGAGTAGTCCAAAGCATGGTTTTTTTGATCAAGGAAGTCGTAAACAGGTACAGAGAGCAGCTTTCAACCCCGCCGATATCAAGCAGAGTTCGTCTTATGCCCAGCTGGTCGGGCGGGCTTATATCAGTGACTATAAAAGTTATGGTGAGCGTACAGGCGCATTGGTTGATGTAATATTAAATCCGGTGTCGGGAACTAGTGTCCAATGGTTCGAAGAGGTTTGTCGCCGTGGTAATGTACTAACTGGGCCAATAGATGAGAGTTATCGTTCTAAAATTCGCACGGTCAAAACTAATCAATATGGGCAATTTGTTTTTACCGATGTGCCTAGGGGAGAGTATTATTTATCAGCCAGGATGTATTGGTTGGACACTCAGCCATTTAGCGGGCCGGTAGAATATGGTGGCGTAGTTGCCAAGAGGGTTAATCTTAATGACTCGATCCATACCATTGACTTAAATGACTTCGATCGTTGTCAACATTACTTCAATTAGTCCTTTAAATTGTCTAAAAGACACTAAAGTGAAAAATTAATTTTGCTTTTCACGACTTTCTTGTATAATTTATTGTAGTTCAGGTAAAGATTTAAAAAAACCATCTAACTACTTGAAATTTAAACTATTTTTATTTATTTTCTAATAACTTTAGAAGTTGTAGAGAGGGGAAACGGATGTTTTCTAAAAGCACTTTAAAAATTGCTGCATTATCAATGGCATTATTCGGTTTAACTGCTTGCGAGACTTTCGCTACCAAAGCAGATGAAGCACCTAACACAGAGCAGTCAAGTGCAACTGCCGGCACACAGCAGGCAACAGTAGTGCCGGTGCTTGTTAAACGTCATGGTGAAAATGCACTGGAAATTTATGTGGGTAGCGCTGATGCTAAAAAAACTGATAAAGAGCAGCGTCTCAAAGCAGGTGATGTACATTACTACACCAATGGCATTATTTTAAAGCGCGAAGATATCCAAAACGCTTTCGTCGCCAAGACGATGAATGATGAACCAGCATTGGCCTTGCGCTTAAAGCCGGATTCAGTATCTAAGTTATCTAAGGCTCGTAAGGGTTATAGTCACATTTTAGCCAGCATTAACGGCAACGTTGTTTCAACGGTTGAGGGTCATCATGGTGAGCTAATGGACGGTGTTTTACTAATGCCAATGCCTACGCTAGTCAGTGCACGTGATGCCGCTGATCTGATTCGCTAGTAATTAATATACAACCTTAGTAATTGTGCAGTTATAATGACTTTGACGGCCTATGTTAATTTAGCTTGGGCCGTTAATTTTTTACACATTGTTTTATCATTATTAACTTGAATTAATGTTTTAGATGATGTAACTTTGAATTGTTTTGGTACCGCTGCGGGCATGATAGCGGATCATTTTTTCAGTTAATAAAATCAAAGAGGACGTTTATATTATGAAATTATCTCGCAAACTAGGATTAGCGATTTTGCCTTTAGCTGTTGTTTTAGCAGGTTGTCAGACTACCGGTTCAACTTCTAGCGCGGCTAATACTGAAGCAGTAGTTGAGGCTCAGGCAGCTTTACAGGTGTATCAAGCTTCTGTTACTCCAGTTCAAGGTTTCCGTCCTGTGCAGATCAGTGAGCAGCAAACTATCCATGTTTCAGCTACACCGGTTTTCACTGCAGCTGACGTAACTTCACACGATATCGTTGCTGATCAAAATAACAATGTCTATGTTGCTCTTAATGTGAGCGAGCAGGGTAAAGCAGCTTTAGATGCGGTTCCACAGGGTCGCGGTTACGCTGTTGCTGCGCTTAATCGTGCTACCAACCAAACTGAAGCGGTTTCTTTCAGTGGTATCCGCCAGAGCGATAATTTATTCCTTTTCCGCGTAAATAGCGAAGAGGTTGCATCTGCTGTTGTAAATTCTGTATGGCCACAAGCTTCTCAAGCTGCTGCACAGTAATTTAGATAGTATCCAGTTAAGAAAACAGCCTGTCACTTTTTGTGAACAGGCTGTTTTTAATTGTAGAGTCGTTAATAGTTGGTCTGGCTTAATTGGAAACAGCAGCTTCACATTGTGATTTGAACTGTTCAATCATCTCCTGGCGAGGCAGAAGTTGATCGCTTGGTGCATTTTTTATGCTTTGAGCTATTTGACTAAACATTTCGATTTCTGACTGGTTAAACTTTTCTAATCCTGCTAGATATTGACTGATCTCATTTGTTGATTTGCCGTCTATGTGCATATCATAAATAGCACCAATTATTTCGCTGGCATTTGTGCAATTAAAGTCCATCGCACTTGCTTGGCTACTATCGGATGTTGTGCCAAAGGCTTCCTCAGAGCTAATTGCTGTTGGTGCCTCAGGAGCAGGTTGTGGCGTAGTCGGTATGCCTGTTTCTTCTGCTGGTGGGAGTTGTTGTTCTGCATCAGCAAAAAGCGTTTTGTCAATCGCAGACCAACCAAAAAACCCTAGAATTGCAACGATTAGGACTAGAATTAGAAAATTAATAAGGGACTTCATGGGGTTATCCTGTGAACTATACTTTGTAAGCTATATTTATATGATGATTTTATTTAGACTTCCTGCAAGCTTTGCTAGATTATAAAGTATGCATAAGCTTTATGGGTGTAGTAATGAATAAAAATCGTTACTCACAATAGGACATTCTAAGTACAGAATAATTCCTTTTTTTAAATTAAATTACAGGTAAAGAGTAATGTCACAATCTACTGTTTTTATTCGATTTGTTTTAATCATAATTAGTTTATTTGTGTTTTTCAATGTGAATAATGCCCACGCTATGGGTCGGGTGCAAACTGATGTCGCGGATGAGCATGAAGAAGCTTTACTTTCTTTAGAGGAAGCTAATCAGCGCTGCGAAGTCATATTGGCAATATTTAATTTGGAAAAGCTGGAGGGACAGATTAATGTGATTGAGTTGACTGGCATTGTGCGTTCATTAAGAGACGATGGTAAGTTACCAGCTAAATTTATAACTAAAAATCAGGCCCGTGATTTGGGCTGGCAGCCGGGGCTACCTTTTAATGAAATTAGCAAGTTAAGGGGTAAGTCTATCGGCGGTGATCATTTTGGTAATTATGAAAAACGTTTGCCTGTAGGCAAATATCGTGAAGCTGACTTGGATTATTTAGGCTTTAAGCGTAATGCTAAACGTTTAGTTTATCAAGATCATGAAAGTATGTATGTAACTATTGATCACTATGAGAGTTTTGAGCAGGTGCCGACATGTCATTAAAATTATCGAATAAAAAAGCCCGTCGCTACAATGCGCGTCAACTTAAAAAGTGGCAAGTTAGACAGGCAAATGAGTGCGTTGTGGCTATTGATTTAGATGGCATTCAATCCGTAAAAGATTTTTATCAGCGTCTAGCGGCGAAGGTTGATTTGCCTAGCTATACAGCCATAAATTTAGATGCACTGCATGATGTCTTGCTTGGTGATGTAGTCGAGTCTATTATGTTCAGGTGGGAGACTGTGGTCGAGGATGTAGCGAGCGATCCGCAAGCCTTGCAGGGCTTGAAGAGGATGTTAGACGATCTTCCTCAAGCTCGTGCAGACATATCGATCAGTTATAAGAGCTGTTCAAACTAAAGCGACCGGCACCGGTTAGCATGATGCATAGCGCAGAAGCTAAAAACATATACTCAAGTCCGATTACTGAACCACCACTACTGTTTAGGGCGGCAAGTCGCTGTGTATGTACAAAGAAAATTGCCAAGAACATACTAAAGGCGATGATGCCCGCGGCTGGCCGAGTGTAGAGACCGATAATTATCATGAGTGGGGCAATGACTTCGCTAATATATACGCCATAGGCTAAAAATGGTGGTAGGCCATATGAATTTAAGGTGTGGGGTATGTGTCCCAAGCCATACTTAAGCTTATGAAAACCGTAAAGTAATATTAAAATGCCTAGTGTTACTCGAAGAATTAGTCTTCCTAAATCGTATCCCATCTGAACTTCCCTTAAAGTCTTAAGTTTCTTCAAAAAATAAAACAATATAATGATAAACAAAAGAGGACCATTAAAAGGTCCTCTTTTTTTGTGGTTACAACAAAAATGAACTAGCGTTTATGATTCTGAGCTATCCTCACTTTTTTTGGACTGTAGCTTAGAGTCTACTAGGCCTTCAGGTACTTTAGTTTCACCTTGGGCGTCAGCAGCTGCTAAAGTAGCCATATTAATAATACGACGAGTGGTGGTGCTGGTAGTCAGAACATGAATAGGCTTAGTACTGCCTAATAAGACAGGCCCCAGAACAACGCCCCCACTCGTCATCTTGAGTAAGTTATACGTAATGTTGCCGGCATCGAGATTGGGCATTACTAATACGTTAGCCCTGCCGCTCAGAGTACTGCTAGGTAAAGCGTTGTGACGGATGCTCTCTGAAAGTGCTGCATCGGCGTGCATTTCACCGTCCACCTCTAAATCCGGCGCGATATTAGCAAGAATTGCACGTGCTTTGGCCATTTTGGTCGAAGAAGCTGTACGGTGATTACCGAAATTAGAATGCGATACTAAAGCAACCTTGGGGACCATACCGAAACGTTTGACCTTTTCTGCAGCCATTAAAGCAATCTCTGCAATTTGCTCTGCAGTTGGATCTTCGTTGATGTGAGTGTCACATAAGAAGAGTGTATAGTCTGAGGTGAATATGACATTCATTGCCGCCATGGTACCGCTTTTTAGGGAGGAACCATTGATATTACGAATAAAGTCAACCTGGTTGTTGTAGTTAGTACTCACACCGCAGATCATGGCATCGGCATAGTTTAGATCTAACATCAGCGCACCAATAATTGTATTGTGCTTGCGGACCATGGCTTTGGCCACATTGGGTGTGGCGCCACGACGGGCCAGTAGCTCATGATAGCGTGGCCATACCTCATTGAAGCGATCGTCTTGTTCGGGATCAACAATCTCTAAATCAGGGTGGCCCAAGTAGCGTAAACCAATTTTTTTAGTACGCATACGGATCACTTCAGGACGGCCAATTAAAATTGGTTTAGCAATTTTTTCATCAAGCACTGTTTGAATAGCGCGCAGAACTCGTTCATCTTCGCCGTCGGCAAAAATAACGCGCTGAGTTGTGTTTTTGGCAAGTTTTAGGAGAGGGCGCATCAATTGACTGGATTGATATACAAACGCGTTTAAGCGTGCTTTGTAGGCTTCCATGTTATCAATAGGGCGGGTAGCCACGCCGCAATCCATCGCAGCCTGAGCTACTGCAGGCGCAATCGTCATGATTAAACGGGGATCGAATGGTTTAGGAATAATATACTCAGGGCCGAAGTTGAGATCCTCGTCGGGATAGGCACCAGCAACCTCATCATTTACCTCTATTTGGGCAAGCTCAGCAATCGCATGCACGCAAGCCATTTTCATTTCTTCTGTGATGCGGGTTGCGCCGACATCAAGTGCGCCACGGAAAATAAACGGGAAGCAAAGAACGTTATTCACCTGGTTTGGATAGTCAGAACGACCGGTTGCAATAATGCAATCAGGGCGAACTTCTTTTGCGTCTTCTGGGGTGATTTCAGGATCAGGGTTGGCGAGAGCCAAGATTAGGGGCTTGTCGGCCATGGTTTTGACCATATTTTGGGTCAGGACACCTTTTGCCGAGCAACCTAAAAAGACATCAGCATCGACTACTGCATCACCTAGAGTACGGAGTTCAGAAACTTGAGCATAACGCGCTTTATTTTCTTCAAGGTTTTCCTCTCGGCCTTCGTAAATGAGACCACGAGAATCGCAGACGAAAATATTTTCTTGTTGGAGTCCCAGAGCCACTAGTAAATCTAAGCAGGCAATAGCAGCAGCGCCGGCTCCTGAAGCCACTAATTTCACTTTATCAATAGACTTATCAACTAATTTGAGACCGTTTAAGATAGCAGCTGCAGAAATAATTGCTGTGCCGTGTTGGTCGTCATGGAAAACAGGGATATGAACTCGTTCGCGCAGCGCTTTTTCGATATAAAAGCACTCGGGCGCTTTGATATCTTCCAGGTTAATGCCGCCTAGTGTGGGCTCAAGGGCAGCAATAATATCGACTAGTTTATCCGGGTCGTTTTCATTTAATTCAATGTCGAAAACATCAATGCCGGCAAATTTCTTGAATAAACCGCCTTTGCCCTCCATGACTGGCTTGGCTGCAAGCGGGCCGATATTGCCAAGACCGAGTACAGCAGTACCGTTGGTTATAACACCAACGAGGTTGGAGCGGGAGGTGAAGCGTGCTGCTGCTTGCTCGCCGTCATGATAAATCGCCATACACGCAGAGGCAACACCAGGAGAGTATGCAAGAGACAGATCATCCTGGTTGGATAATGGTTTTGTGGGCACGACAGAAATTTTCCCCGGTCTTGGGAATTCGTGATAGTCCAAAGCCATTTGACTTAATTTGTTTTTTTCAACCATAAAACTGACTCCTAATGAATAATCCTCAAATACATGAATACTGTATCTTACATAAGATTATATACTTTGTGGGTGGCTTCTAAATATTGGGGTAATCGTAGATATTTGGTGAAATAGATAAGAGCATGCTGAAAACCCTATATTGGAACAAGAAGTTTTTGTTTTTATAGTAGAAAGATCTATGTTTTTTTACTTTTTAGATCTTTGTGTCAGTGAAGCAACTGTTTTAAAAAAAACTGTCACTGAGTGCTATTTATAAAGGATTAGCATCTTTTTTTAGAGGAAAAAAATATTAGATTGGTCTATACTGTGATCAAGTATGTGTGTGGATAGGACTCGTTTCTATCTACGCTAACTCTTATTATTCATTTAATAAGGGATAATCCTTCGGGATACTTGCTATCCGCCTATCGGTGCAGGCCGTACGCGGAAGGTTAGATTAGAATCTGCATCCTTTTAGGGTGAAACACTCAAAACGGTGAGGCATAATGTCAACTTTTTTAGAAAAAAACAACTCTTCTTACTTATTCGGCAGTAACGCTGCCTATGTAGAGGAGCTTTATGAAGCCTATTTGGAAAATCCAAATAGCGTCGAAGAGTATTGGCGTGATTACTTCGATCAGTTACAGCACCAACCTGCTACTGACGGTAATTCAGAGACACGCGACCAAAACCATTCAGCAGTGATTGCCGCTTTTGCTCAGAGAGCAAAAGAAAATCGTCTGGCAGTCAAAGCTGATAAACAGCTCAGCTTGGAGATGGCTAGTAAGCAGCTTAAAGTTCAGCAGCTAATCGCTGCTTATCGATCGCTAGGTTTGCGTCATGCACAGCTAGATCCACTTAAGCGTGCTGAGCGTCCTGAGATTCCGGAGCTGGATCCGGCATTTTACGGTTTAACCGAAGCAGATTTAGAAGAGACTTTCTCTGCTACCAACACCTACTTCACAGAAAAAGAACATATGACGTTACGTGAGCTTTTGGAAGCTTTACGCAATACATATTGTCGTAGTGTTGGGGTTGAGTATATGCACGTCTCTGATCCTCAGAAAAAACGCTGGATTCAGGAGCGTGTAGAGGCTTCTCAGTCTAGCGCTAAATTGACCAATGACGACAAGAAGAACATTCTTAAGCAATTAACTGAAGCTGAAGGTCTTGAGCGTTATTTACATACCCGCTACGTAGGTCAAAAGCGATTCTCACTTGAAGGTGGTGAAAGCTTCATCTCATCTATGGATGAGCTGATAAATCATGCCAGTGCCCAGGGTACCCAAGATATCGTTGTCGGTATGGCTCACCGTGGTCGTTTAAATTTATTAGTAAACATCATGGGTAAGATGCCAGGGGATTTGTTTGCTGAATTTGAAGGCAAGCACGATGGCGACTTAACTGACGGTGACGTTAAGTACCACAGTGGTTTCTCTAGTGATTTAAATGCTAAAGGCGGTCCTATCCATATGACCTTAGCATTTAACCCTTCACACTTGGAGATTGTTAATCCTGTTGTTCAGGGTAGTGCCCGCGCTCGTCAGGAGCGTCGTGATGGTAATACCAAGCAGGTAATCCCTGTGTTAGTTCACGGTGATGCTGCTTTTGCCGGTCAGGGAGTGGTCCAAGAAACACTCAACATGTCGCAAACCCGAGGTTACTCAGTGGGCGGCACAATTCACGTGGTGATTAATAACCAGATTGGTTTTACTACCTCAGATCCTCGCGACTCTCGTTCCACACTTTATTGTACTGATGTGGTGAAGATGATTGAGGCGCCAGTTTTCCACGTTAATGCTGACGATCCTGAGGCGGTTACTTTTGTTACTCGTTTAGCGGTTGATTACCGTCAGGAGTTTGGCAGCGATGTAGTAATCGACATCATCTGTTTCCGTAAGCTAGGCCACAACGAGCAGGATACACCATCCTTAACTCAGCCATTGATGTACAAAACAATCGCTAAGCATCCAGGTACACGTCAACTCTACGCTGATAAGTTATTAAATCAAGGCGTTTTGGAAGAAGGTGAATCTGAGGCCATGGTCAAGGATTATCGTCAGATTATGGAAGAGGGTAATCGTACTGTTGAGCCTGTACTAACGGATTACCATAGTAAGTTTGCTACAGACTGGACTCCATTCCTAAGCGCCAAGTGGACTGACCACGCTGAAACTGCTATACCGTTGGCTGAGTTAAAGCGTTTGGGTGAGGCCATTACGACTATTCCTGATGATTATGTGCCGCACCAGTTAGTTAAGCGTCTACTTAAAGACCGACGTGCAATGGTTGACGGTGAACTGGATTTAGATTGGGGTATGGTTGAGCATTTAGCCTTCGCGACCTTAGTCGCCAATGGTTATCCTATTCGTATTACAGGTCAAGACTCTGGTCGTGGTACCTTCACACACCGTCATGCGGTATTCCACGAGCAAAATCGCGAGCGTTGGGATGAGGGTTATTACGTTCCACTCAGTAATATCTCCGAAAAACAGGCTGATTTTACGGTAATTGACTCTGTTCTATCCGAAGAAGCCGTTTTGGGTTTTGAGTATGGTTATGCCAGTGCAGAGCCCAATACTTTAACTATTTGGGAGGCTCAGTTCGGTGATTTCGTCAACGGTGCACAGGTAGTGATTGACCAGTTTATCGCTTCAGGTGAAGCAAAGTGGGGTCGTCATTGCGGTTTAACTCTGATGTTGCCTCATGGTTATGAGGGTCAGGGTCCTGAGCACTCTTCTGCACGTATTGAACGTTTCTTGCAGTTATGTGCTGACCACAATATCCAGTGTGTACAGCCAACTAGTGCAGCACAGATTTTCCATTTGCTTCGTCGTCAGATGATTCGCAAGTTCCGCAAGCCGTTAGTGATTTTTACGCCTAAATCTTTATTACGTAACAAGATCGCTTCCTCACCATTAAAAGACTTTACCGAGGGTGAATTCAAGTTGGTGATCAGTGAAACCAATCCTGAGATTAACAAAGAAAAAGTTAATCGCCTGTTGGTTTGTTCAGGCCGTGTTTACTCGGATTTAGTCAGCAACCGTGCAGAGCGTGAAATAGACGACATAGCTATTATTCGTGTTGAGCAGCTGTATCCTTTCCCTCATAAAGAATTTGAGGCTGAGTTACAGCAGTACCCTAATGTCAAAGAAATTGTTTGGGTACAAGACGAGCCGCAAAACCAAGGTCCATGGTTCTATATACAGCACCATATTTACCAAAATATGGCCGCAGGTCAGAAGTTGAGTTATGCCGGTCGTGCCGCTTCATCTTCTCCAGCGGTAGGGTATTTAGCATTGCACAACGAGCAGTTAAAAACATTGCTCGAACAGGCTTTTGGACCGCGTTTACGTGGTTTTAGTCTCACTAAATAGCATTAGGCACTCAGGCTTTAACTGCCGTTAAAGCCTGTTTTGGATTTAAAAATTTAAAAGCAAACTATTAAAGTTAAAACATAGCTTAAAGGAACAAAATTATGTCAATCGTAGAAGTTAAAGTACCTCAGTTTTCAGAATCCGTCTCCGAAGGTACATTGATGGAGTGGAACAAGCAGGTAGGCGAAGCAGTTTCTCAAGACGAAACACTTATCGAAATTGAAACTGATAAAGTAATCATGGAAGTACCATCTCCAGCTGATGGTGTATTAGTTGAAATCATTGTACAAAGTGGTGAGGATGTAGAGTCTGAGCAATTACTTGCCAAGATCGATACTGCTGCCACTGCAACTGCTGCCGCTCCTGCTGCAGAAACTAAGGAAGAAGCTGCTCCAGCAGCAGCCGTAGCTGCTAACAAGGGCGACGTAGCATCTCCGGCTGCCGCTAAAATCTTATCTGAAAAAGGCTTAGGCGCTTCTGACGTTGCCGGCTCTGGTAAAGATGGCCGTGTAACTAAAGCGGATGCACAAGCAGCCCAAAAATCAGCTCCAGCAGCTGCTCCAGTAGTGACTGCTCTTTCTTTAGACGGCCGTCCGGAGCAACGCGTACCGATGACTCGTTTACGCGCTCGTGTTGCTGAGCGTTTATTAGAGTCTCAACAACAAAACGCTATTCTGACCACGTTTAACGAAGTGAATATGAAGCCGGTCATGGACTTACGTGCTAAATACCGTGATCAGTTCGAAAAAGAACATGGCGTACGTTTAGGTTTCATGTCTTTCTTTATTAAAGCTGCGGTAGCTGCTCTTAAGAAATATCCTCTACTAAACGCTTCTATTGATGGTAATGATATCGTTTATCACGGTTACTTTGACATTGGTGTTGCTGTTAGCTCACCACGCGGTTTAGTAGTACCTATCGTACGCAACGCTGATCAGTTATCCTTGGCTGATATCGAGAAGACGATTGCCGAGTACGGTGCCAAGGCTCGTGAAGGTCGCTTAAGCATTGACGAGTTAACCGGCGGTACTTTCTCTATCTCTAATGGTGGTGTATTCGGTTCAATGATGTCTACTCCAATCATCAACCCGCCACAGTCAGCTATTTTAGGTGTGCACGCAACCAAAGATCGTGCAGTAGTTGAAAACGGTGAAATCGTTATTCGCCCAATGAACTATTTGGCGCTTTCTTATGACCACCGCTTAATTGATGGTCGCGAGGCTGTACTAGGTTTAGTAGCGATGAAGGATGCATTAGAAGATCCGGCTCGTTTACTATTAGACCTATAATCTATAGACGTTAATTCTTAAACGCCCCATTAAGCCTTGCGCTTTCGGGGCGTTGTCGACTAAATATATTAGGATTGGATGATGAGTAAAGAGTTTGATGTAGTAGTGATTGGTGCGGGTCCTGGCGGCTATGTTGCAGCAATTCGTGCAGCGCAATTAGGTAAAAAGGTGGCTTGTGTAGACTCATGGATTGATGATGCCGGCAAGCCTAAGCCGGGTGGTACGTGTACCAACGTTGGTTGCATTCCTTCTAAAGCCTTATTACAGTCTTCTGAGCATTATGAGCATGCCAAAGAGGGCTTTAAAGAGCACGGTATCGAGGTTTCTTCAGTGAAGATGAAAATCGATCAGTTCCTGGCTCGTAAAAATACAGTAGTTCAACAAAATAACGATGGTATTTTGTTTTTATTTAAAAAGAATAAAATTGATTTCTTATCCGGTCGTGCCTCTTTTGATGGCAAGGCTGATAGCGGTCGTTACAAGATTGCTGTTGATGGTAAAGACAAAGCCGAAATCACTGCCGAGCATGTGATTATTGCTACCGGTTCAGAACCACGTGCTTTACCGGGTTTAGAGTTTGACGAAAAGCAGATTTTATCTAATACCGGCGCTTTGGATATTCCAGCAGTTCCTAAGCGTTTAGGTGTGATTGGTGCTGGTGTTATCGGTCTTGAGTTAGGTAGCGTGTGGCGCCGTTTGGGTGCTGAAGTAACAGTACTTGAGGGTATGCCCAAGTTCTTGACAGTCGCTGATGAAGGCGTTGCCAAGGAAGCGGCCAAAATCTACAAAAAACAAGGCCTTAATATCGAGGTGGGTGCCAAGGTTGGCGAAGTCAAAAAGACTGCTAAGCAAGTAACCATCAACTATGAAAATGCCAAGGGTGAGGCGCAGACTTTAGAAGTAGATAAATTAATTGTTTCTATTGGTCGTATCCCTACAACTGCCGGTTTAAACGCTGAGTCTGTTGGTCTTAAAATCGATGAACGCGGTTTTATAGAGGTTAATGATAACTGCCAGACCAACTTGGCTAATGTTTGGGCTGTTGGTGACGTGGTTCGTGGTCCAATGCTTGCGCACAAAGCAGAATCCGAAGGCGTTGCTGTTGCCGAGCGTATTGCCGGTGAGCACGGTCAGGTTAACTACAACACGATTCCTAGTGTTCTTTACACTTCTCCGGAAATTTCTTGGGTTGGTAAAAATGAACAAGAGCTTAAGGCTGAAGGTAGAAAGTACAAAGTTGGTCAGTTCCCATTCCTGGCTAATGGTCGTGCTCGTGCCTTAGGTGACACCAATGGTTTTGTAAAAGTTATCGCTTGCGCAGATACTGATGAAGTCTTGGGTGTTCATATTATTGGTCCACTAGCTTCTGAGTTGATCGCTGAAGCGGTTGCTATCATGGAATTCAAAGGTGCAGCTGAAGATATCGGACGTATTTGTCATGCTCACCCAACCTTATCTGAAGCACTTAAAGAAGCTGCTTTAGGGGTTGATAAGCGTAGTGTAAACTTCTAATTATTAACTGAAATATCTGCAGGTATTGCTAAAGTTATTTTATCGGTACCTGATTTATTTATAGTGACTATATGTAATAGGTGCCCTATATTAAGTGAACTTGATTAGGGCATTTTTTTTTAATTAATAAAAACTTTATGAATGTTATTCATCATTATCGCAAGGCCTTAGCTGAGAAAAACTATGTTGCCGATGCGGCTCAAGAAAAAGCGATTATGCGTTTGCAGGATCTTTTTGAAGAGTTAATTGATTTTAAAGATCAACGCAGTGGCTTTTTAAAACGCATGATCAATCGTCCGGATGTGCCTAAGGGCGTTTATTTGTGGGGTGGTGTAGGACGCGGTAAAAGCTTTTTGATGGACTCTTTTTATAATTACCTGCCGTATAAGCGTAAAGTACGTATTCACTTCCACGAGTTCATGCGTAGCATCCATCAGCAAATGCAGGAGATCAAAGGCACTGAGGACCCCCTGGATTTAGTGGCAAAGCGTACTGCTGAAAAGTATCGGTTGATTTGTTTTGATGAGTTTCATGTATC
The DNA here is from genome assembly GCA_012511555.1 of Alcaligenaceae bacterium. Classification (GTDB taxonomy): domain Bacteria; phylum Pseudomonadota; class Gammaproteobacteria; order Burkholderiales; family Burkholderiaceae_B; genus Oligella. The sequence continues at coordinate 1,622 of JAAZFX010000129.1, read as the reverse complement.
TGATATTGCTGATGCGATGATTCTGCATCGTCTTTTAGAAAAGCTTTTTGATTATGGCTGTACCTTTGTGATGACCTCGAACTACGAACCATCGACCCTATATCCGGATGGTTTGCATAGGGATCGTATTTTGCCGGCGATAGCTTTAATCAAAAAGAAAATGGATATCATCAATGTGGATACAGGCATTGATTATCGCCGTCGTACCTTGGAGCAAGTGCAGCTTTATTATCGACCGTTGACGGCTGAAAATCGTCAGGCAATGGAGAGTTTATATAAACAAATTAGTGGCGAGGAGCTCAAAGAAGAAATACTCACCATTGAAAATAGGCCAATGAAGGCTTTAGGTGTTGCCGGTACTGTCGCTTGGTTTGACTTCAAAACGCTCTGCGAGGATAATCGTTCACAAAATGATTTCTTGGAATTAGCGACTCGCTTTGAAACTATTTTCCTTTCTGAAGTGCCAAAGATGACTGCCGCTCAGGCCTCGCCAGCGCGTCGTTTCACTTGGTTAATTGATGTGCTTTATGACTACAATGTTAAACTTGTGATGAGCGCTGAGGTAGAAGCTGCAGAGCTTTATACCGAGGGTGTATTATCTAATGAGTTCTTCAGGACTGAGTCGCGGATTACGGAAATGCAGTCTAAAGAATATATGCAGCGTGAACGCCGCGCTTACGTCAAGCTATAAGATTAAATTAATAAATGGAGTGTTTTTCCAATGAGTGCCAAGCCAGAGCAAAGCAAAGTTCAACGAGTTTTAACCGGTGTGACTACCTCGGGTACCCCTCACCTCGGTAACTACGCAGGGGCGATTCGTCCGGCCATTGAGATGAGTAATCAACCCGATGTTGATGCTTTTTTCTTTTTAGCAGATTACCATGCCTTAATTAAGTGTGATGATGCTGATCGTGTCGAGCGTTCACGTTTGGAAATTGCTGCCACTTGGCTGGCTGCCGGTTTAGATACTGAGCGGGTGACTTTTTATCGTCAGTCAGATATTCCAGAAATTCCTGAGCTTTCGTGGATCCTGACTTGTTCTACACCCAAGGGCATCATGAACCGTGCTCACGCGTATAAAGCCAGTGTCGATGCCAATACCGCTGCTAGTGTGGAACCGGATGATGGCGTGACCATGGGCTTGTACTCTTATCCTATTTTGATGGCTGCGGATATTTTAATGTTCAATGCGCACAAGGTGCCGGTCGGTGCGGATCAGATTCAGCACTTGGAAATGGCTCGTGATATTGCTCAGCGCTTTAATTATCACTATGGTAAAGGTCATGAGTACTTTGTTTTACCGGAAGCTCAGGTAGATGAGGAAGTGGCTACTTTGCCAGGACTAGACGGCCGCAAAATGTCCAAAAGCTATAACAACACTATCCCTCTTTTTGAGGGGACAGCCAAGGACTTGCAGCAAGCGATTGCACAAATCAAAACGGATTCTAAGTTACCTGGTGAAACTAAAAACCCGGATGATTCAAATCTTTTTGCAATTTACCGAGCCTTTGTTGAACCGTCAAAAGCGGAGGCCTTTGCTCAAGAGTTGCGTGATGGCTTAGCTTGGGGTGAAGCTAAGAAAATGCTTGGTGATGAGTTGGAAACGATTATTGCCCCAATGC
>JAAZFX010000016.1 GCA_012511555.1 Alcaligenaceae bacterium | reverse complement strand
TTTTTAAGTCTAAGCAGATGAAGTTTCAAATTCTGCGTGGGGCACTCGTTTTAACAGCAACCTTGACGTTTTTCTCAGCCTTGCGCTATTTGCCTCAGGCAGAAGCAACGGCAATTAATTTCCTAGCGCCATTGCTGGTCTTGTGTTTGGCGCCATTTTTCTTAAAAGAGCCGTCGCGTATTCATCGGTGGGTTGCTGCTTTTTGTGGTTTTATTGGGGTATTGATTATTGTGCGGCCAGATTCAGGTTTGCACCCTTTGGGAGTGACCTTCGGTTTGATTACTGCCGGAATTTTTTCCCTGCAGTTTATCGTCACGCGTAAATTGGCTGAAGATGATGCCATGACTACGCTCTTATGGACCGGCATTGTCGGTACGGTATTGAGTACGGTGCTCTTATTCTTTTTTCTGGATGATTTAATTCGTATCATTGCCACTTATAATTGGCTAGATTGGCTAATCTTAGCATCAACAGGAATGTTTGGAACTCTAGGCCACTGGCTGCAGATTAAGGCTTATCAAAACGCACCGGCATCTCTGTTAGCACCCTTTGTTTATTTGCAAATTGTCGCGGCGACAGCTTTAGGCTGGTTAATCTGGCGTCAATTTCCGGATTCTTTGAGTTGGTTAGGAATTGCCATTGTGTGTGGAAGTGGTGTGGTGGTTTCTGTTATAGAGTGGCGTAATAATCAGGTGATGAAGCGGTTGTTACGTCAGGCTTTAGAGTAGCTGTTTTAAATCAATATTTAAAAAGGGCTGAGCTCCTGATTATGAGTTCAGCCCTTGATTTCCATTTAACTAAGATTTAACTTTAGTTATTAGAATTGTGCATTCATAGATAGCCAGAAATTACGTCCATCGCGTACATTATGGTACATCTTCGTTGAACTTTCTACACCGGCAGTGGTGGTATATCTGCCGTGTCTAGTGAAGTCTTTATCAAAGATATTGTTGATAGAACCACTAATAGTCACGTTTTTAGTGATTTTATACGCTGCACCTAGATCGACGGTAGCATAAGACTTATAGTTGCCTAGTTGCGCGCGGAGGTTGTCATCGCTACGATAGCGACCGCTGCGATATGCACCTCGTACCCAAGTGGTGAGTTTCTCATCAACAGTCCAGTTTAATCTGGCGCTTACAGAGTGTTTTGATGTATCTGCTAAAGGTTTACCTTTGTTAGCACCACTTTTTTCCTCACTATGTAAGTAGGTATAGTTGGCAGTAAGTGACAAAGCATTTGTAAGGTCAATAGCAGTTGTGAACTCAATACCTTTGGTTGTCGCTTTATCAACGTTGACTGTTTGAGAGAATTCATCTACATCCGGCCAATTTCCGTGGTCTACACAACCTGGGCGGTTTTGTTCTCCTATCCAGCTACAATTTAGTAGTCCGGTGCCACTGGTAATACGATCTTTAAAGTCATTATGGAAAGCAGTAATACCTGCCATAAAGCCATTATTACTATCGTAAATAGCACCAATTTCAAAGTTGGTACTAGTCTCAGGTTTTAAGGTTGGTGTTCCGATATTAGGAATTCTGCCTTGACCACTAAAGCCATTGATTCCTGGTGTTAACTGATCTAATCGCGGTGTTTTATAACCACGGCTCACTCCACCTTTTAAAATCCAGTTGTCATTGATATTCCATACCGCATAGGCCCTTGGGCTAACGTGACTACCGAGAGTGTCGTGGTGGTCATAGCGTAGACCGAATGTAGCTGTGAAATTATCAGTAACTTGCCATTCATCCTCGGCAAAGAGTGCATACTGCTTATGTTCATATTTGTTAGGAGCTACTTCGTCAGTCATCTCGGCCTTCCAGTATTGCCCCCCTAAAGAGAGCATATGACTACCAATTAAGGTTGTGAATTTCGTATCAAATACCAGGTTGTTTGCTTCGATCTCGCGAGGGTCTCCGCCTATTTTATTTGGTGTGCCTGCAGGGATTGTGCGACCGAGAGTTTCACGAGAGATATAGGTTATGCTAGAGTCGAGTGTGCCTAAGCCAAAGCGTCCTGTGTGGGCTAAGGTGTATTGATCTTGGTTGAAGCGTTGAAATTCTTCATAGCCTCCAATACGAGTTGGCGTATCAAGAGTACCTAGCTGGCCTAATCTATTATCATATTTTTGGCGAGTGGTTTCAAAATCAAACCAGATATCATGATTACGGTTTGGAGTTAGCGTCAATCGTGTACCAATCGTGTAAATGTCGCTTCTAACAGGGTCGTCACCTCTTTTGCTGATTTCAGCATTTGGCACATAATCACCGCTAGGTGTTCTGTCAGATTCGTCACGTCTGAATTTACTACCTCT
>JAAZFX010000128.1 GCA_012511555.1 Alcaligenaceae bacterium | reverse complement strand
TTGCCGAATCCAACAACTTTATTGTGTTGGACAAATACACTAAAAACTGGCAAGTCGCCGAAAGCTATCAAAGCGAAGATGCGCTCGAACAAGAGCTGATCCAAGATTTGCAAAATCAAGGCTATGAATATTTAGCAGGACTAACTAATCGTCAAACGATGCTTGCCAATGTGCGTGAGCAGATACAGGCTCTCAATGCCGTGCAGTTTACGGAAGGCGAGTGGATTCGTTTTGTGGAAACCTATTTAGACAACCCTAGCGATGGAATTGTAGAGAAAACCCGTAAAATCCATGACGACTATATTTTTGATTTTGTGTTTGATGATGGCCGAATTCAAAATATCTATTTAGTAGATAAAAAGAACCTCGCCCGTAATAAAATACAGGTAATCAGGCAATTTGAGCAGACTGGTAGCCATGCAAATCGCTACGATGTGACCATTCTCGTTAATGGCTTGCCTCTGGTGCAAATAGAACTTAAAAAACGGGGTGTAGCGATTCGTCAAGCCTTTAATCAGGTGCATCGCTACAGCAAAGAAAGCTTTAATAGTGACAACTCACTGTATAAGTACTTGCAGCTGTTTGTGATTTCAAATGGCACAGACACACGATATTTTGCTAATACGACAACTCGTGATAAGCACAGTTTTGATTTCACAATGAACTGGGCTAAGGCAGATAACAGCTTAATTAAAGACCTAAAAGACTTCACAGCTACTTTCTTTCAAAAGAAAACGCTGCTCAGCGTATTGCTTCATTATTCGGTCTTTGATGTCAGTGATACCTTACTCGTGATGCGACCGTACCAAATTGCAGCGACTGAACGTATTTTGTGGAAGATAAATAGCTCTTATCAGACAAAAAACTGGAGTAACACTGAAAGTGGCGGCTATATATGGCACACCACAGGCTCAGGAAAAACGCTAACAAGCTTTAAGGCCGCACGCTTAGCAACAGAGCTGGAGTATATCGACAAGGTGTTTTTTGTTGTTGACCGTAAGGATCTCGACTACCAGACTATGAAGGAGTATCAACGATTTTCTCCTGATAGTGTTAATGGCTCCGACAGCACCGCAGGCTTAAGGCGTAATTTGGATAAAGATGACAATAAAATCATTGTCACCACAATTCAAAAACTCAATAACCTAATGAAGGGCGAACAAGAGCTGCCCATTTATAACAAGCAAGTAGTGTTTATTTTTGACGAGTGCCACCGCAGCCAATTTGGTGAAGCACAAAAAAACCTACAAAAGAAGTTCAAAAGGTATTATCAATTTGGTTTTACGGGCACACCGATTTTCCCTCAAAATGCGCTGGGTGCTGAAACTACAGCAGGCGTCTTTGGTCGAGAGTTGCACTCCTATGTGATTACCGATGCTATTCGTGACGAGAAGGTATTGAAGTTTAAGGTAGATTACAACGATGTACGTCCACAGTTTAAAAGAATAGAAACGGAACAAGACGAACAAAAACTAACCGCTGCGGAAAATAAAGAAGCCTTACTGCACCCAGATCGTATCCGTGAAATCTCGCATTATATTCTTAATAACTATCGTCAAAAGACGCATCGTTTGCAAATGGGAACTAAAGGCTTTAATGCCATGTTCGCAGTCAGCAGCGTAGATGCCGCCAAGCTCTATTATGAAATGTTAAACCAGTTGCAATCTGATCCTAGCAGTAAGTATAGTCAGAAACCGCTAAAAATAGCCACCATTTTCTCTTTTGCCGCCAATGAAGAGCAAGACGCCATTGGTGAGATTGCGGATGAAAGCTTTGAGGTTTCAGCAATGAACTCCAGCTCAAAAGAGTTTTTAAATGCGGCCATTGCGGATTACAACCGTTACTTTAAAACTAACTTCAGTGTAGATAGCAACGGTTTTCAGAACTATTATCGTGACTTGGCTCAGCGCATGAAAGCCAAGGAAGTTGACTTACTGATTGTAGTCGGTATGTTCTTAACAGGTTTTGATGCACCCACCTTGAATACATTATTTGTAGACAAAAATCTACGTTATCACGGTTTAGTGCAAGCTTTTTCGCGTACTAATCGTATTTACGATGCAACTAAAACTTTTGGCAATATTGTGACTTTCCGTGATTTGGAAAAGGCTACTATTGATGCCATTACCTTATTTGGCGATAAGAATACCAAAAACGTCGTCCTAGAAAAGAGCTATAAAGAATACATGGAAGGCTTTACTGATGTGGAAGCAGGTGAAGCACGACGTGGATTTATAGAAATAGTTAACGAGCTTGAGCAACGCTTCCCTGACCCTGCCCTAATTGAAACCGAAGCTGACAAGAAGGCGTTTGTTAAACTATTTGGAGAGTACTTACGTGTAGAAAACATCCTACAAAACTACGATGAATACGCTAGTCTCAAAGCTTTACAAAACCTAGATATGAGTGATACGCAAGCTGTAGAGGAGTTTAAGGCAACGCATTACCTAGATGATGAAAAATTGGCAGAACTGCAAATCATTCGTTTACCAGCTGATCGCAAGGTACAAGATTACAGATCCACCTATAACGACATTCGTGATTGGCAACGCCGCCAAAAAGCAGGAGAAGAGCAAGGCGAGTCCACTATTGATTGGGATGATGTGGTTTTTGAGGTGGACTTACTTAAGTCGCAAGAAATAAACCTTGACTACATTCTAGAGTTGATTTTCGAGCACAACAGAAAAAACAAAAGCAAAGCCGAACTGGTCGACGAGATTCGTCGGGTTATTCGTGCCAGCTTAGGCAATCGAGCCAAAGAAAGTTTGGTGGTAGATTTTATTAATCAGACAGACCTTGATCAGCTCGGGGACAAAGCAAGCGTCATTGAGGCCTTCTTTACCTTTGCTCAAGCTGAGCAGCAGCGTGAGGCCGAAGAGTTGATTGAGGATGAGAGCTTAAACACAGAAGCTGCTAAGCGCTACATTACCGCCTCACTCAAACGTGAGTATGCAAGTGAAAATGGAACTGAACTGAATGCTATATTGCCTAAAATGAGCCCTCTGAATCCACAGTACTTAACAAAAAAGCAAAACGTTTTTCAAAAAATTGCTGCTTTTGTGGAGAAGTTTAAAGGAGTTGGTGGAGAGGTTTAA
>JAAZFX010000127.1 GCA_012511555.1 Alcaligenaceae bacterium | reverse complement strand
TTTTAATGTGTCTTGGGGCTTCGGCCCCTTTTTGTTGTCTATCTTAAGTGGTATAGATACAATTCAATACGGCGATTGATTAAACGGTTTTTTGTTGAGTTATTGCTTACTAGAGGATCGATGGAACCCCTACCTTCAAGCTCAATTCTCGAGCTTCTTAAGCCATTTGAAATAAGATATTTTGCTACACTGTTAGAGCGGTTTAATGAGAGGATTTGGTTTTGTAAATCATCACCGCTGCTATCTGTATGTCCGACAATGCGGACACGCAATTCTTGTCGTAAATTCATTTCTTCTACGATTTTATCAAGAATTTTGTGCGATTTACGGTTGACACGTAAGGTATTGCCCACGAAAACTTCATCTGCGGGAATTAATATACGCAAACTGCCATCGTGTACTTGATTGATTTCTAGAGAAAGTTCATTTGTGTTGCTGGCTTTGATTGATTCACTCAGTTCCGGCCAGTTGTTGGTAACCCAGGTGAAACGACTGCTACTTGCGGGTTGACCATCTTCGTTAACTCTTAAGCTGCCTTTGCCGCCTTGGTTGGCGTTATTTAAGGTGCTACATGCGCTCAGCAGTATCAGGCAGTAGATTGCACTGAGGCGAGATAATTTTGACATTGAGGGATAAGAGATTGTCTTATACATGAATTAAACCTTTTGAATAAGCATCGCCAAACAGTAGAGAAAGTATCTCTGAAGGGTGATGAGCTATTGCGTCAGGCTCACAAGCTATAGCCATGGCCTTGTCTAGACTATAGCCGTAGGTAACGGCGATAGTTTTCATTCCTGCTTTCTTACCTGCAATAATATCACGTTCATCATCGCCAACGTAGCTGCATTGATTGGTTTTTGTACTTATTTGCTCTGCAGCATAAATTAAGCCCCCGGGATCGGGTTTAATAAAAGGTGTTGTATCGCCACACACTGTAACCCTGCTACGGCTGTTGAGTTTTAAATAGTCAAGAAGAGGGTGGGTAAGGGCCTCGCTTTTATTGGTGACAATACCCCATGTTATGTCGCGTTGTTCTAGGGTGCTTAGTAAGGTGGCTACTTGAGGGAATAAATGACTATTGTCCAGCATACATTGGCGATAATCTTCTAAAAAACGATCTCTGAAGTAAGGGTAGACTAGATCACTCTGCTCAAGTTTGAGAGCGACCTTAAGTAAGCCGCGTGTTCCATGCGATGCTACGTTACGGAGCTCTTCATAGGCCAGATCCTCAAGAAAACATTTTTTCCGCTGTAGGTTGGCTGCTAAGGCCAAGCCCGGTGCGCTGTCAACTAGTGTGCCGTCTAAGTCAAATAAAACTGTATTGATCATTTTTGAGTCGCAATAAAATAATTTACAGTAGCATCTTGGCTGAGTGAGTAGGTTTTTGAAAAGAGATTGTAATCAAGGCCTTTAATGTCTCTCAGTGATAAGCCTGATTGCTCAATAGTTTGGCGCAGTTCACTGGGTTTTAGTAGTTGATTGTAATTGTGCGTTCCCTTGGGGACCATCCCTAAGACATATTCGGCGGCAACAATTAATTGCATGAATGACTTGAAGTTCCGATTGATCGTTGAGAAAAAGACCCATCCCCCGGGTTTCACCATTTTTGCACAAGCACGGATAATGGAATGTGGATCAGGAACGTGTTCAAGCATCTCCATGCAGGTAACTACATCAAAGTATTCAGGGTATTGCTCTGCCATTTCTTCGGCAGGTATTTTTTTGTAGTCTATGGCAAGCTGGCTCTCAAGGCTGTGGAGTCTAGCTACAGTTAGTGACTTTTGTGCCAAGTCAATACCGGTTACTTTGGCACCTGCTTTAGCGAGGCTTTCAGCTAAAATGCCACCGCCACAACCTACATCAATAAGCTCTTTGTTGTTTAATTCGCCTGTGTGTTCAATGATCCATTGTGTACGCAGGGGGTTGAGTTTATGCAAGGGAGCAAATTCACCTTCTGTATCCCACCATTTGGATGCAACGGCGCTAAACTTTTCGATTTCAGAGGGGTCGACATTGATAGGCTTGTTGGTATCACTCATAGTATGACTTATGCTCTTTTTTGCTGAAGGTAAAAACAAAAAGGCTCCGAAGTTAACGGAGCCTATTGCAGAATCAGTAGTATTTCTGCCAAGAAAAAATTAAGTAAAACTTAATGCTTTAATAGCAGAAATATAACTCCATGCTAATTAGTTGGTACGAGTACCAACAATTTCAATCTCAACGCGACGGTTGCGAGCGCGGCCTTCGCGAGTAGAGTTGTCAGCGATAGGCTGAGCTTCACCACGGCCTGAAGCAATGATGGAATCAGCAGGAATACCACGAGAAACTAGGTAGTTCTTAACAGCAGCAGCACGACGCTCTGATAGGCCTTGGTTGTACTCGTCAGAACCAACACTGTCAGTGTGACCAACAGCAATAATTGACTCTAAAGAAAGTTGTTGAGCTTGTTGAGCAACCTGGTCTAGGATGTTACGGCCTTCAGGTTTGATAGTTGATTTGTCAAAATCAAAGAAGGTGTCTGCGTTAAAGGCAACCTTGTTGGCAACCATCTCTTGGGCAGCTGGAGCGCCACAACCTTGGGCTGCAGTAGCTGGTGTCCAGTAGTTGTTACGCCAGCAGTGCTCGCCTGTGTTGTTCATCCAAACGATACCGTAGTTGCTTTGCCAGTTATCGATAGTTTGAGCAGATGCTACGCCAGTAGTTGCAGTGGTTGCAACGGCGAATGCTAATGCGAATTTAGAGGCTTTGTTCATGTTTCTCCTCGATGAGCTAAATAAAGCTAAAAAGTTACTCGCAGCGAAACCGCCGCAGAATGGAAATCAGGTTTAGTATAGCAAT
>JAAZFX010000126.1 GCA_012511555.1 Alcaligenaceae bacterium | reverse complement strand
TACAAAGGCATTTGCGCCCATGTGTTTCGCATCCCACAACAACAAGGGGGTTTTGATTTAATAGCTACGGACGATTTCTTAAGCCATCAACTGACAGCTGTAATTCTGGCCTCTAAACCCTATATTCCCGTACCTATCTTCGGTATACCAGGCTGGCATGTTGAACAAGACAAGGACGATTTTTATGAGGATAAAGACGTCTTTAGACCACCCCGCAAATAATAAAATTTTAAGATCACAGGGGAAATTTTTCAGTGCTACAATCCGGTCTAAGCAGTTTTTAAACAATCTACTTATTAAACAGTATTAGCCTTTGGAGACCATACCCATGAGTATTTGGGCCATTGTAATTTCTCTCTTACTGCTGATGTTCCTCGCCTATCGGGGTATCTCAGTATTAATCCTCGCTCCCGTTTTAGCGACTTTAGCCGTTTTATTATCGGGTGATATTCACCTCATGCTGCCGATTTATACCGAAACCTTTATGGGTGCGTTAGGCGGTTACTTAATCAACTACTTTCCGATTTTCTTACTGGGTGCGATCTTTGGTCAATTGATGGCTGACTCGGGAGCAGCATCAAGTATTGCCCATTGGTTCACTAAAGTCTTAGGACCCAAGCATGCCATGCTAACCGTTGTACTGGCTTGCGGCGTACTAACTTATGGTGGCGTTTCTCTCTTTGTGGTGGCTTTTGCAATTTACCCAATTGCTAAAGTCATGTTCTATCAAGCGGGCATCCCTAAGCGCCTCATTCCGGCGACCATTGCCTTAGGTGCTTTTACCTTTACCATGACTGCCCTACCAGGTACTCCGGCTATTCAAAACGCAATTCCTATCCCTTTTTACAGCACTAACGTCTTTGCCGCGCCGGGTTTAGGTATTATTGCAGCGTTAATCATGTTCTCTGCAGGGATGCTTTGGTTAAGAAGCAGAGCTAGAATTGCTCATGCAAATGAGGAAGGCTACGGCGATCATGGTGATGGCGTTGAGCATGAAAACATTAGCGATGAGAACCAAATGTCGACTTTATTGGCATTTTCTCCGCTAGTCTTAGTGATTGGTCTTAATGCGCTTTTTACTTACGGTATTTTCCCGAGCATGAATTTCTCTATAATTAATCAGGAATTCGCCGCACTGGACCCGAGTAAAAAAACCGGTCTTTGGGCTATTATTGTGTCTCTTGTATTTGCTTGCATCTGGTTGATTGCTATTGCATGGCCCCGTTGGAAACACCTTCAACAAACTATCAACAAGGGCACCTTGGGCTCCATGCTGCCGGCCTTTAACACCGCATCAGAAGTAGGTTATGGCGCAGTGATTGCAAGTTTGGCAGGTTTTGCAATTTTAAAAGCCTTGGTCCTCAACGTATCACCAAATAACCCGCTGATTTCTGAAGCTATCGCTATGACCACTCTAGCCGGTATTACAGGCTCTTCTTCAGGTGGTTTAAGTATTGCGCTACAAACTTTAGGAGCGGATTATCTACGAATCGCTTTAGAGAATAATATCAGCCCGGAGCTTTTACACCGTGTGGCCGTGATTGCGGCAGGTGGTTTTGATACGCTACCTCATTGTGGTGCGATCATTACCCTGCTCTCAATTTGCGGTATGAATCACCGCCAGTCTTATCTAAATATTGCGGCAGTGACTATTATCGGCCCAATTTTTGCTTTAGTTGTTGTCATCACGCTTGGAACAATATTCGGTTCATTCTAAGAGTCGCTTAATCAAGTTCAAACAACATAAAATCTTAGTAAATAAAATACTAACGCCACAAAATATCAATAAATTATTTTGTGGCGTTAGTCATTCAAAACTAAAAATTAATTAAGTTTAGTTTTTAGTTTTCATCTTTTCAATCATTTGATCGGTAATCGTTGTTAGATTGCTCACGCCACCAGTCACGACATACCATGGATTTGGTTCCACATAAAAGACACGATCATTTTTAACAGCATCTGTTTGACCAATCTCAGCATGATTTTCTAAAGTCTTTGCAGCTGTTGTTTCAGCATCATTAAGAGCCCCACGGTCTAACACGATGAACCAATCAGGATTGGCTTTAGCAACAGTAGAAAGTTCATCTGCGGATTTTTGAGCTCTTGCTTTTGCTTCAGGTGAATCAGCCTCTGGACGAGGTTGATTTAACTCCTCTGCAGTACGAGCGTTTAAAATAGGTTTTAAACCGGTTAACTCTTCGATATAGCCAAAGCGATCACCTGGTGCATGAGTCATTACTCGATCTTTCATGACAAACAAAAATGCGCCTGTTTTACCCTTGTTTAAGTCATGTAATTGCTTAATGTTTTGGTCGAGTTTCTCCAGGAGTTTCTCACCTTCTGCTTCTTTATCCCACGCTTTAGCAATACTATTTACTGAGTCTTTAACAGAATCAACAAAATTATTAGGATCGCTGGCAAAACTGATCGTTGGGGCAATTTTTGCGAGTTCATCCATAGCGGCGGCAGAACGTCCACCGGCGATAATTAAATCAGGTTGAATTTTTTTCAACGCTTCATAGTCTGGTTTAAATAAAGTACCAACTGTTGGACTGTCGTTATATTGCGCCAATGAGTTTTTATAAGAAGACTCAGGAACAGCCACAGCCTCAATACCTAACGCCGTTAATGTATCAAGTTGCGCTAAATCATAGCTCACCACTTTTTTAGGTGTTTGCTCTAGTTCTAATACACCAGCACTGTGCTTAATCTCGAAAGCATTAGCCGCTTGTGCTGCTAGCAAGCTGGACCCAATTACAATACTGCGTAATAAATGTTTTTTCATAGTTTTTAAAATTAAAGAGTTAAGAAAATTAAAAAATAGCTATAAGCTATATGACAAAATACATCTAAGTCACAAATGACTTTGTAATGTAATGCGATTCATTATCAGTATGATTCATAACAAAGTCAAATGTAATGTATACAAAATGTCTAAATTAACTCTTAAACTCGAGAATAATCTTGCAATGATCGCCGCCCCTTCCAAACAAATACTAAAAAAGCGCTTATCGTGTGCTAGACCGATAAGCGCTTTTTAACTAAATCACCCCAAAAGCAATTAAGGACGTTCTCAACATATAAATTGCAATAAAGGCTAAGAGACCCGCAAAAATCTTCTTGATACGTCCGACCGGCCATGTATGAGTGCATTTGGCACCAACCGGCGCCATCAGCATACTGGTAGCAATCAATGCCAATAAAGCCGGCCAATAAACATAGCCGATCATGCCCGGCTGCAATCCAATCTCTCTAATACCTGAGAAAATAAAACCGACACTATTAGCAATGGCAATTGGGAAGCCTAAGGCCGCAGAGGTGCTGACTGCTTTACGGATATCGACATTACACCAGACTAAAAAAGGTACGGTTAAAAAACCACCACCAGCACCAACTAGGCCGGAGATAAAACCAATCACCGCACCCATTGACGAAGTACCTAAAAATCCGGGCAATTGACGCGAAGGCTTAGGCTTTTTATTCGCCGCCATATTGTAAGCAGAATAACCAACAAATATCGCAAAAATCAGTGCCAACCAAGCGGTGCTGATAAATGAAAACACCACGCCGCCTGCCAAAAATCCACCAACAATCACGCCCGGTACCAAAGCCCATACCACTGGCCACAATATGCCACCACGCTTGTGATGCGCCCGCATACTGGATAAGGAAGTAAAGCAAATCATCGCCATTGACGTAGCAACGCACGAGTGCACCACTAACTCCATTGGCATGCCCTTCCAGATAAACAACATGGTCAGAAAGGGCACTAGGACCATGCCGCCACCAATCCCTAAGAGACCGGCTAAAAAGCCACCAAAAGCACCTAGTATTAACAAATAAACTGCTAGGTCCAAGCTAAAACTGATCATTTTTAACCTTTTAAAGAGGCAGAGAAAACTACTTTAAATTACCGGACAAGAACTGCTGCAAACGTGGACTCTTAGGATTGTCCAAGACCTCTGCCGGAGTACCTTGCTCCTCAACCAAACCCTGATGTAAAAACACCACTTGCGTGGCAATATTACGCGCAAAACCCATTTCGTGAGTCACCACAATCATGGTATGACCCTCTTCGGCTAATTCCTGCATCACCTTAAGCACTTCACCCACTAACTCCGGGTCAAGCGCAGAAGTCGGCTCATCAAACAGCATCACCTCAGGCTCCATCGCTAAGGCACGGGCAATCGCCACGCGCTGTTGCTGACCACCGGAGAGTTGTGAAGGATATTTGACTTCTGCCTCTGGTGGTAGACCAACTTTTGTCAAATATTTACGAGCACGCGCTATCGCCTCTTCTTTTTTTACTCCCAGGACATGCACAGGTGCTTGGATCACATTTTCCAAAACAGTCATGTGAGCCCACAAGTTAAAATGCTGAAACACCATGGTTAATTTCGTACGAAATTCTTGCAGCATTTTCTTATCACTGACCTGCAGATAACCTTTTTTATTCTTCTCTAAAGGCAAAGCACTACCATTAAGGATGATTTTGCCCTCGTTAGGTTGCTCTAAAAAGTTTATACAACGCAGAAAAGTGCTCTTACCGGAACCACTGGAACCAATAATAGCAATCACATCACCCGCCTTTGCCTGGAGAGAAACTCCTTTTAAAACCTCGTGTTCACCATAGGACTTGTGAACATCCAGAACTTCTAATTTATACATTTTTAACTACCTGTTTATTGTTTTTTGAGTTAAGCACAAGATACGCTAAGGCCCTTTTCTCTACTCTTCTAAATAAAGCTACAATCACAAAGGCCACCACCATATAAACCAAGGCGGCAATGCCGTAGGCCACAAAGGCATTATAAGTTGCGGCATACGCATCGCGCGCCACCTTCAAAATATCAGGTACGGTAGCAGCAAATGCCAGCGATGTCGTATGCAGCATTAAAATTACTTCGTTACTATAGGCAGGGATAGAGCGTCTCAACATGGAGGGAATAATAATCCGCGTGTAAATCTGCCATTTACTCATGCCGTAGGCCTTAGCCGCCTCAATCTCACCCTTATTGGTGGTGCGAATATAGCCCGCGAACATTTCTGTGGTGTAAGCCGTGGTATTGAGGGTCAAGGCTAAAATCACACAGTAATAGCCATTGATAAAGAAGTTACGTAATAAGGGCGTACCCTGTACCACTTCAAGACTCATTAAACCACTATAAATCAACAAGAGCTGAATATAAAAAGGTGTCCCCCTAAAGATATAAGTAAAGAGCCAAATCGGTCCCTTGATAAAAGGATTTTTTGAAACTCTTCCCACTGCTAAAACCACTGACAAGACAAAGCCAAAGAGCAGTGAAAGTACTAAAATCCATAGGGTAACGGCAAGGCCTGAGATCTCAAAACCATCCCAAAAAAGATAAGCTTGCCAATAATCCTGCAAAATTTCTAAAAATCTATCCATTGCCGCTTAATCCAATTCAAATTTAGCAGCACCGACTGAATAGCGTCGCTCTAAAAACCAAAGAACAATATTAGACAGGGAGGTAAGAACCAGATAAATCAAGCCCGCAATCAGGATAAATTTAAACATGTCACCGGTTGCTCGACCAGCATCTTGGCTTGCTTTTACCAAGTCACTGAGTCCGATGATAGAAACTAAGGCCGTTGCTTTTAAAACTACCAACCAGTTATTACCAATACCCGGTATGGCATAGCGCATCATTTGCGGAAATAAAATACGGCGAAAAATCTGCAATGGCGTCATGCCATACGCCATGCCGGCTTCTATCTGCCCCTTGGGTACGGCCAAAAAGGCTCCCCTAAAAGTTTCTGTGAAATAAGCGCCATAAATCATACCGATGACAATCACACCGGCCCAAAATGGGTCGATTTGAATCACTCGCCAACCGAGCGCATCTGTCACCTGATTAAGGCCCATCTGAATACTGAAAAACAGCAACAACATCAGCACCAGATCAGGCACAGAACGAATAATGGTGGTGTAGAGCGTAGCAATTCCACGCAACAAAGTACCACCAAAAAGCTTGGCAGCAGCACCAAGCAAGCCTAAAATAAAGGACAACAAAACGGACAAAAGGGCTAACTGAATCGTAGCCCAAGTGCCGTTTTTAATGAGTTCCCAATAGCCGTCTAAGAACACGATAATTTCAATTTAAAAGATTAGTTAACAACAGAGATTTCGCCTTCTTGGAAGTACTTCTCGGCAAACTGCTCAATTAAACCCTCTGCCTTGATTTCTTTGATAGCGGCATTGACTTTAGCTTTTAACTCATCATCACCTTGACGCAAACCAATGGCAATTTCGTTATTCATGATTGGGTCGTTTGTAATCGGCTCACCAACAAAGCCATAGCCCTCACCGTCCGGAGTACCTAATAGACCCTCAACGGCGTTTGGTGACTCAAATAAAATCGCATCAACACGGCCAACTTTTAAATCACTGATGGTTTGTGTTTGATCCATATAAGCTACAACTCTTACACCTGAGCGTCTATTCCAGCGTTCACGTGCATAGGTTTCTTGTACTGAACCCTGTAATACGCCAATCGTTTTACCTTTGAGGGACTCATCACTACCATCAATGTCGCTACCTTTAGGAGCAACTAATTGGCTACTTACTTCGTATAACGCATCAGTAAAGTCAATGGTCTTTTTACGCTCTTCAGTAACTGTAATTGCTGAATGGGCTAAATCAAATTTGCGTGCTAATAAACCGGGAATTAAGCTATCAAAAGGTTGCTCAACCCAAACGCAGGTCATATCCAATTTTTCACAGATAGCATTACCAATATCAATATCAAAACCGGCTAATTCACCACTCGGTAGTTTGTACTCAAAAGGCGCATAAGCAGCCTCAGCACCAATACGTAACTCAGCTTTATCTTGAGCTGACACTGCAAAAGAGGCTAAACCTAACATAGAGGCAGCAACTAATGACACTAGTTTTTTCATAATTTTTCTCCGTTTGGATATTTTTTGTTATTAAGAAGTTAAAGACTTGAATTTTGCTGTCTTAATCTCAAAATTAAATACTATATAGCCTAAACCCTTGATGTTACATCAATTTACAGGGACTGTTATTAAAACATGTTCAACTTAGGTCAATGTCAAACGATTTTTCTCTTGAGGGATCAAAGATGCAACAAACCGAATTTATTCGCTATGGTTTTCTTCAAAAAATAAGTAATGTTGCGCTAAAAGCCGGTAAGCCTTTAATTGAAAAGGTCTTACAGCTCTTTTACGCGGCTCAAAGTCCTGATACCCCAGCTTGGGCAAGACGCGTCATCTATGGTGCTCTGGCCTACTTAGTATTGCCGGTCGATGCGATTCCGGATTTTTTACCGGCTCTTGGCTTCACTGATGACCTAGCTATTATTACCACTGCCCTAACCACCATTGCCACTTACATCACACCTGAGATTAAGGCTAAATCGCAAGACAAGGTCGCTCAATGGTTCCACAAAAGTTAATCTTTTGACAAAGTGTGAAATAATATCACGTTCAGACAAGTTAAATCCCTGAACTTGATTTCACACTTTATCCATATCACATGACTAAATTCACTGAGCTTTGGCAAACAGAGGCAATACGTTTAAAAGAACATCATCATGGCCCCATGGATGATTCTGCCTATATTTACGCTCTGCGCGCTCAAGATCTCAGTCCCGAAAAAAAAGTTATTAACCGCGCTCAACGCTTGGCCACCGCTTCGGGGCTTACCCAAGATATCAACAATTACCGTAGTTTGGCTAAATATGCTTTATTACTATTGCTTGTTTTGTCCGTAGTTAGTGGTATTGCTTTAGCCTATGCCGCACTTGGCAGCCGCAGTACAGAAGTGAATTTGCTCAGTGCATGGGTCGCGATATTAGCCCTACATGCCTTGAGCTTTATAATTTGGCTCGTGTTCTTGTTCATACCTAAACGCAGTGACAAAGACTACCCACTGCTCGGTAAATTATGGCTTTGGGTGACCAAGAAGCTTTCTCGTGGCCCACATGCCGCTCTCGTTCCTAATGCCCTCTTCAGCTTAACACGCCAGCAACGCGCTACCTCTTGGCTTTTATCCTGTGTGAGCCATGCGTTCTGGCTGACGGCCTTAGTGTCAGCGCTAGTTACCGTATTTTTCTTGTTATCGACTCG
>JAAZFX010000125.1 GCA_012511555.1 Alcaligenaceae bacterium | reverse complement strand
GCAGTCCCTGTTGGTCAGGGTGGTATGGCCGCTATTCTGGGTCTTGATGACGATACCGTCTTGCAGGTATGTCAAGCAGCCAGTACTGATGATAGTTTTGTCGAAGCGGTAAATTTTAATGCACCGGCTCAGGTGGTTGTCGCGGGTCACAAGGAAGCGATTGATCGCGTCTGTGTGTTAGCCAAAGAGACTGGCGCTAAGCGTGCTTTACCATTAGCGGTATCCGCGCCTTTCCATTCTCGTTTATTAGAACCTGCGTCTCAGGTATTGGCAAGTGCTTTGGCCGAGATTGAGTTACAGCGACCGGCGATGCCTGTGATCAATAACGTTGATGTCAAGACTGCTGATGCACCAGAAGAGATTGTGGATGCTTTAGTTCGCCAAGCCTGGCATCCGGTACGTTGGGTAGAGACAATTCGCAAGATGAAGGAAGAGGGCGTTACTCATATTGTTGAGTGTGGCCCGGGCAAGGTTTTAAGTGGTTTGGTTAAGCGTATAGAGCCGGATTTAGTGATGCTCAATATTAATGATCCAGCCTCTTTAGAGGCGACTTTAAAAGCTTTAGAAGATCAAGCTAACCACGCTTAGTATAGTGTTCGATTTGCATGCTAATGCTTTGATGATTAATTGCTTTAATAAGCGCTTTTCAGGATTAAAAGAATTATGTCAGAACAAGTTTTAAAAGATAAAATTGCTCTTGTTACCGGTGCCTCAAGAGGTATCGGTAAGGCAGTTGCTAAAGCCTTGGCCGAGCAGGGTGCTACTGTAGTGGGTACAGCAACTACTGAGCAAGGCGCAGCGGGTATTACTGCAGAGCTCGAGGCTTTTGGTGGTCGTGGTGTGGTTTTAAATGTGACTGACGACGCCGCTTGCGATGAGTTATTGGCTGAACTGGCCAAAGAGGGTGGACCTCATATTTTGGTCAACAACGCCGGTATTACTCGCGATAATTTAGCGATGCGTATGAAGGATGAGGAGTGGCTAGATGTTATGCATGCCAACCTTAATGCTGTTTTCCGTTTATGTCGCGGTGTTATGCGTCCGATGATGAAGGCGCGTGAAGGTCGTATTATTAACCTGACTTCAGTCATTGCCTCAGTAGGCAATCCGGGCCAAGCTAATTACGCAGCCGCCAAGGCCGCTGTGGCAGGTATGAGCCGTAGCCTGGCAAGTGAATTAGGTAGTCGTAATATCACTGTAAACTGTGTGGCTCCAGGCTTTATTGATACCGATATGACGCGTTCACTAAGTGAAGATGTCACCAACGGTTTATTATCACGTATTCCTTTGTCGCGATTTGGTCAACCTGAGGATATTGCCAATGCTGTTGTGTTCTTGGCCAGTCCACAAGCCTCATATATTACAGGCACGACGTTACACGTTAATGGTGGCATGTTTATGCAGTAATTGACTGCAGTATTGTAAAAGTTTTATCAATGTTTTAGTATCTTTTTGATTTTATTGGCTTATTAAGCTTATTCGTCTTGAAAAGGAACTGAATCAGCAGTAAAGAAAGGTCGTTTAATTGGGAAAATATTTCCTTAAGCGGCTTATTTAATAAACATTGCAGTGTTTTTTGTCTAAAATGCAGTTGTTAAGCACTGCGCATTGCAATTTTGGGTGTTTTGACTACTTGAATTTGGTTTAATTTTTGCCTAGACTTGAGTAATTCAAAACAAATAATCACAGTATGGGTCATCTTTATAGTGGCCATTAGTTTTTAACTAGTAAGGGCTTAGCCCATTTGGAGAAATACATGGATAGCATCGAACAACGCGTCAAGGGCATTATTGCTGAACAATTAGCGATTAAGGACGAGTCAGAAGTAAAAAATGAATCTTCTTTTTTAGATGACTTAGGCGCTGACTCACTTGATATGGTTGAGTTAGTTATGTGCTTGGAAGACGAGTTCGAAACCGAAATCCCTGACGAAGAAGCAGAAAAAATCACTACTGTTCAACAAGCTATTGATTTTATCACTGCTAACAAGAAATAATCGCTTGGGTGATTTTTTCATAGCCGCCTAAACCGTCTTTTGCTGCTAAAGTTATTAGCACAAGGAGTCAGGCTTAGGCGGTTTTTGTTTTAAACTTCTAATAAAAACGTAACAGCTCATTTAAGGAGTCTTTAGTGAGAAGACGAGTCGTCATAACAGGCTTGGGCATTGTGTCACCTGTTGGAAATACCATTGAATCCGCATGGGATAACTTGGTCAATGGCCGTTCAGGTATTGGCCCTATTACCCGTTTTGATGCGAGTGAGTTTAACTCTCAAATTGCCGGGGAGGTCAAAGACTTTGACATCGGCAATTACCTTAACAGCAAAGAAGCTAAGCAGATGGATACTTTTATCCACTATGGTTTAGCTGCAAGTATAGATGCCTGGCGTGATTCCGGTTTGGATATCAACCAGATTAATCCTGAGCGTGCCGGTGTGATTGTCGGTTCAGGTATTGGTGGTTTACCTCGCATTGAGGAAACACAAACTGCCTTTTTAGAAAAAGGCCCACGCCGCATTAATCCGTTTTTTGTGCCGTCATCATTAATTAATTTAATTTCAGGCCATTTAACCATTATGTTGGGTCTCAAAGGGCCTAGCTACGGTGTAGTTTCCGCTTGTACTACAGGTTTACACTCTATCGGCGATGCCGGTCGTTTAATTGAATATGGTGATGCCGATATCATGGTTGCCGGTGGCGCTGAGTCTACCGTTTCTCCATTAGGTATTGGTGGTTTCGCTGCAATGCGTGCCTTATCTACGCGCAATGACGATCCGACCACAGCTTCACGTCCTTGGGATGTGGACCGTGATGGTTTCGTTTTAGGTGAGGGCGCCGGTGTAATGGTACTCGAAGAGTACGAACACGCTAAAAAACGTGGTGCCAGGATCTACGGTGAGTTAGTTGGTTATGGTATGAGCTCTGATGCGCATCATATCACCGCTCCTAACGAAGACGGGCCGCGTCGTGGCATGGTTAATGCCCTTAACAATGCAGGCATTAATCCTGATCAAGTTAACTACGTTAACGCTCACGGTACCTCAACACCTCTTGGTGACCTTAATGAAACTAAAGCGCTTAAATTAGCCCTGGGCGATCACGCTAAAAAGGTGGTTGTTAACTCTACCAAGTCAATGACCGGTCACTTATTAGGTGCGGCCGGTGGTATTGAAGGTGTGTTTGCAACCCTAGCGGTTTACCATCAGAAGTCACCTCCAACAATCAATATCTTTAATCAAGATCCTGAGTGTGATTTAGACTATTGTGCCAATGAAGCGCGTGATGTAGCGATTGAATACGCTCTATCCAATTCCTTTGGTTTCGGTGGCACTAACGGCTCAATGGTTGTTAAAAAGATTTAGTTTTTACATGTACTCACCAGTATTAAACCGAGTGTGGCATCAAACAATTTGGATCAAGCCCAGCTCTTATGAGATTTTTTATAAGAGCGGCTTGATTTGGATTAGCTTTATGTTGATAGTTGGTTTTACTACTGCCTGCCTATTAACAGCTATATGTTTTGCTTTTTTTAGAGGTCAGGCAGTACGATCTGCTTGGGGTCTAACCATAAGCCCTGAGGGTGATTGTCAATATCGCCCCTCTGCAGAGGCTGAGATCATTAGTTGTAAGCTTGTTTCTGTGCGCCATGCTTTGTTCTGGTGTCATTTAGTATTACAGTCTGATAATGGCAAATCTTATTCATTAGTAGTGTGGTTAAATAGTTTAAATCCTCAACAAAAGCGTCGCTTCAATGCTTTGTGTCATAATTGGTCTCAGGAGATATTGACATGAGTACAGAGCGAGAGATAGATGCAGCCTTAGTCAAGAGAGCACAAGCTGGCGAAAAGCGGGCTTTTGAGTTGTTAGTGACTAAGTACCAACGACGTATTTTACGTCTGTTGGGCCGTATTCTGCATAATCAAAGTGATGTCGAAGATATTGCCCAAGAAACTTTTTTAAAAGCCTATCGAGCCTTGCCCAAGTTTCGCAACGAAAGTGCTTTTTACACATGGCTCTATCGTATCGCCGTCAACACGGCAAGAAATCATATTTCCTCCAAACATAATCAAGTCTTTGTTTCTGATCAAATAGAAAGTCGAGATGGTGAAACTTTTTCATTGCTTGATAATCTAACAGATGGAGAAACCCCAGAAACTCACATGCATAATCGCGAACTTATCGAAGCGCTACAAGCAGCGCTTGATGAGTTGCCGGAGCAATTACGTCAGGCGATTGTCCTAAGAGAGTTAGAGGGACTTAGTTATGAGGAAATTTCAACGGCTATGGACTGCCCGGTAGGTACAGTAAGGTCTCGTATATTCAGAGCGCGTGAGGCCATCTCTGAGCGACTTAAACCGCTATTAGCTAATGATGGTAGACCATGGTAGAGCTGATTGTGTAGCGACCTGGCAAAAGGAAGTCTTATAAATGAATAACACTATGGATTTATCAACATCAGATCAGTTGGATCGTTTAAGTGCTTTTTGTGACGGTGAGTTGAGTGAGTCTGAGCTTAACTTCGTGTTGGACAGTCTGGATGAGCGTTGCTGTGCCGAGATCAAGAGTTACCAGATTATTGGCGATGTGATGCGTGATAGCAGCTTGGCTATTAGTACCTCCGATCTGTTTTCACTTCGTTTGGCAAAAGCCTTGGATGCAGAGCCTGCGCATTCACTTGATGCAGCAGAAGAACAAGATACATTTCAGGCGACTGGTACTTATGGTGCTGTTAGTGGCGTATCTCCCAAGGGGCAAATTGCTCAAGTTCATCGGATGCCTGGCAAGCCCAAAGCACGTTTGGCTTTTGTTGCCGGTGGTGTGGCCGCTGCATTTGCCACTATTGTTACTTTCCATATTTTCCAAAGCAATGAAATTCAACCAGGCCTGGATTCTACCGTCCCGGTTTTAGCTTCTGCTGAGGTCCAGCCCGTAGTCCCTGTTGATACTCCTGAGGTTACAATTGAGAGTCCAGTATTAGCGGCAACTGCTGTGAGCAATGCCGCAGATTCAAGTCAAAGCTTTAGTCGAAGCCCTACGGTAGCAGTTAGAGCTTCAGCAACTAACTCCCGTGTTTCTACTGAGGAACGTCGTCGTACCTATCCTGAGTACCTACGTTCTCACAGTGATATGTCGGCTCATACACCGTTTATGCAGGTCAATTATCAGGTCTTAGGTGCCGGCCAATGATCAGTTTGTTGCACAAATCACTAGCAGGGCTTAGTGTTGCCATCTTGACTTTAGCGGCACCTGTTCAGGGTTATGCGCAACAAGTAGTTGAGGCCGTAGCTGCTAATCCCGTTCAATCTCCTCATGTTGTACAAGCACAAGAAGTCGAGTTGTTGAGTCTTGAACAGCTACTGACACAGATACAATTGGCCTCTAAGCAGGTAAATTATCAAGGCGTATTTGTTTCACACTGGGCAAATCAGCATTTAATTACTTCCAAAGTAACTAATGTTTTTAATAATGAGCATTTGTCACGTCGGGTCGAATCACTTGATGACAGCCCGATCGAAGTATTACGCACGGATGATCAGCAGATTCAGCTTTTTCCCGAACAGCGTGTCGTCCTTAGCGTGCCAATCAGGGAGCATGAGTTTCCGGGCTTGTTACTCACCGAAGCAGAAGGCATTTCAAATTATTATGCAGCCAAAGAACTGGCTGTGCCGTCGCGAGTTGCCGGTATAAATTGCAAGAAGATTATCTTGGAGCCGCGTGATGACAATCGCTATGGCTTTAGGCTTTGCGTAGAGCCGATTAAACGTTTGTTGCTTCAAATTGAAACAGTTAATTCTAAACAACAAATAGTGAGTCAAACTACCTTTACTCAGTTGCTTTTAGACGAGCAGATGGATCGCGCATCAATACATACAGAGCATGATTATGTGGCTTGGGGTCACTTGAAGGCGCGCTCCAATGAGGTGGATCTGGAGTCTGAAGGATGGCGTTTTTCTTTGCCTAACGGGTTTCAAAAAGTTACTAGTTTTAAGTTGATGACGGGAACCAACAAAGAGGTTCGACAACTAACACTATCAGATGGTCTTTCTTCCTTTTCCATTTTTATTCAAGCGCTTGATCAAGAAGACAGAGACAAGTACGGTATGTCAGATCAGGTTGAGGGGCCAGTCAA
The DNA here is from genome assembly GCA_012511555.1 of Alcaligenaceae bacterium. GTDB lineage: Bacteria > Pseudomonadota > Gammaproteobacteria > Burkholderiales > Burkholderiaceae_B > Oligella. The sequence continues at coordinate 5,501 of JAAZFX010000125.1, read as the reverse complement.
TATTTATAGTAAGCGTATCGGCAGCTATTGGTTAACTGCACTAGGTGCCATGCCGCTATCGACGCTTGAGTCAGTGGCAGAGTCTGCTGAACATAGTTCAATTGAGAACTAGATACTTTATTTTCAAGTCAAAAGTATCGGTTCAATTACCATTAGTATCTAAGGATATTTAGTATGTTAATGAAAAAAACTTTTCTATCCACTTTATTAGCTTTAAGTGTCTTAGCGCCGAGCGCCATGGCACAAGATAGCAAGTTGTTGCCATCGCCGGTTGTTAAGCAAGAAAGCAATAATTCCAACCAAGTTTCGACAAATGTTAACTCTTCAAGTAACGTCCTGGTTGCATTGCCTGATTTTACTGAGATCGTTGCTCACACCGAAACCGGTGTAGTCAATATTCGTACCATGGAAACAGTGCGTAGCCGCCCTCGTACTGGCGGTAATTTTGGTATGGATCGAGACATGGAGGATCTCTTCCGTTTCTTCTTTGGTCCTGATTTCGGTTTTCCCGGTCAGACACAGCCTCGTGAGCGTGAACCTCAGCTAGGGGAGCGTCCTGAGCGTGAAGTACCTAGAAACGTAGGTTCCGGTTTTGTTGTCTCTGAAGATGGTTACATTATTACTAACAATCACGTGATTGATAAGGCCTCTAAAATTATCGTGACTTTAAATGATGGCAAAGAATTAGTGGGCGAGGTCATAGGTACTGATGAGCGTACTGACTTGGCTTTAATTAAGGTTGAAGCAGATAATTTAAAACCGCTAAAAATTGGTGAGTCTGATGATCTGAAAAAAGGTCAATGGGTGTTAGCAATTGGTTCGCCTTTTGGTTTGGATTCTACCGTCACCGCTGGTATTGTGAGCGCAATTAATCGTGATACGGGGGATTACTTACCGTTTATTCAAACAGACGTTGCCGTTAACCCGGGTAACTCAGGTGGTCCTTTAATTGACTTGTCAGGTGAAGTAGTTGGTGTTAACTCACAAATCATTTCGCGTTCCGGTGGCTTTATGGGAATCTCTTTGTCGATTCCTATTAATGAAGCAATGAAGGTTGTTGAGCAGCTTAAAGAAACCGGTAAAGTAGTTCGCGGCCGGATTGGCGTGACTATCTCTGAAGTCCAGGAAGACGTTGCTGAGGCGCTCGGTTTAGGTAGCGCTGAGGGTGCTCTAGTGAGTAATGTTGAGCTAGGTAGTCCAGCTCAAAAGGCGGGTATTCGTGCCGGCGACGTCATTACCAAATTTGACGGCAAGGACATTAAAAAGTGGTCTGATCTACCTCGCATGGTAGGTCAAACTCGTCCTAATACGGAGTCCAGTATTGAGGTGTGGCGTCGTGGCAAGGCAGTAAAGTTAAATATCGTAGTCGAGAGTCTCAATGGTGAAGAGGCATTGGCGACTAGGGAGCCGGACCGTGACTCTAACTCTGATAATTCGGCCGCGGTCGATAGGCTGGGTTTGGTGGTGACTGATCTCTCCTCAACTCAAAAAGAAGAGTTAGGAATTGAGGGTGGTGTTGTCGTCTCCAATGTTGAGGGTGTTGGTGTGGATTCCGGCTTGATGGTTGATGACGTTATTTTGGCGCTTAACGACCAAGATATAAAGGATCTTAAGCATTATCAGGAGTTGGTTAAAGACCTTCCAAAAGACAAAAATGCGGCCTTATTAGTACGTCGTAATGATTTCACCCAGTGGGTCGCAGTTCAACCTGAAAAATAAAGTACAATACACTGTTATTGAACGCAAAAAAGGCGCAATATATGCGCCTTTTTAGTTATCTATTGTCTTATTTTCGGAATTCATGCAGCATATACGCAATTTCTCTATTATTGCCCATATTGACCATGGTAAATCTACCTTGGCCGATCGCTTAATTCAGCGTTGTGGTGGTCTATCTGATCGCGAGATGTCGACTCAGGTATTAGACTCCATGGACATTGAGCGTGAGCGTGGTATTACCATTAAGGCACAAACTGCCGCTTTGGAGTACAAGGCCCAAGACGGCAAAGTTTATAATTTAAATTTGATTGATACGCCGGGACACGTTGACTTCGCCTATGAGGTCAGTCGTTCCTTGTCTGCCTGTGAGGGAGCTCTGCTGGTTGTTGATGCTTCTCAAGGGGTAGAGGCTCAAACAGTCGCAACTTGTTATACCGCCCTAGATTTGGGCGTAGAGGTTCTCCCCGTCCTTAATAAAATGGACTTAAACTCAGCCGATCCCGAAGCTGCCAAAGAAGAAATCGAGGAAGTAATCGGTATTGATGCTTCTGAAGCGATTCCCGCTAGTGCCAAAACTGGCATGGGTATCGATGAGATTCTTGAGGCCATAGTGGCCAAGGTTGAACCGCCTGTAGGTGATCCTGATGAACCTTTACAAGCACTGATTATTGACTCTTGGTTTGATAACTATGTCGGTGTAGTGATGTTGGTGCGGATTGTTAATGGTGTCCTTAAACCTAAAGATCGTATGCGCTTTATGTCGACTCATCAAACGCATCTTTGTGAGCAGGTTGGTGTATTTACACCTAAATCAGTTCAGCGCAAAGAATTGAGAGCTGGCGAGGTGGGTTTCATTATTTCCGGCATCAAGGAGCTGGAACATGCCAAAGTCGGTGACACGATCACTATCGTCGGCAAGGAAGCAGCAGGCCCATTACCTGGTTTCAAAGAGGTTAAGCCACAGGTCTTTGCCGGTTTATACCCAGTTGAGAGCAGCGAGTATGATCAGTTACGTGATTCGCTCGAAAAACTTAAGCTAAATGATGCATCATTGATGTTCGAGCCGGAGGTTTCCGAGGCCTTGGGCTTTGGTTTCCGTTGTGGTTTTTTAGGCCTTTTGCACATGGAGATTGTGCAGGAGCGTTTAGAGCGCGAATTTGATATGGATATCATTACCACAGCGCCGTCTGTGGTCTATGAAGTAGAGCTTAATAACGGTTCAGTCATCATGGTCGAGACACCATCGCGCATGCCGAGTGTTGGCGAGATTGCTGATATTAGAGAGCCTATAGTCGAGGTCAGCATTTTAATGCCACAGGATTATGTTGGTCCGGTGATGACTTTATGTAATCAAAAGCGTGGTATTCAGAAAAACATGGTGTATCACGGTCGACAGGTCAACCTGGTCTACGAAATGCCCTTAGCCGAGATCGTTTTAGATTTCTTCGATCGTTTAAAATCGGTGTCACGCGGTTATGCTTCAATGGACTACAACTTTGTAGAGTTTCGCAGCTCGGATGTCGTACGCGTTGACCTGCTGATCAATGGCGATAAAGTCGATGCTTTATCCATGATCGTGCATCGTCAGCATGCTCGTCATCGTGGCCGTGAAGTAGTTTCCAAAATGCGTGGCCTGATTCCTCGCCAGATGTATGATGTTGCAATTCAATGCGCAATCGGTGCTGAAGTTATTGCCCGTGAAAACGTCAAAGCCTTGCGTAAAAACGTATTAGCCAAGTGTTATGGTGGCGATATTTCGCGCAAGAAGAAATTACTAGAGAAGCAAAAAGAAGGTAAGAAGCGCATGAAGCAGGTTGGTAGTGTGGAGATTCCACAGGAGGCCTTCTTGGCGATCTTACAAGTTGATGATTAATAAGCGGAGCAACTAAATAATCATGGATTATGCCTTAATTTTATTACTCTTGTTGATGATTGCGATCGTGGTAAAAATGCTCGATCGTCTTGTCTTCAAGCCTAAAAGAGTAGCTGTGTATGGAGAGGAAGAGGCTAAGCATAGAGGCTGGTTTATTGACATCGTGCATAGTTTCTTTCCAGTGATTCTTGCCGTATTTGTATTGCGCAGCTTTATCGTTGAGCCATTCCGTATTCCTTCGGGCTCTATGCTGCCGACACTTGAAGCCAAGGACATGATCTTGGCTAATAAGTTCTCTTATGGCATAGTGTTTCCGGTGTTTAACAAAAAGATTATTCCTGTAGGAAGTCCGCAACGAGGTGATGTTGCAGTTTTCCGTTATCCACCACAGCCGGAAGTGGATTATATTAAGCGTATTGTGGCTTTGCCCGGTGATACTATCGTTTATGACAATACTCAAAAAACATTGACGGTCAATGGTCAGGCCTATGGCCAAATGGATTTGGGTCCTTATATTAATCCTGAGCAGCAAAGTGGTAACCCGCAGCAATATGCAGAAATTACCGATAGCAAAACATACAATATTTTAAAGTTACCCTATCAAAATGTGGCTCGCCCTCAAACTCGTTTTCCATTTTTAGATCACTGTGAGTACACTGCAGAGCAGTTGAGTTGTACTGTGCCTAATGCGCATTATTTTGCTTTAGGTGATAATCGTGACAATAGTGTGGATAGCCGTTTTTGGGGCTTTGTGCCTGAAGAAAATATTGTCGGCAAGGCATTTTTTATCTGGATGAATTTGGGCTTCAATTTTGATCGTATCGGTTCCATTAAATAAATAGCCTATGAACTTAAAACAACTACAAGAAAAGCTGAATTATCAATTTAACAATGAAGCTTTTTTGACACGCGCTTTGACACACCGCAGTCATGGTCAGTCTAATAATGAACGCTTAGAGTTTTTAGGGGATTCGATCCTTAACTTTACGATCGCCTCACTCTTGTTTGAAGGTCTCAAGCAGGAGGATGAGGGTGACTTATCGCGCATCAGAGCGAGTTTAGTTAATCAACAGACGTTGGCAGAATTAGCCGCAACCTTAGGCTTATCAGAGGTCTTGCGATTAGGCGAGGGTGAGCTTAAAAGTGGCGGATTCAGACGACCTTCTATTTTAGCTGATGCCGTAGAGGCAATTTTTGGCGCTATTTATCTGGATTCAGATATTGACTCAGCACAAACTGTAATTGCACGTCTTTACGAACCCTTGATTAGAGAGGTTGATTTTAAGACAGCGGGTAAAGACAGTAAAACTTTATTGCAGGAAATGCTTCAGGCCAAGCGCTTGGCTCTGCCTAAATATGTTGTCGTTGACACGCGTGGTGCTGCACATGATCAAGAGTTCGTAGTTGAGTGCCGTGTTGAGGATCTGCTTATAGTGACGGAGTCTGTTGGTCATAGTCGTCGTCAAGCAGAGCAAAGTGCCGCTACTTTAGCGTTGGAGTTGGTTAGCCCGATTTTGTCTCAAAGTAATTTCAAAAAAGATAAGTACCTGGAGCGACAAGCCATGCAACTCAGTTTGCCGGTGGCTACAGAGCAGGAGCAGTCAAATGATGGAAAATAAGAATCAACGTTGTGGCTATATTGCGATTGTAGGCCGGCCAAACGTTGGTAAGTCAACACTTACTAATGCCTTGATTGGTGCCAAAATTTCTATTGTTTCACGTAAGTCACAAACCACACGGCATCCTATTCAAGGCGTACTAACTCGCGATCATGCACAGTTTATTTTTATCGATACACCAGGCTTTCAAACGCGTCATGGTGGTGCTATGAATCGCATGATGAATCGGGTGGTGACACAGACCCTTTCTGAAGTTGATGTGGTTGTGCATGTGGTAGAGGCCGGTAAGT
>JAAZFX010000124.1 GCA_012511555.1 Alcaligenaceae bacterium | reverse complement strand
TAAAACGTCCTATGGTTCCATAGGGGATTTTACTTTGTTTCAAGGGGTTTAAGATGCGACATCTAAGTGACATTATCACAGCTCAAATACATCATCCTGAGGGCATTTTCAGGGGACTTAGCCCCTATCTTGGAGGGCGCTGTCCACTCTGTCAGGATCTTTGTTTAGCAGGTAGTTTTTGTCAAGCTTGCCTAGCAGATATCCTGGAGGCCACCAATAGTCACCAAAATCGCTGTCCGCGTTGTCAACTTGCCCTTAAGGGCTTAGATTATTGCGAAGCGTGCTATTTATCCAAACCACACTATGATCAGTTGAGCATTGGTTTTGACTATATCAACCCGCTTAAATCATTGCTCTTACGCTATAAAAACTCAGGTCAACTCAGCCTGGCCAAACCTTTTGCCAAATTACTACAAGCTCGCTTGCAGCAGCAACAGCTAAAAATACCAGTCGGCAGATTATGTATACCCCTGCCGTCAAGCAATCAATCACTCAAAAAAAGGGGTTATAATCCTGCAGCTGAAATTGCCAAGGTCTTGGCCGGCCTCAATGGTTGGCATATCACCCATGATGCCCTCAGACGAGAGCAGGAGCGCAACCACATTGAACAAAAAGCCTTAGATAGTATAGGTCGACGACTCAATGTACTTCAACTGTATTATTGCGCTTATCGCTTAGATGAAACTGAGGTTATTTTAATTGATGATATTATGACCAGTGGCGCTACTCTCGATAGCGCAAGTCAAGCACTTAAAGCAGCAGGTGTTAAGCGCGTTCACTGCATTGTGCTGGCTCGCGCCAGTTATTAAATCATTAAAAATTCAAAAAATCGTGTTTCATATTATCTTAGTTTGTCCGGAAATTCCTGCCAACACAGGCAACATCATTCGTCTAGCCGCTAATACCGGTTGTACTCTACACCTAGTCAAACCCTTTAGTTTTGCGCTGGATGATAAGCGCTTAAAACGTGCAGGTTTGGATTATCACGAATGGGCCGACTTAAAAACCCACGATAGCTTGGCAGAAGCGATTGCTGCCACAGGAGCCACTAAGGATCGATGTTTTGCACTTTCCAGCAAAGGCCAAAGACATATTGGTGAAATTGAATTTAAAGATGGTGACTGCTTTATTTTTGGTCGAGAAACTGCCGGTTTAAGAGCCGAAGATTGGGAAATCATAGGCAGACAACAGTCGGTGCGACTACCTATGTTTACCACCGGTCGCAGTCTCAACCTGGCCAACAGCGTTTCAATCACGGTTTATGAAGCGTGGCGACAAATTGGCTATAGCGGTGGAGTTTAGCGCTTAATTAAACACTAAACTAGCACCTTAGCCACGCCAAAAATGCGGAGTGAAAATCACAAAAACGGTGAGTAGCTCCAGACGTCCTACCAACATAGCCGCACTTCCTACCCACAACTGGAAGTCATTAAATCCGGCATAATTACTCATCGGTCCAACAGCGCCCAAAGCAGGACCAATATTTCCCACCAAAGCAACAGCCGCACTAAAGGCATCAACCTCTTCAGCACCACCAAAAGCCAGCAGAACAAAAACCACCATAATGGTCATAAAATACATGGCAATAAACATCATCACGGAGAGTAAAACCGAATTTGATACGGCCATTTGTCTAAAACGCACCGGAAACACCCCGCGAGGATGCAACAAACGCAACATTTCGACTCTCATTTGCCTAAATACCAAGAGCACACGAATCAACTTAATGCCGCCTCCGGTAGAGCCGCCCGACGAAGCAAAGGAACCCAGAGCCAGCATAAAAACCGGCACCACAAATGGCCAAGCCAAGTAATTGGTACTGGCAAAACCAGTCGTTGTTGCTACGGATACCGTATTAAAAACCCCATAACGCAAGGCCTCAAACCAGTTTTCATAGACATTGGAAAAATATAAATAAGCACTAATCAAAAGCCCACTACCCAAAACCAATTTAAGAAATGGCAGCGCCTCCGGACAGTAAATATAGTGACGTAGGTCTCGGTACTTCAGCACCTTAAAGTGTGTTGCAAAATTAATTCCGGCAAACAGCATAAAGACTACAGCAACCATCTCTACTGCCACATTATTAATCCCCTGAAAACTTTGATTAAAACTGGAGAATCCGCCCAAAGCCATGGTTGAAGCGGCCTGACACCACGCATCGAACCAACTTAAGCCCGCTATTTTATAGGCGATCACACAAGCCACAGAAGCAATAAAATAAATGCCGTAGAGCATTTTTGCGGTACTGGCAATACGCGGAGTCAGCTTTTCATCCTTGAGAGGACCCGGCATTTCACTCTGCATCAGCTCACGACCACCAACATTGAACAAGGGCAAAATTGCTACAGCCAACAATAAAATTCCCATTCCGCCAAACCACAGCAAAGAATGACGCCAAATATTGACCGACATCGGTAATGCTTCAACATCATAAATAACTGAAGCACCTGTAGTGGTTAGGCCTGACATGCCTTCAAACACAGCTTTAGCAAAGCTAAAATCCTCTTGCATCAGCTGCTCTGTTAAATAAATTGGTAAAGACCCAATGATTGCCAAGCAAATCCAAGCTAAAAAGACCAATAAGATCCCTTCTCGCTTTCGTAACACACCTCTAAAAGACAGACACAACAAGGTCAACAAGGCACCAAACACAAAACTGCCGACACCGGACAACAGGAAATATTCGGCAGCCCCATCATCAAGAAAAATAGAAACCGCAAAGGGTAATAGAAAAGCTAATGAGAAGGCCATAATGACCAATCCCAATT
>JAAZFX010000123.1 GCA_012511555.1 Alcaligenaceae bacterium | reverse complement strand
TCAATAGAAATAACCTTAATACCACCAGCAGCTACTTTTTCTTTAAGCTTTTCAAGATAGGCATAGGCTTCGTGAGTTTCGGTATTCCAGCCAACTTGGAGGTTTTTAACCAAGTCATTGGCCCATAAAACAATGGTGTCAGTTTCTTGTAAAATAATATCCCACGAAGTCCCTTGAGAATAAACCTCGGTAGACCCCAAGATGTACGGCATAATCATCTGACCCGCACCGGTTGAATAGTCACCAGCCGTGCCGACGCCATTACCGTGCATACCGACACCACGCAGCATGTGGTTACCGCAGCTATGAACCTGACCTACCGAACGCCAACCGACGTTGGCAATGTGTAATGCCCAAGGACCATAGTCTTTTTGAATACGCTCTAACTCTTCATAGAGAAGATCCAGGGCCTCGTCCCAACTGACACGGATAAAACGATTATCGCCACGCTGTGAACGATCACTATGTTGGCGCTTGCGATACCAATCCAGACGCACCATCGGATAGCGCACACGAGAAGCGCTATAAATCACATCCAGGGTACCATCCAGAATGGGTGTCGGATTTTTATCAAACTCAAAAGGCTTAATCTCTACTACTCGGTCAGCAACAACACGAGCACGGAATGCACCCCAGTGTGCGCCTGAAAAGCGCCAGCGCCCCAACTCCGGGGCTGGTATTGTAGGTGCTTCTTGCGCTTTAACAATCGTGGAGCTAAGTAAGTAACCGGGAACGGCAGCAACACCTGCGGATGCTGCCATACCCTTCATAAATTGACGACGTGTAGTCATAAATATCTCTCCAAAACCTTAAGGACGCGCAGTTTGAATGGTGCTTTCAATACCTGACTCACTGGCGGTCGCAAAGTCAGACGAATTCAGCTGTAAGTACTTGAGAACAATGTTTGCTGTCTCACCATCCATATTGGTAAAGCCTACCATACCGGCAAATAAACCTGGCCACTGATTCGCATCATGCGATGCTGGCTGTGGTTGACGGTGACACACGCTACACGCACTGTCGTAGCTATGACGGGCAATATCCCAAATTGGCTCGACACTGGTTAATAAATGACCCGGCTCGATCCAGACGCTGGCTTTGACCTTTTGCCACTCCAGGCCAGTCATATCATCCATGCGCGACTCCGTTACTGAAATAAATTCGGAGTTTTTATCAATATCGCGATTTAAGATGGCGTTGGTCACGTTCATACCGAAGGTGTTATACCAAACACGTGCTAGACCCTTGTTTTTGCGCCATAGATCCAATTCAACTAAAAAAGCACTATCCGTCGCTTCGAGAACTTTTACCGGTGTACTGACCTCAATCGAACCAATTTGCTTAGTTAAGTCTTGATCCGAGTAAATGGCTTGTGGTGCAACCGAAATATACGATCCCCCTGAGCTAACGCTCACATGACTCGCCTCAGAGAGCAAAGAAGCGAAGGCCGGATTACCTGCACCTACAATTTCAGGTAATTCGTGAGCAATACCGCGGTGACAATCAACACAACTAGCATTACGCTCTGCTGCACTGCGCATCATCATTTGTGAAGTCACCTTCATCTTGTCGAAGTCCATGCTGTCATAATCATGACAGTTACGGCACTCTTTGGAGTTATTGGCCTTAAAACGGGCCCACTCACGCTGAGCTAACACCAGGCGATGCTCCAAGAACTTCTCACGCGTACCAATCGTACCGACCACATGACTCAATACCTCACGTGACGCCTGCATCTTGCGTGCAACCTTGTCAGTAAACTCATGTGGAACGTGACAGTCCATACAGTAAGCACGAACCCCTGTACGGTTCTTCCAGTGCACTGTTTTTTGTAACTCGGGTAATAAGTTATCACCCATGGTATGACAGGAAACACAGAACTCCTCTGTGTTGGTGTAATTCATACCGGCGTTAAAACTGGCCCAAAAGCCAATGCCGGCAATAAACCCGCCGGTGACCAGTATACCTAAACCGATACGGCGCGCCGGACGTGTCAACCAATCATAAATCCAGCGAAATAAACCCGCTATCCAACGAAAAATGGCTCTCATGGTTTGTACCCTTAATTGTTATTTATTGAGTAAGAACAGCCGCTTGAACATATGTATCAAGCCCTGCCCTCTAGCGTAAAATGCCGTTAAAATATCACCTTCCTCTGATAAGGTTACGGCACTAATAAACGTCACGGTCCGGGAGGACCCCAAAATAGCATCTGACCAAACCAGACAACAAAACCATAAGCACAGATTAAAAGAAGCGTTGCGATAGGCAAAGCGATAAAGCCCATCAATAAAAAACGCTTCCACTCAGAAACTTTTTTGTCACCTGGTTGAAGATTATTTTGATCCTGAACTGCGGTAGATTGAGATTGACTCATAGCGGACTCCAAAAAACTTCAAACATTAGAGAAATAACGGTCAACAGAAAGACCCTACTAGCAACTATTGTATCACCGACATCATAAGTGCATTAAGTGACGTTGTTAAGAAAAAGCGTATGTCACGTAAAACAGACAAATTTATTTTTATTCTTTATGAAATAAATTTTACCTACATTTTTAATGAAATCATAATACTAAAAAGCTAGGGTTGACCCTAACATACAATATTCTATTATCTTCATTGCCAGATGGTTTTAACATGGATCAACAATGTAATTTATAAGACAATCCTAATTTAAAGACCTCAACGAAATGAAGCCTGCTCATTCGGTTCTTAATGAGCAGGCTTCATTTATTTTAATTAAAGAGTAGAGATTAAACTCTTTCAATAATCACCGCAGCACCTTGGCCCACACCAATACACATGGTGCATAAGGCGTAGCGACCACCGCTACGCTGTAGCTGATACATTGCCGTTGTAACTAAACGAGCTCCCGAGGCACCCAGTGGGTGACCCAGCGCAATGGCTCCACCATTAGGATTGACATGCTCTGCATCATCAGGCAACCCCAAGGCGCGCGTGACCGCCAGGCCTTGCGCTGCAAAGGCTTCATTAAGCTCAACCACATCCATATCATCCATGGTTAAACCAGTCTTGGCAAATAGCTTTTCTACCGCAGGTGTTGGACCATAACCCATAATACGAGGAGCCAAACCGGCAGTAGCCATACCCACTACACGCGCTTTTGGCTTTAAACCGTACTTTTCAACGGCTTCTTCAGACGCTAATAACAAAGCGCAAGCGCCGTCATTAACCCCCGACGCATTGCCCGCAGTCACTGAGCCGTCAGGACGCACAACACCTTTTAATTTGGCCAAAGCCTCAGCAGAAGTTGCTCGCGGATGCTCATCTGTATCAAAAACAAGCGGATCACCACGACGCTGTGGAATCGTGACGGGAACAATCTCTTCCTTGAACACGCCATCAGCGATCGCACGAGCCGCACGCTCCTGACTTCTCAAAGCAAAGGCATCTTGATCGGCACGTGCAATGTTAAAATCATCGGCAACATTTTCAGCAGTTTCAGGCATCGAATCAATACCATGCTGCGCCTTCATCGCCGGATTCACAAAGCGCCAGCCAATCGTTGTGTCCTCAATTTTAGCGGCACGAGAAAAAGCTGTTTCTGCCTTACCCATCACAAATGGTGCACGAGACATACTCTCTACACCACCGGCAATGACTAAATCCACCTCGCCTGACTTAATGGCACGCGCCGCCGTACCGACCGCATCCAAACTTGATGCACATAAACGATTAATCGTCATGCCTGGCACCTCTACTGGTAATCCGGCCAATAAACCAGCCATCCGGGCCACGTTACGGTTGTCTTCTCCTGCTTGATTAGCACAACCGTAGAAAATATCGTCTAGGGCTTTCCAATCAACCTGTGGGTTACGCTCAACCAGAGCCTTAATCGGTAGAGCGGCTAAGTCATCCGTGCGTACGCTTGATAATGAACCGCCGTAACGGCCAATTGGGGTGCGAATTGCATCGCAAATATAAGCATTACTCATGGTCTATCTTCTCCGTAAAAATAATTATTATGTTTTGCTCTTATAACTCTTATGAATCAAAGCTGCCACTTTCGACAGCGCGTTCCAGTAAAGGTGAAATCGTCCAAAATTCTGCAGCTGCATCTGACGCTTTGGCAAAGCGTTTTATATCGCGTACGACATTATAAAGACCCACTTGCTGAGCATAGTTCATGGGTCCGCCACGATGACGTGGGAAACCATAACCATATAAATAGACTAGATCGATATCAGAGGCTCGCAGGGCAATGCCCTCTTCGAGGATTTTAGCGCCTTCATTGACCAAGGCATAAACACAATGTTTGACAATTTCTTTATCCGTGATCGTGCGGCTAGTGACACCTTTAGAGGCACGATAATCAGCAATCACCTGCTCAACGAAAGGATCGACAATTGGTTGGCGATTACCCGCTTCATACTTGTACCAACCCATCGCTGTTTTTTGACCATAGCGTCCAGCTTCACACAAGATATCCGCAATCACAGGTTCATAAGGCACCTCCGGATTTTCTGCCGCACGGCGCTTACGAACTGCCCAACCGATGTCCAGACCCGCTAAATCAGCGACACGATAAGGTCCCATGGCAAAACCAAAATTCTCTAAAGCCTTATCAATTTGTGAAGGGGATGCGCCCTCCAGCATCAAACGATCTGCCGCTGCTCTATACAGATAAAGCATGCGATTACCAATAAAGCCGTCACACACACCGGACACCACGGGCTTTTTACCAATTCTAATCGCTAATTGCATCGACGTTGTTAAGGCATCAGCCGCTGTTTCTTTGCCGCGAACTATTTCCAAAAGCTTCATCACATTGGCAGGACTAAAGAAATGCAGACCAATCACATCTTGTGGGCGTTTAGTAAACGCAGCGATTTGGTCAACATCTAGGGTCGAGGTGTTAGAGGCTAAAATAGCGCCTGACTTGGCAACACGATCCAGCTCGGTGAAAACGGCTTCTTTAACACCCATCTCTTCAAAAACAGCCTCGATAATTAAATCTGCATCAGCCAAGTCATCATAAGACAAGGTGGTACTTAATAGCCCCATACGCTGTTCTAGCTGCTCTGCTGTTAGACGACCGCGCTTGATACTACCCTCGTAATTTGAACGAATAGTCGCTAAACCACGATCCAAAGCTTCCTGCTTCATTTCCAACATCGTCACAGGAATACCGATATTGAGAAAATTCATACTGATGCCGCCACCCATCGTGCCGGCACCAATGACAGCCACTTTATTGATTGTTCTTAAAGGTGTATCAGCCGGCACATCGGGTAATTTAAGAGCTGCTCGTTCAGCACCAAAAATATGACGTAAGGCTTGCGATTCCGGTGAGTTGACAAGATTCAAAAATAACTCACGCTCTTTTCTCATGCCTGCTTCAAAATCCAATTCCACACTGGCCGCTACCGCATCGAGACACGCAACGGGCGCAGGTTGAAACTTATTAGCCGCGGCTAATTTTGCTCTGGTTTCAGCTAAAATAGCTTGAGCATCACCCTCCACACTCACCGCTTGAGCACACAATTGCTTCAAGGGCGCTTGAGCCTCAACGAGCTCCAAGGCGTAATCAACTGCTGCTTCTAGTAAATTGTCATTAACCACACGGTCAAGCAATCCGCTATCTTTTAACGCCTCTGCTTTAAATGTAGCACCGCCCGTGATCATGACAAGAGCTTTTTCTAAACCTACAGCACGTGGCAGACGCTGGGTCCCACCAGCACCAGGCAAAAGACCAAGCTTAACTTCCGGTAAAGCAAGACGTGCATCAGCCTTGGCAATTCGATAATGTGCACCCATCGCCAACTCTAGGCCACCGCCCAAGCAAACGCCCTGAATCGCGGCAATGACCGGCTTACTAGACTCTTCCAAGGCCTCAATAACTGAGCGCAAAATCGGCGCCTGCAATGATTTAGGGGTACCGAGCTCTTTTACATCTGCACCGGCAGAAAATGCCCTTTGGGAGCCAGTTACAACAATCGCTTTTACTTGTGAATCATCAAGTGCCCGATCCAGCCCCTCAAGCAAAGCAAGCCTTAATGCATGACTTAAACCATTAACCGGATGATTTTCGAGACGAATGATCGCTATAGCGCGCTGGACTTCGTAAGCAATAGATGACATGTTCAAATTCCTAACCTAACAATAAAACTACTTTGCACTGTATTTTTAATAAAAAAAGCCTATTTTTACAAGCTTAGCAGTTATACAAATTCTTGTTAACATAAGGGGGTCTATTTTAGCTGATTACCCTCTTCGTCAAAAGTGAAGTCCTTCGAAAAGACCCTAAGTTCCACAGAAAGCTCATTCGTAATACACTAAAGCACGTTAAGATTTTGAAAACAAAAACTTGGAGATAATTTTAGAATGAGTAGCAACAATATCCCTGAAGGCTTTGCACTGCTAGATCGAGAGAGTCCCTTTTCAGATTTAACCGGTCCTTATTATCAAAAGCTGGATGCTAATGGTAAGCATGAAGTCTTGGCTGTGCGTCTGCGTTATGAGCATCTCAATAAGGCACGAGTTGCTCATGGTGGAACGCTGATGACGATCGCTGACAATGCCTTTGGCGATGCCGTTTTAGCACAATTTGATGAGCCGGTTTCTTTTGTAACCGTAAGCTTTAGCTGCGAGTTTTTAGCTGCCGGCCGTGAAGGGGATTGGGTCGAAGCACGAGTAACGATAAACCGCAAGGGTCGCCGCCTTATCTTTGCTAAATGCGCTTTGACCATTGAGGGTAAGAATGTATTTAATGCAAGTGGCGTTTTTTCACTTATTTAGTCATTCTTACAAAAATCGGCTTAGCCGGTTTTTGTAAGAATCAATTCGGCACCACAAAATGC
This sequence comes from Alcaligenaceae bacterium, assembly GCA_012511555.1. Taxonomy (GTDB): domain Bacteria; phylum Pseudomonadota; class Gammaproteobacteria; order Burkholderiales; family Burkholderiaceae_B; genus Oligella. The sequence continues at coordinate 126 of JAAZFX010000123.1, read as the reverse complement.
CACTGCGAATGGGATAACTTTGCCTCATCACAATGCGCCATAAATAGCGTACGCCAGCGATGCGTTTCATCAAAGGTAGAATCAGATTCATTGCCTACAGTCAGACATAAACCGGAACCCGCCAGC
>JAAZFX010000122.1 GCA_012511555.1 Alcaligenaceae bacterium | reverse complement strand
TATGCTGACACTAGTTTTAGCACAGAAGAGGTTGAAGTTATTATTTGCAACTACCCCAACACATTTTGCAAACTCTGCCCTAGTGACGCCTTAAACGCCGCATCACTCGCAAATAAACGATAGAACTCAAGGTCATTACGGCGGCGGTCTAGCATTATGTCATTTAAGATACGCTCAAAGGCGAGTCGGCGATTTTGGGCATCCGATTCTTCCTGATACTTCATTTTGAAATCGGGGTGAGATTTAATGCTTTCAGTCAGACTAACGAATTTGACTCGCTGCTCTTCTGGCGTAGCACTCCAACCTTGGAACCAACGCTCATTAAAGTGACGGATAATGTTATCTAAAGCGTCTTTTTCTTCGTCTACATTATGAGCACCACGCGGATTGGGGTTCTGAGGGCTTAACTCGCCTTCTTTGGCCTGCAAATCAATTGAGTGATTTAACTTAACGCGCTCTAAACCATAAGAAGCCAAATCCACAGAATCTAAAAGTGCATCAACCGCATCTTTTTCTGTGTCCTTCACGTGTAGCTTAGGAATGAGAAACTTAAGCAGCCAAAACAGCTTTTCCCATTCAATGATTTCGTAAGGAATAATCGCTGCCATTTGACCATAGATTTTCACAAATTGCTTGGCTTTCACTTTGAAGTCGATCTTCTCTTCATCGTCCAACTCTAGCTCTTCATTGAATCGATAAGCCGCTGTATCAATAATCGGACTCAGAGCTTGGGCATCTACCCCATCAAAATAAAGCTGATTAAATGTCTCAACCTCTTCCCACTCATAAACCCCTACATCACCGAGTATGTCTTTTAGCTCATGTAAGACGTTAACGTCAGTGGGCTCAGTTAGTGAAGTGGCGGTATAAAAGGGTTTAAAAGCGGCCTCTATTTCTTCTACCGTATTAAAGAAGTCTAAGATAAACAGGTCTTCTGTTTTTTTGCCATATTTAGGAGCAGAGCGATTAAGCCTAGATAGAGCTTGCACAGCCAGTACACCAGATAGCTTTTTATCTATGTACATGGCACATAGCTTAGGCTGATCAAACCCCGTGAGATACTTATTGGCTACTACAAGCAAACGGTAGTCATCCGTATCAAACTGCTCACTGGTTTCAGATTCAGAAAAACCATTCATGCTCGCTTCTGTATAGGTAATACCATCCACCACCTTCTCACCTGAAAATGCGATCAGCACTTTAAAAGGATGGGATCTACTCGCTAAGCTACGCTGTATGGCCAAGTAGTAACGAATCGCCGACTCAATGTTTTGCGTAACCACCATCCCTTTGGCTTTACCATGTAGCTTTTTGCTATTGATGACTTGGGGAACAAAGTGATCCAACATGATTTCCGCTTTGACGTTAATCGTCTGCTGACTGCCTTCTACATAAGCGCGTAATTTTTTTTGTGCTTTTTTACTATCAAATAACGGATTCTCTTGAATGGACTTTTGAATTTCGTAATACGACTTATAAGTGGTGTAGTTCGCCAAGACATCTAAAATAAACCCTTCCTCTATGGCTTGCTTCATAGAGTACAGATGAAAGGGCTGAAAGTTGCCATCAGGCTGTTGAATACCAAACTTTTCTAAGGTGGTGTTTTTAGGGGTTGCTGTAAACGCAAAATACGAGGCATTGTCACGCATCTTGCGTGACTGCATAGCAGACAAAATCTTATCTTGTGGGTCCACGTCTTCGTCTTGCTCTGCCTGACCCATAGCACGGTTCATATTGTCATGCGCTGAGCCGCTTTGCGAGCTATGTGCCTCATCAATAATGACCGCAAAGCGCTTGTCACTCAGATCACTAATACCGTCAATAATGAAAGGGAATTTCTGAATGGTAGTAATGATGATCTTCTTGCCTGTCTCCAGTGATTTACGTAGTTCTGCTGAAGTATGCGCTGGGGCAATAATATTTTTCACTTCAGAGAACTCGCGTATGTTTTCACGCAACTGCTGATCTAAAAGACGACGATCCGTGACCACAATAACCGAATCAAACAAAGGAGTCTCTATACCTTTTGCTCCCGTTAGCTGCGCGCTAACAGGGTAAGTTTCAATCAGTTGATAAGCCGCCCATGTGATCGAGTTTGACTTACCCGAACCCGCTGAGTGTTGGATCAGATAAGTATGTCCGGTGCCATGATGAGCTGCATGATTAACCAGTTTTCTAACCACATCTAACTGATGATATCGAGGAAAAAACAGGGTGCGCTTACTCAAAGCATCTTGAGGCTTACCATCCAAACGCACAAAGTGTTGAATTAAATTTGCTAAGCTATCTTTTGTAAACACCTCTTCCCAGAGATACGCTGTTTTATGTCCGTAGCGGTTAGGTGGATTACCTTTGCCAAAGTTATTCCCTTTATTAAAAGGCAAAAAGAACGTCTTTGGTCCTGCAAGTTTCGTGGTCATATAAACTTCATCCGTATCCACTGCCATATGCACTAAGCAACGGGCAAACTGCAATAACGGTTGATGCGGATCACGGTCATTTTTATACTGTCTTATACCGTGGTAATTAGCTGTTTGTCCTGTCCATGGGTTTTTGAGCT
>JAAZFX010000121.1 GCA_012511555.1 Alcaligenaceae bacterium | reverse complement strand
TGTTATGCCGAGCGTTATCAGAAAAAGGCTTTAAGTCATGCAGATGAAGTACGTATCGTAGCTGATCTTAATACAATGACTGAGTGGCAATTTATGGACTTTGCACAGGTGATGGCACAAAAAATCACAGCTAAGCACTATTATCTTTCACCTTTAGAGATAGAGGGTGAGATGAATATTTATCAGACGATTCGTTTGATTGGTCAGTTAAATGCTGCTGGCGTTGAGGGCCCAAACACAGTGCGCTGGCAGCTCAGTGTGCAAACACATAAGTGGGCGGGGATTGAATGATGTCTTTGACCGTTTGGAAACTAAATATGCAGCTTTAGCTGATAAATAAACTTGGACGTATATTTAACTTATGAAGCAATTGCTGATTAAGACCGCAATACTTAATTGTTCTGAACTATCAATTTCTTGGATAATGTGCTGATGTCTGTCAAGTTTGGTGAAACTAAAAGAAGTAATCTTTTTCTCGCTTTTGAAACAGCATGTCATAATGCAGCTCAAGGTATGGCTTCAGTTTGTTTAAACTGGTGATGTCCCGGCAAATTATCTGTAAGTTATTGTGTTGTTCTTCTAGTCCTTTCAAATGCTTATTAATAGCTCGTGTTGTGGCAGCTGGTGTTTTTTTGTGAAAATGATGATGTAAAATGCCGGCGAGTGGGTCGTCGTGCAGAATATTTTCTTTAGTCCGTAGTAAATCTCTATGCTGTCTTTCGAGTAATTCGCTGGCACTCTCCAAGTCTTCACCGAGTTCCTGCAAGGGTGAGTGACCTACATATTTAGCGTAAAAATCAAATATACGTGGAATATCATTGGTGTTGCGCGCTTGAATCAATTCGCTCATTAGAGTGTTTTTCTCTTCACGCAGGGCTTCATTAGTTTCTTTGTCTGGGTGCAAAATAGCCGCAATTTTTCGGAAAAGACGGTTTATCGATGAGGATTTCATCAGCTGTTTTAAAGCCAGCTTTTCTTCATGGTGTTGCTGCTCTGCTTCTTCTTGTTGATGTTTGAAAAATTCCTCGAAAAACTCCTCAAAAAATGACTCACTGTCTTTTGAGCCTTCATCACTATCTTCAAAATTATCAAGAAAAGACGACTCATCACCCAAATCCTCATATAGAGGAGGGTGTAAAGCCTCATAAGCCTCATTCAAGCTTTGTGTGATCGGTCCAAAATCAAGATGAGAGCTAAAAGGGTTACTCTGCATGGTGAATAAATACTGACCGACCCATGCTAATAATGTTTCTCGCTGCCAGCGTGTTAAGGACTTTCTACTCAGAAACCCAAGTAAGTGAAGAGAGCTTTTGTACATCGTATCCATGCACTCTTTTTCTTTTGCTTCTAAGCGGTTGCTGGTTTCTTTGACAAAAGTCCGGATATGTTCTCGGTAATTCTCGTTATCTTTCTGTTGCTCAATAACCTGTTGCCAAGCCTTGTCAAAGCGTTGCTCTTCGGGAGAACGTGTAGCTTTGTCAGTGCTTTGCATAGTTTTAGTGGTAGTTACTTTCATGTAAAACTTTCGAGATAATAATTTAACTGGGAAAACATCTATTCTGACAGAAGAGACCGATGAAAACTAATTTTTAAACATATCTACTTGATTGTTTGTTATAGGTGATTGCTGCACTCCGGTGTTTAATTGATTAATGTGAACCGGATTAATCAAATTAATTTCTGCTTGATGCAAGCGGTCGAGGATCTCGAATAATAACTCTGTACGTACTTGGCCAACTAAGCGTGGGCTTGGTACATAGCAGGTGGCTGAGAGAGTGAGGCTACCACCATCAACACTGTCCAGACGGATAAATGGCGCCATCTCGCTTAATACTAATTCATGCTCCGCAAATATCTCCAAAATCATGTCGGATACGATACGTGGATTAGTGCTAATGGGTAAAGACAGGGTAATTTTTACTCGACCCTCACTTTTGTCCAGGGTCATATTGCGCACGGCTTTGGTAATAAATTCGGAGTTTGGCACAATCAGGGTAGAGCGGTCAAATAATTGAATTTCCGTGGCGCGAATATTAATGCGTTTAATATCACCATCCTCATTGCCAACCACCACCCAATCGCCGACTTTCACCGGGCGTTCAGTTAATAAAATCAGCCCTGAAATAAAGTTTTGTACAATAGACTGCAAACCAAAACCTATACCTACTGACAGCGCACTGGCGACCCAAGTTATTTTGTCAAAACTAAAGCCCATTGCACCGAGGCTTAGGGCAATAACAGCCACGCCACCTAAATAACCGGACATGGTTGAAATGCTTGACTGCACACCCGATTCTAATTTGGTATTGGGAAAATTCTTTGTTTCAAGCCATGATTTAAATAGTCGAATGACCCAGAAACCTAATAAAAAGATCACAATCCCGCTGATGATACCGCTTGTGGTAAGGGCAAAGGTGTTTTCAGTCAGTAAGGTACTCAGGATGTTGGAAACTTGAGTAAACTCGGTGATGTTGGTACCAAATGGCAAGAGCAAGATTTTGATCAAGGCATAAATCAGCAGGACCTTGGTGATAGCGGAGAAAACTGCAATCAATTGATTTAGTATATTCTCACTAAAATCATAGGCCGTGACTAGATACTTGCCGAGCAACGCTTGCGTACCAAATAAGGCTTGGTAGGCATCGTCGGCCAACTTCCAGGCAATATAGAAGCTTGAAGTTACCAAGACAGTCCAGATTAGCTGATTAACCATAAAAGAGCCCAGACTTACATAACCAGTCAGGGTAATGATGGTAGCAAGTAGAGCAAAGAGCCAGGCTAAGCTAATTAAGGATATTAACCAAATAGGAAAAGGGGGGCGGCTAGTAGTCTTAACGGTCTGTTCATTTGCTGACTGTGATAAGGCATCGTGCGAAGGGTTGCTAGTGTTGTCGACAGGACTTTCGTCATTATCTTGTGCACTGGCTTTATTATTTTTGATACGCACACGTCCATAGGATAAACGTGAGAAAAAAGTTAATGACAACAAGCAAAATAGTAAAGTGAAGATGGATTTTATATTTACTTCACTAATGAAATCTAGGCCCATGTAGTTACCGGTACTGACAAGAACTTGATAAACGAGCGATAAAAACATCAAGAAAACCGGGAAATGACGTAAATCATTGACTTCTTGAGCGTTTAATTTTACTAAACGCCAACTGTCATTCTTGATGCATAAAATAGCTTCTCCCAGTCCATAAATAAATGCCGAGAGTAGGATGGCATAATAAAGCTGTTGTAAGTAATTTTTAAACTCATCACTCAATATATCGTGCCAGTTGAGCCCTGCGTAAAATATTAAACAGACGATAGCTAGAGCGAAGACTCTAAACAGTACTTTGGACAGAGCAAAGAAAGAGCGTCGGGCTCGCCCTGTGGGGATGACTTTAATTAAAAAGAGATTGAGCATTTGATTCAGGAAGCGATTGGCAAATACAAAGACTATTGCACTTAAAAATAGCCCAATAATAAATGGCCAACGATTTTCCTGACTCACGGCGCGCTTGAAAATATCAGTTAATTCTATTTTGAATTCTTGCAGATGCGTGGCGTCTTCTGGAAGTGATAGACTCCAATTGCTCCAAAAGGCAGGGCTTAAAATGCTGGGTACTTGTAAAGAAAGTTCATCTTTAAAGCGTTGACGCCGCTCGGCTACAAGGAGCTTGCTTTTTTCTTTAGCCTCACTAATGATTAAGATCAAATGCTTGCGCTGGGCATCGAGTCTCGTATGCTCTTTTTGCAAGGCATCGCGTTGTTCGGCAATAAATAATGTTTCCGGTCCGTCGCTTGATTTAGCTGCTTTTTCGGGGGCTTTCTCATCAGGCTGCGTGGTAGCTGGATCTCCTTTTGGTGCTGTGGCAGGTTTACTGATACTATTCAGCTTTTGCTCCAACTCAACTACTTCTTTGGTTACCTGACTCAGTAGAATTTCGGCATTTTGCTGAATTTCACTGAGTTTTGTGGTCAGTAATTGTAAGTCGTTATTGTCTTTACTAGTGACAGGTATTTCTTTTAATTGAAGCTGCAATTGCTCAATAGTGATAGGCTCAGCTTCATTTGCACTTTGTGCCATTGAGGTCAATGGTGAAAATACACTAAGCAAAATAGTTAATAAAAAAACCAGGAAAGGAGTAGGCATGAAGTGTTTTTGCAAAAGGTTGAGCAATGAGCAGCGCTTGATGAATTTGGGCGTGACTGATCGCACTAGCTAAACACTAAGTGTACATGCTTTATTGTTAATGAGTAGAAAGAGGATGATTGTAAATGTTGCTGAACAGTAGCGTAGTGAGAGGGGAGTAGATAATCTGTTGTGTATTGAAACTAATGGTTTGCATCAGGTGCCTTCACAGATTGATTATATCGTTACTAGTTTCAAAGCCTGTTATGCTGAACGTTATCAGAGAAAAGACTTAAACTGTGCAGATGAGGTTCGTATTGTGACTGATGTTAGTGAGGCTCTATGGGTGAAAATGGTACTGATGAGATAAAACTTCAGCAAATTCTGTGCATTGGCAGCTCAGTGTGCAGACAGATAAGTGGGTGGGGCTTGAGTAGTAGGTGCTAGCAAAGCTTAATAAGAGAGACTTCGATAATGTATTACTTGGATAATGCGCGAATATTTGCCATAGTAGCGGTTATTACATTGCATGTATCCGGTGATTTTTTGATTGTGAGTGACATAAGGAGTAGTGACTGGTGGTTCAGGAATTTTTTTGAATCAGCCACTCGATGGTGTGTACCAGTTTTTGTCATGATCAGTGGTGCCTTACTTTTGGACCCGCACAAACAAGAAAGTACCAAGGTTTTTTATCAAAAACGTTTACAAAGAATAGGGATACCGTTAGTTTTCTGGAGTCTATTGTTTTTAAGTTGGACTGCTCTTAGGCAATGGCTTGTCGGTTGTAGTGTTGATTTTAGCGTGCTGTTGAAAAACTTGTTGTCAGGCGAACCATACTATCATCTGTGGTATCTTTATATGCTTGTTTTTTTGTATTTGTTTAGTCCCTTATTAATAGCTATTGTTAAACGAAGCAATCGAGATCAGCTTGTCTTTATTACCTCCATTATGTTTGTTCTTGCGGCTCTTAATACCCTTATTGATACTATTTTTGCAACAAATACAGATTTATTTGTATTTTGGTTTTTAAGTTTTATTCCTTACTATGTGGCGGGGTATTTGATTAGGACAGATGACAATAACTACCGCCTTTCTTCTTTGCTCTCTGTTTTAATAGGGTCAATCGCGGCAACCATTTTGGCTTGTTTTATAGGAGCGTATTTTTTTAACTTAGGGGTGTGGCAGTATTTTTACAAGTATTTGAGTGTGACGATGATCCCCATGTCCATCAGTATCATGTATTTATTTAAAAAGATAGATTATGTCCTTATCTCAAAAGTGATCGATAAGAAAGTGGTGTCGTTAGTTTTTGGCATCTATTTAATTCATCCTTTTTACGTAGATAGTTTGTTTGCGCTATCCCGACACTATCAGTTCACAGTCGGTATAGTTGGTGTCCTGGTAGCCATATTGCTCGTGTTTATTATGTCGCTGCTATCAGCCTTAATTATCTCTAATGTTCCGCTATTAAAAAGAACCATTTAATGAGCATTGCATGACTGGGGAGAAGGTTGCATTTTGAGATGCGTAGCTTACAATTAAACTTACCAGATAAAGTGGAGGTAAAGTGATGATACCGTTAATTGAGCGTTTAGAGAACATGTTGGCAGCGGGCAATGACAACCTGCTATTGCGATACAGTCTTGGTAAAGCCTACGCTGAAAAAGAGTCATACGATGAAGCAATTACTCATCTTGAGCAAGCGGTTATATTTGATCCCTTACATTCGAGTTCCTGGTTTTGGTTGGGGAGAATTCACTACGAACATGGCAAACTGGACGAAGCTGAAGAGAAACTCACTAAGGCGGTTGAGGTTGCCTCAGAAAAAGGGGACATTCAGACTGTTAAAATGGCTCAAGTCTTTCTGCGTAGGGTAGCAAAAGCGAGGTGATAGATCACCAAAATTTAACTGAATGGTCCTCTATTTTGACAGAGCGACCACAAAACACTAACTCTTAAACATATCCACTTGATTGTTGATTAGTGATAAGTTGTTTATTAGTAGGTGCTTATAAATATCTATGCTAATATTTACGAGTTGTCATCAAACTCTTGTTTTAGACTGCTATGATTACGATACATTTACAATTAATAATGGATGTTTAAGATGAAAAAAATTCTATCTGTTTTAAGTATTTCTTTATTATTAGCTGCTTGTAATCCTGCTTCTGAACAAACGACTAGTAGCAATACAGTTAACCAACAAGAGCAGAGTGTTGCAGCGGATCATCATACTGCACAGAACTCTCTGGATTGGGCGGGAGTGTACGAGGGGCTTTTACCTTGTGCTGATTGTGAAGGGATTCAGACTAAATTGACCTTAAACAACGATGGTAATTATACGCTTGAGCAGTATTATCTAAAAGATAACCAGCAATTAAATCCAAGCACAATCAACGGACTTTTTTCTTTTGATGAACTAAACGGCTCGCTTATTCGACTGGATGACAATGCCGATAATCGCGCATTTTTCGTAGGAGAAGATTTTGTTGAGCAACGCGATATTGAGACGGGCGAAAAGCTCTCGGAGAAATTAGATTATTCACTTAGAAAGACTAAGTAAATTTTATAAGGGCTAGGTTTAAGATCTAGCCCTTTTTTTTACTTTCTCAAATAGCTCTTGTTTCCTGAATCAGTTAAGCAATACTTGCCGCCTCTGGGACCGGTGCAGTAGTTGCCGCTCCTGCAGGAACAGCCTTGTTGTCCTCCAACGGCAGCAAAGCCTAATGAACTACCAGTACTTCCAGCGCTGTCACCGCCATGTTCGCGGGAGCAGTTTTTCTTGGATTGACTAACGGAACCGTCATTGCACACGAAGATGGCTCCTTGGCAATGTGATATACCACCTTTTTTAGCACTACAGGGCTTATTACCTCTGGCTTCGGTATCGCTAAATGTTATTGCAAAAATGACAATAAATAGAACGCTAATGATGTTTTTCATGAGTGGTTTAAAAGCAATAAGTAATGTTGATGATTAATACAAAAAACCAAATAACCACAGAGGAATTTTGTTCTCAAAACCCACTTCAATATCATCGGCGGCGACAAAGCCTTTGGCACCTTGTAGCTGTGTACTAGTTTTGCCGGCACCACCCACTTCAAAGACCCACTCATCATCCACCACAAAATCACCGCGATCGTGATAATGCACCTGATGCTTTAGACCTAGTTGCGAAACAAAAAAACTCTCACGTATAGAGCCCTGATTACTGCCGCTACACAGTACCTGAAATAAATTGGGATTATCTAATAGTAGCTTATCGGGTTTATTAGTGGCGCGCATCCCCACGCCTCCCCGCACGACATGAATTAAACTGCCTGCATCCATTTGCTGCAAATACTTCTGCAAAGTAGGCCAAGAAACACTGGCTGAGGCACTTAATTTAGAGATATTTAACTCATAAGGATCGGTACTGCACAGCATATACAAGATTTTTTTAAGCTTATCCAGTTTAGAGGGATCAATATGATAAATACGGCTTAGATCTGAATCAATTGTCAAATTAACCACCTGTAGTAGCTTCGATGGATAATCGACTAGAGACTCCTGATAAAAAGGATAACACCCGTAACGCAAATACTTGGCAAACTGCTCTAGTGGACGAAAATGCGCTAAGAGTTGTGCCACAATCTCTTCATGTGAAATCAGTATTTCCTTTAAAGAAAAACTGGGTAAACGCTGACCAAGTTCTAATTCACAAAATTCACGAAACGACAATACGCCTAGGCGATGCACAACCGCTCGGCGCGATAAGTCAGCACTGGCATATTCAATTTGTAAAGCACTTGAACCGCTGAATAGCAGTTGTAAATCAAATACATCATAAATCGCTTTAAGTTCTTGTGAAAAATTATCTGCTTTGTGAATTTCATCCACTAATAATAATCGACCACCACGTGCATAAAAAGCGTCAGCCAAATCATATAAGCTTACCCCGACCATGGCAGGATGGTCGCAACTTACATACAAAACCTGTGTGCTTGCTAAATTACGTGACTTGGCATACTGCAGTAAAATCGTACTTTTCCCAGCACCACGTGCACCCTTAATACCTAGTAAACGAGTATTAAAGTCTATCTGGTGATAAAGGTACCTTTTAGATTCAGGCACATCACGGGAAAGAATTTGTGTGGAAATTTTTTGTAATGTAGCGAGATTTAGAGTAGTCATAGGTTTATTGATAAACGTAATTTATATTAAAACTAGTTTATTATAAAGTATATTTTATAGCAAGATGTCTCCTACAGCTGTACTTGTTTCGCCCATCCAAAAAGCTTAAGATGAAAATTCACCTATTAAAAGGAGGCTTTTGTTATGAATCATACTTATAAGCAAATTGAGATTGTTGGCTCATCCACTACTAGCATAGAAGATGCGGTCAGCTCGGCCATTGCTAAGGCAAGCGAGACAATTCGCAATATTCAGTGGTTTGAGGTAGTTGAAACGCG